>NZ_JBSFUO010000005.1:0-399792 GCF_053591835.1 Streptomyces sp. NPDC002911 | reverse complement strand
GGGGGGGGCCGCTCCCCCGCCCCCTCCCTCCTGTGTTTCGGCGTGGTCTCGGGCTGCGGGCCTCGCCGCCCGGCCGGGGGGGGGGGGGCGCCCCGCCCCCCCCCCCCCCCCCCACCCCGAGCTGTGCCTGTCGTGATCCCGGCGCTTCAGGATGCCGCCTGGACGGCCTTCTGCTTCTCCTGCGCCGCCAGGCGTCGGCGGCGCGTGGCCGGGCCGAAGAGGGCCAGCACGATGGCTCCGGCGGTCCACGTTCCGGCGATGAATATGAAGACCGCCTCGTAGCCGACGCCGTTGTAGATGCCGGCGATCATCAGCGGGCCGACTGCGTTCGACAGCCGTCCCAGGCCGTAGGCGATGCTGGTGCCGAGCGAACGGCCGCGGGTGTCATAGAGTTCTGGCGAGTACGCGTAGGCCAGGGCGGTGTAGCCGCGCTCGAAGAGGTTGACCAGGAACCCGAAGACGACGATCAGTACCGGGGTGAAGGTCAGTCCGTACATCAGGCCGGACGCGGCGATGATCAGCCCGAATACCACCAGGCACCACTTGCGCTCGAACCGGTCGGTGACCATCGCCGCGAGGAAGGAGCCGAGCGGGGCGCCCACCGTCGTCAGGGCGACGTAGAAGATCGAGTCCTCCACACTGACGCCCTCGGCGGCCAGCAGTGTCGGCGCCCAGCTGGAGTAGCCGAAGAAGCCGATGGTCTGGGTGATCCACAGGACCGACAGCAGGATCGTGGGGAACAGGAACTTCCGGTCCTTGAGCATGCCCAGACCGGTCCTGCCTGCCGGGACCTGGGGCTGCGGGTCATGAGCGGGAGGCAACTCGCCGTGTTCGGCTACCGCGCCCGCCTCGATCCGCTCGAGGACGGAGTCGGCCTCCTCGTGGCGGCCTCGGGACTCGAGCCACAGCGGGGACTCCTCGAGTTTCCGCACGAAGAGCAGGAACAACACGCCGAGCGAGCCCCATAGGTAGACCAGGCGCCAGGACCAGTCGGACATCGGCACGACCATGGAGGCGATGAGGTTGGTGACGGGTGTGCCGCAGATGCCGATGGTGATGGCGTATGCCTGGAATTTGCCACGCTTGGCCCGTGGGTAGAGCTCGCTGATGTAGACGACGGCGACGACGGTCATCGCGGACAGGCCCGCCGAGGTCAGTACGCGGAAGACGCCGAGGGACCAGATGTCCCAGGCGAAGACGCATGCGAAGGACCACACGGTGAACCACAGCGTGGTCAGGGTGAGCGTGCGCCTGCGTCCCAGCCGGTCGGCCAGTCCGCCGCCGACGACAGCCCCGATGAACATGCCGACGAAGGACAACGAGGTCACATAAGCGATGTTATTGACATCGGCACCCCAGTGTTCGCGTACCACGGGGGCCGTGATGGCGAAGGTGTTGATGTCCGCGAACTCGAAGAAGTAGGCGAACGCCACCGCACAGAGGGTGGTCTTGTGGAATCTCGATATGGGCAACCGGTCGAGCCGGTTGGCCGCGTTGGTGGTGTGCTGCACTGCACGCTCCTGGGGAGGGGGACGCGGCACCGTTGCCGGGCCGAAGGTCTTGCGGTCAGCCGGCCTCTGCGGGCCAGTACAGACGACGGGGGTTGTCGACCAGCAGGGCCCGCTGCCGGGCAGGTGTCGTGGCGACATGCGGGATGTGGTCCACGAGCAGGCCGTCGTCGGGCATGTGGTTCTTGAGGTTGGGGTGGGGCCAGTCGGTGCCCCACAGAACCCGGTCGGTGAACTCGTCGACGACCTTGCGTGCGAACGGCACGACATCGCGGTAGGCCTGGCGCTCGCCGCCCAGGGCGGGCGGTCCGCTGACTGTCAGGCGCTCGGGGCATGAGACCTTGACCCAGACGTCGTTGGTCTCGACGAAGCGCAGGAAGCGCGCGAATTCGGGCCCGTCCGGGCTCAGGGTGACGTCGGGACGGCCCATGTGGTCGATGACGAGCGGAACCGGCAGGGAGGCGAAGAACGTCTCCAGGTCTGCCAGGTCCGGAGCTTCGAAGTAGAGGACGACGTGCCATCCCAGCGGGGCGATCCTGCGGGCGATGGTCGTCAGCGCCTCGGTGGGCGCGGCGTCCACCAGGCGTCGGACGAAGTTGAAGCGCACACCCCGCACTCCCGCGTCGTGCAGGCGCCGTAGTTCCTCGTCGCTCACGTCGGGACGAACGGTGGCCACCCCGCGGGCCAGGTCGCCTGCCGTGCGCAGGGCATCCACGAGAGCGCTGTTGTCAGCACCGTGGCAGGTGGCCTGCACGATGACGTTGCGCTCGATGCCGAGGTGGTCGCGGAGGGCGAACAGGTCGTGCTTGGAAGCGTCGACGGGCGTGTACTTGCGTTCGGCCGCAAAGGGGAACTCGGCGGCGGGGCCGAATACGTGGCAGTGGGCGTCCACAGCCCCCGCCGGCAGGGCGAAGGCGGGCTTGGCGGGGTCGTGGTACCAGTCGAGCCAGCCGGGGGTGACGGTGAAGACCTGGTCAGTCATCGAATGCTCCTCGTGCCGTCAGTCGACGTAGGTCAGGCCGAGCTCGGCCAGGGGCCCGCGCATGGCGTACATGTCCAGGCCCAGTTCTCCTGCCTTGAACCGTTGTCGCTTACTCTCCTCGACGGCCTCACGCCCGGCGGCGGCCTCGGCGACCGCGGCGGCCCGGGCGGCGGGGACCACTACGACGCCGTCGGCGTCAGCGATGATCACGTCACCCGGGTTGACCAGGGCGTTGGCGACAACGACGGGAACGTTGACCGAACCGAGCGTGGCCTTGACGGTGCCCTTGGCGTTGACGGCACGGGCGAAGACGGGGAAGTCCATCTGCCGCAACTCGTCGACGTCGCGGCAGCCGCCGTCGATGACCAGCCCCATGGCTCCGCGGGCGCGCAGGGAGGTGGCGAGCAGTTCACCGAAGAAGCCGTCCTCGCTCTCGGTGGTGCAGCCGGCGACGACCACGTCGCCCTCCCGCACCTGCTCGGCGGCCACATGCAGCATCCAGTTGTCGCCGGGCTGCAGCAGCACGGTGACAGCGGTTCCGCAGACTTTCGCACCCTCGTAGACAGGCCGGATGTAGGGACGCAGCAAGCCGAGTCGGCCCATGGCCTCATGGACCGTGGCGACGCCGAAGCGGGACAGCGCCTCGACCGCCGCGCGGTCGGCGCGGTCTGTGTTCCGGTGGACGATTCCGAGTTCGTGCATGGTGTGGCTCCTTGCGCTGTCGTGCGTGATCGAAGGCCTGGGCTGTGGGTGGGCCGGGGGTCAGCGGCCCTGGGCAGTCAGGCGGACGTCCAGACGGGGGTGGACACGCCGGGCATTCCCCTCCTCGATCGCGGTCAGTTGTTCGCCTGACAGGCCCGCGTTCTCCAGGTAGCGGCGGGTGTCGTCGAAGTGATGGCCGGTGTGCGGGTCGATGCCACGCACGGCCCCGATCATCTCGGAGGCGAAGAGGATGTTGGCATGCGGAACCACGTCCAGCAGCAGGTTGATGCCTGGCTGGTGGTAGACGCAGGTGTCGAAGAAGACGTTGCGCAACAGTGACTCCACCGCCTCCGGCTTACCGAGCGCCTGCGCCAGGCCCCGGAAACGTCCCCAGTGGTACGGCACGGCGCCGCCGCCGTGCGGGATGATGAGACGCAGCTCAGGGAAATCGGCGAACAGGTCCCCGCCCAGAAGCTGCATGAACGCGGTGGTGTCGGCGTTGAGGTAGTGCGCCCCGGTGGTGTGGAAGGCCGGATTACAGCTGGTGGAGACGTGCACCATGGCCGGTACGTCCAGCTCGGTGAGCTTCTCCCACACCGGGTACCAGGAACGGTCGGTCAGCGGTGGTGCGGTCCAGTGGCCACCGGAGGGGTCCGGGTTGATGTTGACGGAGACGGCGCCCAGCTCCAGCACGGCACGTTCGAGTTCGGGGATGACGGTGGCCGGATCGGTTCCCGGTGACTGCGGCAGCATGGCTCCGGGGGCGAATCGCTCGGGGTACAGCTCGCTGACGCGATGGCACAGGTCGTTGCAGACGCGGGCCCAGGCGGAGGAGGTGGCGTAGTCGCCGATGTGGTGGGCCATGAACGAGGCGCGTGGTGAGAAGACGGTGACGTCGATGCCGCGATCGTCCATCAGACGCAGCTGGTTGGTTTCGACGGACTCGCGGATCTGGTCGTCGCTGATGACGGGCCCGGTCGGACGGGGTGACTGGGCCGGGTCGGTGAGCGCGGCGGTCTGGGCCTCCCGCCAGACCCCCAGCTGGGCGGGCGCCGTCGTGTAGTGGCCATGGACGTCGATGATCACGCGGCGTTCTCCTGAAAAGTAGCGGGGGCGGGATCCCAAATGGATCGGGGGACGAGCAGATCGCCGGCCATGATGAGCCGGGCGGTGCGCAGCAGCGCGGAGCGCGTGACGAGCTGGGGGTCACTCGGGTCGGTGCCGAGGGTGACACTGAACTCGCCGGACGGGTGCTCGACGCAGACGGTGGGCTCCGTGCCGGACACGTCGGCGGCGACGTCGCGGGCGACGCTGCCTTCGAGTACGCAGGCGGTCGCGGCCGTGACGGCCGCCAGCACGCCGATGGACTGGTGGCACACCCGGGGGATGAGGCTGCGCGTGGAGAGGGTGCCTCCCTGCTGCGGCGGCGCCACCAACGTCATCTTCGGGTAGTTCTTCTCCGTGACGTCACCCAGGCCCATGGCTTCGCCGCAGACCAGGCGCAGGGCCTCGACCCGTGCCTTGAGCCGGTCGTCGGCGTCGATCTGTGCCGGTGTCTCGTAGCCGGTGGCGCCCAGGCGCCCGGCCGCCACGATCACCAGGGGCTGGCCGTTGTCGATCAGGGTGACCTCGACGGCGCCGGTTCCGGGTACGTCGACGGTGTCGCGCGTGCGCCCGGTGGGGAGCAGGGAGCCCGCGACGGAGCCGGCTGTGTCCAGGAACCCGATCTCGACCGGAGCGGCGGAGCCGGGGACACCGTCGATGCGGGCCTGGCCGCGGTAATCGACGTGCCGCGTACCGTCGGGTCCTTTCGGGGTGGCGACGGTGATGTCGGCGACCATCGCGGTGTTGCGGGTGCGGACGCGGGCTGTGGTGCGGTCGGTGTCGGGGACGACCATGCCGGTCTCGACGGCGAACGGCAGCACGGCGGCCAGCATGTTGCCGCAGTTGGAGGAGGTGTCGGCGGTGTCCCCGCCGGGCTGCACCTGGACGAAGGTCCACTCCACATCGATGCCGGGTTCCGTTCCCGGCCCCACGATGCCGGCCTTGCTGGTCAACGGGTGCCCGCCGCCGATGCCGTCGATCTGGCGCGGATCGGGTGATCCCAGTGCGGCCAGCAGTACGGCGTCTCGGAGCCTGGTGTCCTCGGGCAGCAGTCGCGCGTCGAAGAACGGCCCCCGTGACGTGCCGCCTCGCATGAACAGGCAAGGAAGCGCGGTCTGGGAGCCGTGACGGTGCACCCCGCGGCTCCGGGCAACTGCTTCGGCAGGCATCGGTCACTCCTCGGTGAATTGGGGGTATGCAGGGAAGCTAGGTCATCAACCAGATTGTTGACAAGATGTTTGAAGAAATTTCAGAACGTCCTCGGCTGGAGCCCCCGTGGCCTGGGCTCCGCCTGCGCCGACCTGCCGGCGAGAAAGGGGAAGGAGTTGACGGACAAGCTGACGGGTGCAGCCGGACGCCAGTACATGACCGAAGCCATCAGGAATTTCACGTGCTCAGGGGATCTGGGGCCCGGGAAGCGACTTGTGAGAGAGTGACTCGCCGAGTGCTGTCGGACTACCCGCAGTGCCGTTTGCTGGGCTCAGCAGAACTGGCCGCCGAGATCGCAGGGATCGTCCCCCGTCGCGGCGGCCCGCATCCGGGCGGTGTCCGTGGCCGAGGCCGGTGCCACGCAGAAGACATCCGGCGTCCGCTGGGCATTCGCCGCGATGGTCCGGGTCGGGGTGGTCGCGCAGGTGGCTGAGTACTACCGGGGGACGGATCTCGTAGTCATCGCCGAGGGACGCATCGGTGGCCTACGACTCGTCGCGAATGACCGTACGTTCAGGACCGGCGCCGGGCCGCTCGTGTCCGGCGGCACCGTGGCCCCGACGATGCCATGACCGGACGCGCGACATACCTCGACGACCTGGAAGGCGAGGGGCCGAGCTTCTCCGTAAGCGCGGCGTAACCGCGTGATGACGGGGGCGGCCCGTCGCCGGGAGGGTGGCGGGCGGTCCCTTCGCCGACCCCCGGCAACGCGCCGCCGCCGTCGACCGCCTCACCTTCGGCGGCACCGTCATCGAGAGTGAGGGTCCAGCCGCCGGTGGGATGCACCGCCACACCGCGCTTGGCTGGGTCGCCTACGCCGGACGGGACTGGGCCGAGTACCTCGCCGCCCGAGCTGAGGACGAGGCCGACAAACGGGTGAGGAAGGAGTGTCGGCATACAAGCTGACGCGCACCGGCCGGTACGAGCTCACGTGCAGAGCACGCGGAGATCACTTACCCGCCCCGGTGCGGTGTCCCGTGTATGGCGTCAAGCATCAGAGCCAGCAGCCGCTCGGGCTGTCCGCGGTCCGAGCGGTGGGCCGTGGACAGTGCGATTCCGACGACGAGTTGAACCAGGTCGTCGGCGGCCAGGTCGACGCGAGCTGTGCCCAGCTGCTGAGCCCGAGTGAGCAGACCGGCCGCCGCGTCCAGGATCAGTTGATGACAGTTGAGGCCCAGCGCGCCGGGTTCGTCGACCATCAGGGCGCTCCCCATGCCGTGGTTGGCACGGGCATGAGCCAGGAATGCGCGCAGCCATTGAGCCAGGGCGTCGTCGGCGGAGTCCGAGGTGAGCAGCCCTTCCGCCTGCTCGCACAGTGTCTCGACCCGGTCCCTGAGTACGGCGGTGAGCAGGGCCGAACGGTTCGGAAAGTGCCGGTAGAGAGTCCCGGGCCCCACTCCGGCCCGGCGGGCGATCTCGTTGAGAGACGCTCCGGGGCCGGCTTCGGCGAACACTTCCCACGCCGTGGCAACAAGGCGTTCCCGGTTGAGTCGCGCGTCGGTGCGCCGCGGTGGTTGAGCGGAGGTAGGGCTTTGCCTGGGCCTCATCGTCCTGTCCTCCTGCCCTTCGGTCATCTCCCGCATCTACCGCTTCTTCACGGTGTAGCCAAGCGGAGAACTTCTCCGTATCGTAGCGGACTGAAACCGGAGAGGTTCTCCGGAATGTTGGCGTGAGGAGCGCAGATGCCGGACGGCACACGGAGCGAGCTCGGCCAGGTCGGGATCTGGACCTTTTCCTATGAAGGACAGCCCGCCGGGATCGTGCGCGAATCAGCTGCGGAGATGGAAGAGTTGGGTTACGGAGCCATCTGGTACGGGGAATCGTTCGGCCGCGACACGGTGGGCCAGGCGTGGCTGCTGCTGTCGGCAACCCGTCGCATCTCCGTCGCGTCCGGTATAGCCAATATCGCCTTCCGGGACCCGATCGCCACCGCCACCGCGGCGCGCACGCTCGGCGAGGCCTTCCCCGGGCGCTATGTACTCGGCCTGGGCGGGCACCGGGTCGACGACACCGTGCATCAACTGGACGGCTATCCCATGCCGGCCCGCGGCCGAGCGGTGACCACGATGCGCACCTATCTGGAAGCCATGGACGCCGTACCCGCCCATGGCCCGATACCTGACCCGGCTCCGCGCCGCGTACTGGCCGCCCTCGGCCCGAAGATGCTTGCGCTGGCCGCCGAACGCACCTGGGGCGCGCACCCGTATTTCGTACCTGTCGAGCACACCGCACGGGCACGCCGGATCATGGGGCCGCACGCGTTTCTCGGGGTCGAGCAGGCCGTCGTACTGGACACCGACCTCGGCCGGGCCCGGGAGGCGGCCACGGCACACGTCGCCGCATACGTCTCCACGGCACCGCACCAGGAGGCGAACGTGCGACGGCTCGGTTTCGGCGACGAGGACATCGTCGGCGGCCCCAGCCGACGGCTGGTGGACGCGATCGTCGCCTACGGGGACACGGACGTGATCCGCCGACGCGTTCAACAGCACCTCGACGCAGGAGCCGACCACGTCTGCCTGCAAGTACTGACCGCCGACCCTGCGGTACTGCCGGAGCGCGAATGGCGCGAGCTCGCCCCAGCCCTTGTGCCCCGTCAGCTTCGGAAGGCCGCTCCACATACGCAGCCCTGACCGCAGGCGGACAGTGGCCCGTTGCGAGTGTCAGGTGTGCGCCTGTGGCATGGCTGTGAATACCGGGAACGACTGCCGCGGCGAAGGGGGGAGTCTCGATCACAGCTCATCCGGAGAGCCGGTTACCGGAGGCCCCGCTCACAGGGGTGGTGCGGGAGGCCGCTGCGGGGAGCGGAGTACGAGCAGGGTGATCTCGCTGGGGGCGAAGACGCGGAACGGCGGGCCCCAGAAACCGGTGCCGCGGCTGGTGTACAGGAGGGTGCGGGTGCCGTGGCGGCTGAGGCCGGCGAGGGCGGGCTGGTCGATGCGGACGAGGTGGTGGAAGGGCCAGATCTGGCCGCCGTGGGTGTGGCCCGAGAGCTGGAGGTCGATGCCGCCTGCTGCGGCCCGGTCGACGAACTTGGGCTGGTGGGCCAGGAGCAGGACGGGCAGGTCGGGGTCGGCGCCGTTCAGGGCTCCGGCGAGGTGGGCGCGGTGACCGGGCAGGCCGGAGGACTCGGCGGTGACGTCGTCCACGCCGGCGACAACAAGGGTGTCGCCGCCGCGTTCGAGCAGCAGATGACGGTTGCGCAGCGGCTCCCAGCCCAGCTCGTCCATCAGGTCGACCCAGCCCTGGGCCTCGCTGTAGTACTCGTGGTTCCCGGTGACGTAGACCCGGGCCCGGGTGGCCTGCACGGTGCCGAGGGGAGCGGCTTGGGCGCGGCGGCGTTCGGCCGTGCCGTCCGCGATGTCGCCGGTGTGGCAGACCAGGTCGGCCTCAAGTGTGTTGACCTTCGCGCAGACCCTCGCCGACCAGCGGGCACGGTCGAGCGGACCGTAGTGGGTGTCGGTGATGAGGACGACGCGGGTGCCATCCAAGCCGGCCCCCAGGCGCGGGAGTTGTACGTCGAGCTGGCGCACCCGTGGCACCCGGCGGGCCTCGGCGTACCCCCAGGCGAGCAGCACGGCGGCTACGCCGAGGACTACCCAAGTGACGATCCGGGCCCGGTACTGCCCGTCGCCTACGCCGGTCACGGTCAGGGCGAGGCGCAGCAGGACGCCGAGCAGGACGGACCAGGTGAACAGTACCCAGCTGACTCCGAGGAGGGTGTCTCCGATGATCGCCGCCCAGTCCTGCTGTCGCCGGCCGTGCCCGCGCGCCATCGCGAGCGGCATAACGATCAGACCGAGGACGAACAGGGCGGTGCCGCCCAGCGCCACGGGAGGCGGCCAGTGCTGGCCGGCGTGCAGCAGCACCCAGCAGGGCACAGTCCACAGCAGGACGGGGGCGATCAAAGGGATGTAACGCATCAGGCGGCGCAGTCGACCCTGATGGGTCGCATGCGCCGCACCGTCCACGGACCGGGTTTCGCTGGTGTCGGTCACGCTTCCCCTCCTCAAGTAACCAGACTGCCGGCGCGCACTGTACCCGGTCGCCGCTGGACCCGGTCGCGTAATGCCACGTCCCGCAGCTGCTCGCGTCGGTGGGGACAGGCCCGGGCGCGGCCGCCAGGGATCGGCCCGTTCGGCTCAGTCCTCCCCGACGCCTGGCCAGGACCAGACCGGCTCCCGCTTCTCCACGCAGCTACCAGCTCACAGGAAACAACCCCACCGACCCTCAGCACCGCTGCACACTTCAACTGCGGTGATCGGTGCCCGCATCCTCAACTGTCCCGCGCAAGCCTCTGACCCGCCCCCCGGGGCGCGGCCGGTTCATTGCACTTCAGCAGCTCGCGGTACGCACATGGTGGATCGGCGACTGCCCGTACGGTAGTTCAGGACCTTTGGCCCCGGTCCGGCATGTGGGGAGACTTGCAGCCTCTGCCTTCGCCAGGCCGTGCAAACGTGCCAACTGGCACACCAGGACACGGGCCCGTGTCCGGCCTGTAACGAACAGGGGAACCGCTTATGGCTGCGTGGGGCGGCCCATCTCTGCCGTGAAGAGCGGCGGGTCACTGTCGAACCCGCGAATCATCTGCCGGAACTTCCACGCCCGGGAAGCCTCCCGTACGAGCTCGCCTTCGACGAGGTTCCTCGTCATCATCAAGGACCGGTACATCCACGGATACCGGATGCCCAAGGCGAAGTTCCTCGAGAAGTCCGATCCACTTCCGTCCAGTTGGGGGGCAGACGGGTATGAGAACACAGATCAAGATGACCGAGGTCGAGGGGTCGTTCAGGACACGCCTCACGTCGACCCAGACCGACCTGATGCTCGAGGCGCTGCGGACGCTTCAGGGGCGGGGATACTCCGACGAGGCTCTCGCCGTACAGCTGAGCGCCGGTCAGGAGGAGATCGACCGTCTGGCCGAAAGGCTCAAGGGTGATCACAAGACCACCCGCGACTTCACTCTGACCGCGCGCGAACTGCATGTCATCCACTCGGCGCTGACCTCGGTGGCCACGACGTTCATCTCGAGGGACGGGTTCTCCGAAGAGGGGTTCTACAACAAGACAAGCTTCTTCAGGGAGAACTTCGACGCGATGGCGTTGAGCATCGTCAGGGCTGTCGACGAAGCGACGACACCGTAGGTGACGTGATCGGTGGGCCGCACTCTTTCCAAGGGTGCGGCCCACCTGCATCGCGGTCGGTGGCGTCACGTACCCCCGCCGCATTCCAGCCCACGCTCTCACCGACTTCATCCGCACCCGCCTCGCACAGGAAGCCGCCGCCTGATGACCACACCCCGAGACACCAGCACCTCCCGCCGCGTACGCGCCAACGGCTCAATGCGGCGATCGCCCTGTTCCTTGTTCTGGAGGCCGCCACCTACGGATGAGTGGCCGCATGCGGTGACGAATCAGGCTTCCTTCTACACGGCTGTAGAGTTCAGGGGCCGCGAGCGGCGGTCGAGATGCACGAGCGTGAGGGCCCGGAGGTCGGCAGGGTGGATACGAAGGACAGCGGGCGGCATGGTCGCCGAACACAGCCGTCCCGGCGTCGCGGGGGCGGAGAAAGGCCGGGGCGGCTGACCCGGCGCGGGCGAATAGCGATGTGGGTCGGCGGGGCGGTGGCCGTGCTCGTGCTGGCGACGGCCGGCACGGTGGCCTGGGTTTACCAAGGGCTTGACGGGAACATCAGCTCCGCCGGAGTGGACAACAAGCTGGGGGTCGACCGGCCGGTCAACCAGAGTCCGGGCTCAAAGAACATCCTGGTGGTGGGGTCCGACTCCCGGGACGGCGAGAATGCGAAATACGGCAAGGGTCTGACCACCATGCAGTCGGACACGTTGATGGTCATGCATCTGTCCGCGGACAGGAAATGGGCCACGGTGGTGTCTTTGCCGCGGGACTCCTGGGTGAGCATTCCGGCCTGCGAACACGGCAACGGGACCATGTCCACGCCGCAGCAATCCAAGATCAATGCGGCCTTCGCCATCGGGGGATCGAGCGGCGAGGTCTCAGGAGCCGCTGCCTGCACGATCAAGACGGTGGAGCAGACCACCGGATTGCATATCGACCACTTCATGTCCGTCGACTTCCAGGGCTTCAAGGGCATGGTCAACGCCCTCGACGGCATCGAGGTCTGCCCCAGGGCGGCCATACACGACGACAAGGCACACGTGGACCTGGAGGCCGGCTGTCAGACCGTCAAGGACGAAGAGGCCCTCGGATACGTGCGCACCCGTTACGGCGTCGGTGACGGCTCGGACATCGGACGTATCGGCCGCCAACAGGAGTTCATGGAAGCCCTCGCTGCCAAAGCCAAGGACAAGCTCACCAGTCCGACCGCTCTGTACGGCTTCCTGGACTCGGCCACCAAGTCCCTGACAACGGACGAGAAACTGGCGGGGATCAAGCCGCTGTCCGGCCTCGCGAACGAGATCAAGGACATCCCGGGCGACCGGCTGACCTTCCTTACCGTGCCGAACTACGGACGTGAGGCGGACGTACCCAGCGACAAGGCCAACGTGGTCTGGCAGTATCCGCAGGCCGCCGACCTGTTCACCTCCCTGGCCGAAGACCAGGAGGTCGACGAGGAGAAGCTGGAGGCCGACGCCAAGGGGCCGGTCTACGCCGCTACGGTGCGCGTGCAGGTCCTCAACGGCAGCGGAGTGCCCGGCCAGGCCGCCAAGGTCGCCGAAACGCTGAGGACCGCGGGCTACGGCATCACCGGCACCGGTAACGCGCCGGCCTCCGCGGAGAAGACCACGGTCACCTACCCCCAGGGCCTCGAAGCACAGGCCGGGGTCCTCGCCTCCCGGGTATCCGGTGCCGAGACAAAGCCCGATGTGGAGAGCACGCCGGGCATCGTCACCCTCATCGTGGGAACGGATTTCACCGGCATCCGCTGACAGTCACGCAGACGGGCCGGCGGCTCAATGCCGCAGGCCCACCTCTTCAGCTCCTGCCGGGGTGTCGTCAGTGCCGGGACTTCAGGCGGTCGAGCGCGGCGACACCCGCGACGGCGAGAGCGATCTGGATCAGCCATTCGATCCAGTCGATGCCCTCGGAGTCCGCGACGCCAAGGGCGGCAGCGATGGCGGAGCCGACGAGGGCGGCGACGATACCCACCACGATCGTCCACAGGATGCCGATACGCTGCCGGCCTGGCAGGACGAGCCGTCCCAGCGCGCCGATGACGACGCCGATCACCATTGCGCTGATGATGCCGGAGATCTCCATGGCTGCCCCTCGGTTCGCCACCTGATGTGTGTCTGGGCGAGTACCCCGCCTATGACAGGTCGAACTCGTGGGGCGGCAGGTCCAAGGTACCCGCTGGTCTGCTTACTTGGCCGCCGCGTCCAGGGCCGCCAGTGCCTGCGCCCAACGGACGTACTTCAACTCGGCGAGGTCCGCCACCGTCTTGACGCCGAACGCCTCCTGGAGCAGCTCGCCGTCCCGGTCCGAGACGCCCTTCAGGGCCCCGACAGGAGCGGCGAGTACCTCGGGCAGGCTCTTGTCCGTCCACGCCTTGTCGAGCACCTTGTCCAGGTCGATCGAAGTCATGTAAATCCTCCAGAGACGTGAGTGATTGGCCGGTCGGCCTCGCACTCTCTACACTCGTGTAGAACCATACGGCTCGGCAACCCGCCTGGCCGGATTCCGGCGCGTCTCGCGGGGAAAGTCCGAAACAAGTCTCCGAGGAAACAAATCGCCCATGCCTACGCACGGTTGCCTACTTACGGCGCGGACTTGCAGACCGCAGCCGCCGCATCGTGGACTCCAGCGCGTTCACCAGCGCCGTGTTCTGTCTCGTCGCGGCGAACGCCGAGAGTGGCCTGGCGGCGCCCCGACGGTCCTGTGCATGCCAGGACGCCGGGCAGGCGGCGCCGGCGAGAGTGTGAGATTGCGGGTGGGGAAGGCTCCGGTGCGGAACCATCCCGCATCCAAATTTACTATCTCTTTACTATGGTGTTGGGGACACTGGTTCTCAGCAGCTTCATCGAACCGAGCAGAGAAGGAGTGAGCGACCCGTCATGGGTGAGCCTCCCAGTACGAACCGTGCCACTGCCTGCCCACACCAGGTGAGCCAGGATGCGGGGGTGGCACGGTGACCGAGGTACTTCTCCTGACCCTGGCTCTTGCCCTCACCTTGGCCTGCGCGCTGTTCGTCGCGGCTGAGTTTTCTTTGACCACGGTGGAACGCGGTGACCTGGAGCGCGCCGTCGCGGCGCAGGAGCGTGGCGCCGACAGCGCGCTCAAGGCCGTGCGTGAGCTGACATTCCAGCTGTCCGGCGCCCAGCTCGGCATCACCGTCACCTCGCTCGTGATCGGCATGCTCGCCGAGCCCTCGCTCGCCACGCTGCTGCGCGGCCCCCTCGAAGCCATGGGGCTCGGCGCAGCCGCGTCCTCCGTAGCGACGATCCTGGGCGTGGCGCTCTCCACGGTCGTGCTGATGGTCGTCGGCGAGCTGGTGCCCAAGAACTGGGCGATCTCCCGCCCGCTTGCCGTCGCCAAGGTGGTGGCCGCCCCACAGCGAGGCTTCACCGCCGCCTTCGGGCCCTTCATCCACCACCTGAACACCACCGCGAACCGCTTCGTACGACGCCTCGGCCTGGAGCCGGCCGAGGAGCTGGCCTCCGTCCGCAGCCCCTCCGAGCTGGCCTCGCTCGCCCGGCACTCGGCCGCGGAGGGCGCGATCGAGGCGGACTCCGCCGAACTGTTCGTACGCACCCTGCACCTGGGCGAGCTGACCGCCGAGAACGTCATGACCCCGCGTATCGACGTGCGGGCGCTGGAGGCCCACGCCACCGCCGCCGATGCGGCCAATCTGACGTACGCCACCGGACTTTCCCGTTTCCCCGTCTACCGCGACAGCCTCGACGAGGTCATCGGAACCGTCCACATCCGCGACGTCCTCGCCCTCGACCCCGACAAGCGACACGTGACGCCGGTCACCGAACTTGCGACCGAGCCATTGCTGGTCCCCGATTCGCTGCCCGCCGACCGTCTTCTGGAGCGGATGCGCGCGCACCGCACGATGGCCGTGGTCGTCGACGAGTACGGCGGTACAGCCGGCGTCGCGACCGTGGAGGACATCGTCGAGGAGGTCGTCGGCGAGGTCCGCGACGAGCACGACCCCGCCCAGGCCCCCGATCTGCTGCCGGCCCCGCCCACCGCGGACGGCCGCGCGACCTGGGAGGCGGACGGCGGCGTACGGATCGACGAACTCGCCCGAATCGGGCTGACCGCCCCCGACGGGCCGTACGAGACCGTGGCCGGCCTGGTGGCCACCCGCCTCGCACGCATCCCTGTCGAAGGCGACTCGGTCGTCCTCGACGGCTGGCAGCTGGACGTCCTGGATGTCGAGCACCACCGGGCCGACCGTGTGCACATCACTGAACCCGCAGTTGTCCCGCACCAGGCAACCGCTGAGGAGATGGCCCGATGACCGTGCTCCAGCTGGCCATCGGCGCTCTGACCCTGCTGACCAACGCTTTCTTCGTGGGCGCCGAGTTCTCCCTGATCTCCGTACGCCGCAGCCAGATCGAGCCGCAGGCCCACGCGGGCCACAGACGTGCCCGCCTCACCCTGTGGGGGCTCCAGCACATCTCCGCGATGATGGCCACCGCGCAACTCGGCATCACCATCTCCTCGCTGGTCCTGGGCGCCGTCGCCGAACCCGCCATCGCCCATCTGCTTGAGCCGGGCTTCGAAGCGGCACACGTCCCGCACGGCCTGGTCCACCCGATCGCCTTCGTGATCGCGCTGACCGCCGCCACGTATCTGCACATGCTGATCGGCGAGATGGTGCCCAAGAACATCGCGCTCGCCGCCCCGGTAAGGACCGCGCTGCTGCTCGGCCCGCCCCTCGTTGCCCTCACCCGAGCACTGCGTCCCGTCATCTTCTCCGTCAACGCCTTCGCCAACGCGCTACTGAAATTGCTGAAGGTCGAGCCGAGGGACGAAGTCGCATCCGTTTTCACCGACGACGAGCTGGCGCGTATGGTCCGGGACTCCAGCGAGGCCGGTCTGCTCTCACCGGCCGACGGCGAGCGCCTGCGCGACGCCCTGGAGTTGGGCACGAGGCCAGTCGGCGAAATCTTTGTCCCCGGGCCGAAGATGGTCACCGTCGACCACACCATCACCCCGGCCCAACTGGAGCGGACCGCAGCGGCAGCCGGATTCTCCCGCTTCCCTGTCACCGGCCCCACCGACGCCGTCCTGGGCTACCTCCACATCAAGGACACCCTCGGCGTGACCGACCGGGACAAGCCCTTCGCGCGCACAGCCCTGCACGCGGTCACCCGCGTCCGCATCGACACCCCGCTCGACGACACCCTCACCGCGCTGCGCGCCGCTGACAGCCACCTCGCGGCGGTCACCGGCGACCAGGGCACGGTTCTTGGCTTCGTCACCATGGAAGACGTTCTGGAAGAACTCGTCGGTCCGGCAGCCTGACGAACCGCGCGGCCCAGTAGGGCCCCACCGATACTGGGCCGGGGAACTCCGCTTCCCCAGCAGGCCCGCCGTCCTCATTCGCACCACCCCTTTGAAGGAGCACGTCTTGTCCGCCAGTCCGACGGACCTTGTGGGTCCCAGGCACCGTTCCGGGGTTGCTCGATGAACGCCGTACTCGGCCTGCTGGCCGTCCTCGTCCTGACCGCGGGAACCGGCTACTTCGTCGCCCAGGAATTCGCGTACGTCGCCGCCGACCGCCTCGCCCTCGCCCGTGAGGCCGCCGCAGGTGACAAGCGCGCCGCCCGCGCCGTGAAGGTCCTCGAACGGCTCTCTTTCATGCTCTCGGGCGCCCAGCTGGGCATCACCGTCACCGGCCTGGTCGTCGGCTTCATCGCCGAGCCGTCCGTCTCGGCCCTGCTGCGCCCCGCGCTGAACAGCACCGGCCTCTCGGATGGCGCGGTCTCCGCGATTTCGGTGACGCTCGCCTTCGTCATGGCCACGGTCGTGCAGATGGTGCTCGGTGAGCTGGCTCCCAAAAACCTCGCCCTCGCCGTCCCCGAGCGACTCGCGAAGTCCCTGTCGGCCTCCACCCTCGCGTATCTCAAGGTGGTCGGCCCGGTGGTGCATCTCTTCGACGCCGCGGCCAACAAACTGCTGCGCAGGGTCGGTATCGAGCCGGTCGAGGAACTCCACCACGGCGCGACCCTGGAAGAGCTCAGCCACCTGATCGGCGAGTCCCATGAGCAGGGCCAGCTGCCCCGTGCCAACGCCGAGCTTCTCGACCACGCGCTGGAGTTCTCCGACCGCACCCTGGACGAGGTCATGGTGCCGAGTGTCGATGTCGCCTACGTGCGAGCAGACGCACCGGCCACCGAAGTCGTGCAGCTGATCGCCAAGCACGGCCACTCCAACTACCCCGTCACGGGAGAGCGCCACGATGACATCAAGGGCGTCATCGGGGTACGCGAGCTGATGAGGCTGCCACATGCCCGTTTCGGGCAGCTCACCGCCGGTGAGCTGGCCAGGCGACCGCTGCTGCTTCCCGACACGCTGCCGCTGCCGGGCGCCGTCGAGCAGATGCAGGAGCACAAGCAGGAATTCGCGGTCGTCCTCGACGAGCATGGCGGCTTCGCGGGGATCGTCACCTTCGAGGACATCGCCGAAGAGCTGGTCGGCGACATCGCCGACGAGTCCGACCAGGTCATCGAGATCGCCGCGGCCAACGGAAACGGGTGGCTCGTGGACGCCGGGCGCCGCTTGGACGAGATCGCCGAAGCCACCGGCATCGAACTGCCCGAGGAGGATGACTACGACACCGCCGCCGGTCTCATCGTGCACCGACTTGGCCGCTTCCCTGCCATCGGAGACCGCCTCACCGTCGGTCCGGTTCTCATCGAGGTCCGCACCCTGGATCGTCACGTCCCCGACCGCATCCGCCTGGAACGCTTGCCGGATTCCGCCGTCGACACAGTTGTCCCGACCGGCGAGGAGCCGACCGCATGAGCTTCCCCCTGGCCCTCTTCATCACCCTCCTCCTACTGCTCGGCAGCGGCTTCTTCGTCGCGGCCGAATTCGCCTTGGTGGCTGCCAGACGACACCGCATGGAACGTGCCGCCGACCAAGGGCAACGCGGCGCCAAGTCGGCCCTGGCAGGGATGAAGGAGCTGTCCCTGATGCTCGCCGGCGCCCAGCTCGGCATCACGATCTGCACCCTGGGCCTGGGATCAATCTCCAAGCCGGCCATCTCCCATGAGCTCGACCCGGTCCTGGAGAGGCTCGGCCTGCCCAGCGGCCTGAGTTACGGCATCGCCTTCGCCGTCGCGATGATCGTGGTCGTCTTCCTGCACATGGTTCTCGGCGAAATGGCCCCCAAATCCTGGGCCATCGCACACCCCGAACGCTCCGCCATGCTCCTCACCCCTCCGTTCCGGGCCTTGATCCGTCTCGTACGCCCGCTGATCTGGCTGCTCAACAAGGTCAGCAACGCACTCGTACGCATGTGCCGGGTCACCCCGCGGGACGAACTGGCCTCCGTGCACAACCGGGAGCAGCTCACCCACCTGGTCGAGGAGTCCGAGCGCCTCGGGCTGATCAGTGCGACCGACTCCGGACTGATCACCCGCTCACTGAGCGAACCGCAGACCCCGGTAGCCCAACTCCAAGTGCCTGCGGAACAGATCAGTTACGTCGAAGCGGATGCCGGCACAGACGCGGTCCTTGCCACGGCGGCAGCTGCTGATCACACCCGCCTTCTTGTACGCGACGGAGCAACCGTCCTCGGCTCGGTACATGCCCGTGACGCCCTGGTCGCCCGCGCCCAAGGCCGTCCATCGACGGCCCGCGACCTCGCCCGGCCTGTCCCGGAACTGGCCCCCGGTGACACAGTGGCCCACGCAGTGGAGCAACTCCAGCACCGCAGAGCCTCCCTCGCCGTCGTGCGGGACACGGAGGGCCGACTGACCGGCCTGATCAGCCTGGATGACCTCATCGCCAGACTGATGGGTACGCAGACGGTGTAAAAGGTCCCAACTAAGGCGTTGGACGCGTCCGTGGGTGCTGCGGCAGGGCGCGAGGCGGACGAAGGCTCGAGGAAGGTTTTGTGGATGCCGTCGCGTCGTCCCCAGCAGAACCGAGGGCTACGGAAGCCGTCGAGTCAGCCAGCGGTCCGCTTGACGACCCACCTGCGGACCCCGGTCCGGAACCGTGCGGAACACCGCGGCGGCGATCCCCGGTGTCACACCCAGCGCCCAGGCCGGCGGCACTCATTGTGGTCGTAGCCGCAGTCACCACTCGTGCTGCTCGGTGTGGGCAACCAGCAGCACGGCGAGGGGGCTTGGTGCCATCCGACCAGTCGACCACCTGCCGATCCCGACGACTTCGGTTCCGACAACCGACTTGCCTCATGAACGCCTGGACCTTCGGTCATCCCCCTGCCGACCGTGATCCTGCTCATCTCCAGGTCAAGCTCGACCAGCACTGAGATCCCAAGGTCCCGCTGACTCGCCTTGGCTCATTCAGAGAAGGCTGCACCGTGGCTCGCCACCTCGACGGTGCTCGCGGAATAGCTCCGGCCACGAATCTTTACCTGTACCAGTCCGCGGCAGGATGACACCGTGGCCGATGTGCCCGCCTTCGGGGAAGGTGCGTAGCCCCCCCGGTGGGTACGCACCTGCTGTACCGCCCCCGGCCCGCTCGTGGAGCCCCGTCTGCGCCCGTTACCTCGTGAGCGTGCTTGAGCGCCATGTGGGCCTCGACCACTCCGCCCATCTTCTCCGCCCAGAACGGGTGGATGGACACGGCGGTGCTGAGGCCGTCGTCGAGAGACCACTCTCAAGGCTCATCGGAGGTTCGCCCTGCCCTGCGCGCCGCTGTCATGTGTATGGTCCGCATGGCAAACGGGGCTCTGATTCGAGGGTGTACCCGTGTCGGCTGCACACCGGCCGGGCTGTCGGGGGCAGCCGGTTTACGATCGCGCCGTGCCGACGGCGATCGAGGTTCTCAAGCGTCTGGTCATCGGGCGTGCCCGGCGGAGTGAGGATCTGGGTGAGACGCTGCTGCCGAAGCGGATCGCGCTGCCGATCTTCGCGTCCGATCCGCTTTCCTCCGTGGCGTACGCCACGCAGGAGATCCTGTTGGTCCTCACCCTGGGAGGGCTGGCCTATCTGCACTTCACCCCGTGGATCGGGGGTGCGGTCGTCGCTCTGATGACGGTGGTGGTGCTCTCCTACCGGCAGGTCGTCCGCGCCTATCCGAGCGGCGGCGGGTCGTACGCGGTTGTCTCGACGAATCTGGGCCCGTCCGCCGGCCTGGTGGTCGGGGCCTCGCTGCTGGTGGACTACGTGATGACCGTGGCGGTCTCGGTGGCCTCCGGGGTGGACAACATCATCTCGGCGCTGCCCTCCCTGGCCGGCTACCGAGTGCTGATGGCGCTGGGTTTCGTGGGCCTGCTCACCGCGCTGAACCTCCGGGGTTTGCGCGAGTCCGGCCGGTTGTTCGCCGCTCCCACCTATCTCTTCGTCGGCGGTATGCTGATCATGATCAGCACCGGACTGCTGCGCTATGTGCTGGGCGATGCCCCGGTCGCGGAGAGTTCCGGTTACGGGATCACTCCCCAGAAGAGCGACCTGGATCTGGCCGGACTCGCACTGGTCATGCTGGTGCTCCGCGCGTTCTCCAGCGGCTGCACGGCGCTGACGGGTGTGGAAGCGATCTCCAACGGTGTGCCGGCGTTTCGCGAGCCCAAGTCACGCAACGCCGCGAACACACTGGCCGCGATGGGCATCATCGCCGTCGTCCTGTTCGTCGGCGTGACCACGCTCGCGGTCGTGGCCAAGGTGCACATCGCCGACGACTCGTGCCGGCTGACCGGGCTGCCCGACTGCGCCGGCTATACGCAGCGCACCGTCATCGCGCAGCTCGCCGCTGCCGTGTTCGGCGGGATCGACAGCTTCGGCTTCTATTACATCCAGGCAGTGACCGCCCTGATCCTGATCCTGGCGGCGAACACCGCCTTCAACGGCTTTCCGCTGCTCTCCTCGATCCTCGCCCAGGACAGCTACCTTCCAAGACAGCTCCACAACCGCGGCGACAGACTCGTCTTCTCCAACGGCGTCATCGCCCTGGCAGTCGTCGCCGGGCTCCTGCTGTACGGCTTCGAGGCCAACGTCACCAGTCTGATCCACCTCTACATCCTTGGCGTCTTCACCTCCTTCACCCTCTCCCAGACTGGCATGGTCCGGCACTGGAACAGCGCACTGCTTTCCGAGGCCGACCCCGTTCGTCGCCGCCGTCAGCACCTGGCCCGTGTCGTCAACTCCACCGGCGCTCTCGTCACCGGGCTGGTCCTGGTCATCGTGCTTGCCACCAAGTTCACTGAGGGCGCGTGGCTGGCCGTCGTCGCTGCGATCGTGCTGTGGCTGATGATGCGGGGCATCCGACGCCAGTACGACCGGACCTTTGCCGAACTCGCCGTGACCGACCCGCGGCAGGACAGCATCCCGCCTTCGCGGGTCCTGGCCGTCGTGCTCGTCTCCACCCTCCACAGGCCGACCCTGCGTGCCCTCGCCTACGCCCGCGCCTTCCGGCCCGACCACCTCGAAGCACTCACCGTCGCCGTCGACCAGGAGTCCTTGTCCACCCTTCGCAGGCAGTGGAACGATTTCGATATCCAGGTCCCTCTGACAGTGCTCTGGTCCCCCTACCGCGAAATCACCAGACCGGCAGTGCAATACGTACGCTCCATCCGCCGCGACGGACCCAACGACGTCATCGCCGTCTTCATCCCCGAGTACGTCGTCGGCCACTGGTGGGAGAACTTCCTGCATAATCAGACAGCCCTGTGGCTCAAGAGCCGCCTGCTCTTCACTCCTGGGGTCACCGTGACCAGCGTCCCCTGGCAGTTGTCCTCCGCCACCGCCCCCAGACGGCCGATCGCCCGCGCCCCCGGCTCGGTCCGCCGCGGAGAACCCCCCAACACGACCGGACACATCACGGCACACGCCACATCACAACTACCCGACACGAAATGACCACACGAGTCCAGCGATCCAGTCCTCCCAGCGGCTGCGGCTGATGCCCTGTCCCCGCTCAGCCCGGATCCCGGGGCTTGACACTTCGCGACCTCAGACGCATCGGTGGGGTGAGTAGTTGACGAGGACCAGGTGTATTTCGAGGCCGACTGGCACTTCCCTGGCGACCTTGGCCAGGAATTTCTTGAAAGTCGGCTGCCCGATGGCGCCGGTGCAGTGAGCCGAACACTTTTCCCGGTGATCTACCCGCGCTCGGCCAGGCGTTTCGCCCGCGAACGCACCCCCTTGATCTTCGCGGGCACCGCTTCCAGCCCCAGGGCCACCGCGCGTTCCTTGGCCCGCACTCTGCCTCGGCCGGCTCCGGCCTCGGTCTCCACCGAGATGATCCGCTGGTAGTCCGGCGCGAGGACCGTCCTGGCCAGCCGCCCGCTCTGGCAGGGAACCGGTGATCCCGTCACCGCGGCGGCCACCGCGTTCTCCTCCACCGTATCCATGCCCCGGCCAGCCGGCACCTCTACCACCTCTTCCCGGGCGATGACCAGCCGCTCGACCACTCGCTCGGCCTCTTCGAGCGCGGCCGCGATCCTCGCGGCTTCCTCTCGCGCGCGAGGATCACGTCGTAGCCGAGCTCCTCCGCTTCGGGGCGATGGCTGGAGAGCGAGAGCTTCCGTTGCCCGTTCCGGTATGGGGCGCGCTTCGGTCATTCAAGGCTCTCCAGGCCAGGGAGAAAGCTGGCCCTCGGACCGGGCTGCCTCCACTCCGGCTACGTCCTGGTGGACGAGATGGGGGAGGTTCGCACTATCAAGCAACTCCGTCGACGGGCTTACCGGATCATGGCGCTGCTGGGGCTACGTCAGGTGCGTCTGTACGACGCTCGGGCGTCCTGCTTCACGTACCTGACGTACAAACGTCAGGACCACGAAGAGGTGGTGGGTCAAGCCGGCTGTGGAGAACCTTCGCGGAGCTGCCACAGTGTGGGGCGGGCTGCATGGGTCCGGAGGGGACATACCGAGCGGTCGTGAGAGATTGTGAGATATGAGAGGGTCGGACGGGTGACCGAGACACCACCGAACACCATGCAATACCGCTTTGACGGACCAGAAGACGCTCCGGTCCTGGTGATCGGGCCGTCCCTGGGTACCACATGGCACATGTGGGACCGCCAGATACCGGAGCTGGCCCAGCACTGGCGGATCTTCCGCTACGACCTCCCGGGGCACGGCGGAGCCCCCGCGCATCCCGCGGCCTCGGTCACCGACCTCGCGGACCGCCTCCTCGCCACGCTGGACAGTGTCGGCGTGCAGCGCTTCGGGTACGCGGGCTGCTCCATCGGCGGTGCCGTCGGTGCCGATCTCGCGCTGCGCCACCCCCGCCGGGTCGCCGCCCTGGCGCTCGTCGCCGCGTCGCCGCGCTTCGGTACCGCCGACGAATGGCGGCAGCGGGGGGTGATCGTCCGCAGCAACGGCTTGGAGCCGATCGCCCGCACCTCCCCGGAACGCTGGTTCACCCCCGGCTTCGCCGCCGCACAGCCGGCCATCGTGGAGTGGGCCGTCCAGATGGTCCGTACCACCGACCCCGGCTGCTACATCGCCTCCTGCGAGGCCTTGGCCGCCTTCGACATCCGTACGGAACTTCCCCGCATCGGTGTCCCGACCCTCGTCCTGGTCGGTGCCGAGGACAAGGTCACCAGCCCCGCCGAGGCGCGGACCCTGGTCGCGGGCATCCCGGACGCCCGGCTCGCCCTCGTACCAGGCGCCTCCCACCTGGCCCCGGTCGAGCAGCCGGCCGCCGTCACCGACCTGCTGCTCACGCATTTCTCCACCGCCTGGCAGGACACCCTGGCGTCGATCCCCGTCCCGCCCTCCCCGGGCTACCCCGCCCCGTTCGGTCCGGTCGTCCCCCTCGCTGCGATCGCTGCCGCGGCCGACCTGCCCGACGCTTCCCCGACGGGGCGCGACGATCGGTACGACCAGGGGATGAAGGTCCGGCGCGAGGTGCTGGGCGATGCCCACGTGGACCGCGCGACGACGGCGTCCGACGGCTTCACCGACGACTTCCAGGAGCTTCTCACCCGCTATGCCTGGGGCGAGATCTGGAGCAGGGAGGGCCTCGACCGCAGAGCCCGCAGTTGTGTCTCCCTCACCGCGGTCGTCGCGTCCGGGCACCTGGGGGGCCTCGCGCAGCACGTCAGGGCAGCCCTGCGCAATGGGCTCACTCCCGTCGAAATCAAGGAGGTCCTGCTCCAGACGGCCGTCTACTGCGGCATCCCGGCGGCAGGTGCGGCATTCGAGATCGCGCAATCGGTGATCCAGGAGGAAACCACCCCGCCCGCGTAGCAGGATGGTGGCATGAACGCTTCGCCTCTCACACTCACCAAGAAGACCCACTCCTGCATCCGCCTGGCGCGGAACGGGCAGTCGCTCGTCATCGACCCCGGCGGATTCACCGAGGACGACGCCGCGGTCGGTGCGGACGCGATCCTGGTGACGCACGAACACCCCGACCACTTCAACGAGGCGAGGCTGCGCGCCGCGTTGGAGGCCAACCCCGCCGCGCGGGTGTGGACCCTGCGCAGTGTGGCCGAGCAGGTGTCCGCCGCGTTCCCGGGGCGCGTGCACACGGTCGGCCACGGCGACACGTTCACCGCCGCGGGACTCGACGTGCAGGTGCACGGTGAACTGCACGCCGTCATCCACCCGGACATCCCGAGGGTCACCAACATCGGCTTCCTCGTGGACGGTTCGGTCTTCCACCCGGGCGACGCCCTCACGGTGCCGGACCACCCGGTGGACACCCTGATGCTGCCGGTGATGGCCCCCTGGAACAAGATCTCGGAGGTCATCGACTACGTACGCGAGGTGCAGCCGCGCCGTGCGATCGACATCCACGACGCCCTGCTCACCGACCTGGCCCGCCCGATCTACGACACGCAGATCGGCGCACTGGGCGGGACGGACCACGGCCGGCTGAGTCCGGGCGACGTGGCCCGTCTCTGACCCCGTTGTCAGTGGGAGCGGCTAGGTTTACCGCATGCGCATCGCCACCTGGAACGTCAATTCCATCACCGCCCGGCTTCCGAGGCTGCTGGCCTGGCTGGAGAGCAGCGGCACCGACGTGCTGTGCCTCCAGGAGACCAAATGCACGCTCGAGCAGTTCCCCGCCGACGCATTGCGCGAGGCCGGCTACGAGTCGGCGGTCAACGCCACGGGCCGGTGGAACGGTGTGGCGCTGCTCTCCCGCGTGGGCCTCGCGGACGTCGTGACGGGCCTGCCCGAGGGCCCGGACTACGAGGGCGTGCAGGAGCCGAGGGCGGTCTCCGCGACGTGTGGGCCCGTCCGCGTCTGGTCCGTCTACGTACCCAACGGCCGCGAGGTCGCTCACGACCACTACGCCTACAAGCTGCGCTGGCTGGAGGCTTTGCAGAAGGCCGTTGCCGGGGACGCGGCGGGGGCGCTGCCGTTCGCGGTCCTCGGCGACTTCAACATCGCACCGTCCGACGAGGACGTCTGGGACCCGGCTCTCTTCGTGGGCGCCACCCACGTCACCCCCGCCGAGCGGGCGGCGCTCGCCACGCTGCGCGAGGAGGGGCTCTCCGACGTGGTGCCGCGCCCCCTCAAGTACGACCACCCGTACACCTACTGGGACTATCGCCAGCTCAGCTTCCCGAAGAACAAGGGCATGCGCATCGACCTCGTGTACGGGAACGCCACCTTCGCTGCGGCGGTCAAGGACAGCTACGTCGACCGCGAGGAGCGCAAGGGCAAGGGAGCCTCCGACCACGCCCCGGTGGTCGTGGACCTCGACTTCTGACGGTGCCGTCGGAGGGAGCGGGGTGTCGGTCGTCGGTACGCGAGGCGCTGACCGGACCTTGCTCGCAGGCGAATGCTTCCGAGTGTCAACTTCGGGTTGACGTTATGAGGGTGTCAACCTAGGGTTGCCTCATGACGAAGCCGTTGCGCGCCAATCCGCCTATCCGTCTCGACGACCTGATCGCCGCGATCAAGGAGACCCACCCCGACACGCTGGAGCAGCTCTCCGGAGCCGTGGTCGCCGCAGATCACCTGGGTGAGATCGCCGACCACCTCATCGGTCACTTCGTGGACCAGGCGCGCCGCTCCGGCGCGTCATGGACGGACATCGGCCGGAGCATGGGCGTCACGCGGCAGGCCGCCCAGAAGAGGTTCGTGCCCAAGAAGCCCGGCGAAGCCTCGGACCTGGATCCGAGCCAGGGCTTCGGCCAGTTCGACCAGCAGGCCAAGAACGTCGTCATGGGTGCGAACAACGAGGCCCACGCCGCCCGCAACGACGAGGTGGGGGTGGAGCACCTGGTCCTGGGTCTCCTGGCGGAGCCGGACTCCCTCGGAGCGCAGGTGATCGCGGGACAGGGAGTCACGCTGGAGGCGGTCCGGGAGGCGGCGACGCTCGCCCTGCCGGCCGCGGCCGACCAGGTCCCCGAGCTGATCCCGTACGACGCCGGGGCCCGCAAGGTCCTGGAGCTCACCTTCCGGGAGGCGCTGCGCCTGGGCCACCACTTCATCGGAACGGGGCACGTGGTGCTGGCCGTGCTGGAATTCGAAGGGGGTGCGGGCGTCCTGTCGGGGCTGGGTATCGACAAGGACGTGGCGTCGTCCGACGTCACCGCGGCGGTCGCCGCCGAAATGGAGGACGGAACTCCGGGCGCCGAAAGCTGAGGTGGCCGTCCGGCGTCCGATGCGGGTGACGGTTGCGCTCGTGCGCCGCGGATGCAGCCCCATGCCGGGACGGCACCCGCGTCACCGGATCACCTCAGTGCACCGAGAACCCGCCGTCGACGAACAGGGACTGCCCGGTGACATAGGAGGAGGCGGCGCTCGCCAGGAACACCGCGGCGCCCGCGAAGTCCTCGGCCAGCCCGTTGCGGCCCACCATCGTGCGAGCGGCCAGCGCCGCCACCCGCTCCGGGTCTGACGACAGGCGCTCGTTGAGCGGCGTCATCACGAATCCGGGCACCAGCGTGTTGCAGGTGACACCGTGCGGTGACCAGGCCTCGGCCTGCGAGCGGGCCAGTGACTCCAGCGCACCCTTGGAGACTCCGTACGCGCCGCTCTGCACGAACGCCCGGTGCGCCTGCTGGGACGTGATGTGGATGATCCGGCCGAAGCCGCGCTCGGCCATACCCGGCCCGAACCGGCGGCCCAGCAGATAGGGCGCCTTGAGGTTCACCGTCATCGTGGTGTCCCAGACGTCCTCGTCCAGCTCGCTCATCGGCGGCCGCAGGTTGATGCCCGCGCAGTTGACGAGGATGTCGGGCTCACCGAACGCGGCCGCCGCCTCCTCGCCGGCCTTGCGCACACCCTCAGCGGTCCCGAGGTCGGCGCTCACCCAGGCCGCCCGGCAGCCGTCGCCGGTGAGCTCACCGGCGGTGCGCACCAGTCCCGTCTCCCCGCGCGCCACGACCACCACGCTCGCTCCGGCATGCGCGAGCGCCCCCGTGATGGCCCGGCCGATGCCGGAACTGCCCCCGGTCACGACAGCGACCCGGCCTTCCAGCGAGAAGAGTTCGGAAAGATAGTTCTGCGACGTCATGCCCGTATCCTAGGTATATGGCCAGGTCATGTACGGGGCAGGTCCCGGGGTGGGCACAGTCGCGCGCCCTGTGATGCGGAAGGCTTCCGGGGTGGGATCCTGGTGGGATGAACATCCCTTTCCTGGACAACTGGCGTAAGCGCCAGGGCGGTGCGCGGGAGGTGGCCCTCGCGGCCGCCGTCAAGACCGATCCGGACGGCGTCGCCGAGCTGTTCGCGGAATGCGAATTGCTGCGTGCCCGTGCGGGGCAGTGCGGCCTGGAACTCGACGACAGCCCCGCCTCGTTGTCGGCGCTCGACCAGCTGCCGCCCACCTGGCGCGACGACCCCGAGGAGCTGCCCTGGGTGGGGAACGACGCCGGCCTCTACCTCGGCACCGTACTGGTGCGTACCGTCCCCGGAGCCGCCTGGGACATCCTGGCGGGCGGAAAGCCGGTGGTGCGACTGGCTTCCGGCCGCGAGATCGAGGTGGTCGCCGCCGGTCTGGACTGGGCGATGTCGGGCAGCCCCGAGCTCTCCGAGATGTACGCGGAGTCCGCGGAGAGCGGCCCCGAGGCCAAAACGCGATAAACAGCCTTATGTGCTCCTGGTGCGTGTCGGTGCCGAAGTGCGCCTCCGCCCCGGATAGTTTGCGCTGACCTCGACACAAGCGATAAGTGGGTAGGGCAGCGTATGGCCGTCGATCCGTTGATCGAACTGCGGGACGTCAACAAGTACTTCGGGAAGTTGCACGTACTGCAGGACATCAATCTCACCGTCGGCCGCGGGGAGGTGGTGGTGGTCATCGGCCCCTCCGGATCGGGCAAGTCCACGCTCTGCCGGACCATCAACCGGCTGGAGACGATCGAGTCCGGCCATATCGCCATCGACGGAAGGCCGCTCCCCGAGGAGGGGAAGGGGCTCGCGGAGCTCCGGGCCGAAGTGGGCATGGTCTTCCAGTCGTTCAACCTGTTCGCCCACAAGACCGTGCTGGCGAACGTCTCGCTCGCGCAGCTCAAGGTCCGTAAGCGCAAGAAGGACGAGGCCGACCAGCGCTCCCGGGAGCTGCTGGAGCGGGTCGGGCTCGCCTCGCAGGCGGACAAGCTCCCCGCCCAGCTCTCCGGCGGCCAGCAGCAGCGCGTCGCCATCGCCCGCGCCCTTGCCATGGACCCCAAGGCACTGCTCTTCGACGAGCCCACCTCCGCACTCGACCCGGAGATGATCAACGAGGTCCTCGAGGTCATGCAGCAGCTCGCCCGGGAGGGCATGACCATGGTGGTCGTCACACACGAGATGGGCTTCGCTCGGTCCGCAGCCAACCGCGTGGTCTTCATGTCCGACGGATGCATCATCGAGGACCGCACTCCGGAGGACTTCTTCACCTCGCCGGAGAGCGACCGCGCCAAGGACTTCCTGTCCAAGATTCTCAAGCACTGACAGGGGGGGCACCGTGTTGCGTACGAGGAACTTCGCCGCAGTGCTGGTCTGCCTCCTGATCGCCGCGCTCTCCGCCGGCTGCGGCAGGGAGGGCAGCCCTCCGGTCAAGGGGCCGAAGGCCGGGGAGCTGCCCCAGTACAAGGTCGACAGCGGTTTCGAGCTGCCGGACTCGAAGACCTGGAAGAAGGCCAGGAAGCGTGGCTATCTGGTCGTCGGCGCCAAGGAGGACCAGCCGTACCTCGGCGAGAAGGACCCGGCCACCGGGATCTACTCCGGCTTCGACATCGAGATCGCCCGCATGGTGGCAGCCTCGCTCGGCTTCGAGCCGGACACGATCCGCTTCCGGACCATCGCCTCCGCCAACCGCGAGACGGCGCTCCAGAACGGGCAGATCGACTACTACGTCGGCACCTACACGATCAACGACATGCGCAAGAAGCTCGTCGGCTTCGCCGGACCGTACTACATGGCAGGCCAGGGGCTGCTGGTGCGCACGGACGAGAACGACATCCACGGCCCGCAGGACCTGGCGGGCAAGACCGTCTGCTCGGCGGCGGGGTCCACGCCGTACCAGCGCATCGCTGCGGACTACCCCAAGGCGGACCTCGTCGCATACGACACCTACTCGATCTGCGTCGACAATCTGTTGACCTTCCAGGTCGACGCCGTCACCACGGACGACGCCATCCTGCTGGGTTTCGCAGCCAAGGCGCCAAAGGAGATGAAGGTGGTCGGCAAACCCTTCTCCGAGGAGCCCTACGGCATCGGCGTCCCGCGCGCCGACAACGCGCTGCGCGCCGCGCTCAACGACGCGCTGGAGGCCAACGAGAACAACGGCAACTGGAAGAAGGCGTTCGAGGCGACCCTCGGTCTGTCGGGAGTACCCGCGCCGAAACCCCCGCCCATCGACCGTTATCCGGCGAACTGAGGGGCCGGCCACCACCATGGATGTACTGACAGAGAATTTCTCGCTCTACGGCAAGGGTTTCCTCGGCACCGTCGAACTCACCGTCTACGCCTCGGTCCTGGCGCTGCTGCTGGGCTTCGTCATGGCGTCCTTCCGGGTCGCGCCCGTCGGCTCGCTCCGGGTGATCGGCACCGTCTGGGTGGCGGTGCTCCGTAACACCCCGCTGACGCTGCTGTTCTTCGCCGTACTGCTGGGTCTCCCGCGTTTCGGTCTGGTCCTGCCCTTCCAGGTCTTCGCGGTTCTCGCCCTCGGCTGCTACACCTCGGCCTTCATCTGCGAGGCCCTGCGCTCGGGCATCAACACCGTGCCCAGGGGGCAGGGCGAAGCGGCACGCAGTCTCGGGATGTCCTTCGGGCAGACGCTGGGCAACGTGGTGCTGCCGCAGGCCTTCCGGTCGGTGATCCCCCCGGTCGGGTCGACGCTCATCGCCCTCGCCAAGAACTCCGCGATCGCCGGGGCCTTCAGCGTCACGGAGCTGCTCGGCACCTACAAGACCCTCAACGAACTCGGCTACAGCATCATCTGGTCCTTCATCTGGATCGCTGTCGGATATCTGATCATCACCCTCGCCATCAGCGCGCTCTTCAACGTGTTGGAGAAGCGCCGGGGAGTCGCCCGATGACCCACGCCACCGCCTCCGCCACCGCGCTCTACGACATCCCCGGGCCCGCCACCCGCAAGCGGCACTTCCTCTACGGAGTCCTCTCGACGGTCGTGATCCTCGCGCTGCTCGGCTGGATGCTCTATCTGCTCTTCGACACGGACCAGTTCACCAGCGCGAAGTGGACGCCCTTCGTGTACGAGGGCATTCAGGAGCTGCTGCTGCGTGGCCTCGGAAACACACTCAAGGCCTTCGCCTACGCGGCGGTCCTCTCCTTGGCCCTCGGGGCCGTGCTCGCGGTCGGCCGGCTCTCCGACCACAAGCCGGTGCGTTGGATCTCGACGCTGCTGGTCGAGTTCTTCCGGGCCATGCCCGTGCTGGTGATGATCTTCTTCATCTTCGTCGCGCTCAAGGTCCAGCCGCTGCCGGCGCTGGTGGCCGGGCTGACCCTCTACAACGGTTCCGTGCTCGCGGAGGTCTTCCGGACCGGAATCAACTCCGTGGAGAGGGGGCAACGGGAAGCGGCATACGCGCTGGGTATGCGCAAGACGCAGGTCACCACCCACGTCCTGGCCCCGCAGGCCGTCCGGGCGATGCTGCCCACCATCATCAGCCAGCTGGTGGTGGCGCTCAAGGACACCTCGCTGGGCTATCTGATCACCTACGAGGAGTTCCTCCACGCGGGCAAGCTGATCGCGTCGAACCTCGACTACGATCTGCCGTTCATTCCTGTGGTCATGGTGATCTCGCCCATCTACATCGGCATGTGCATGCTGCTCTCCTGGTTCGCCACCTGGGTGGCGAGACGGGAGCGGCGCAACCCCAAGACGGAAGGGACCGGCGTCGCCGCCGCCGAGCCGGGAGCGCTGCTGCCGGGCCGCCCGCGGTAGCCATCGGCCGGTCAGCCCGGCAGCAGCCGGTGATCACTCCTCCTACCGTGTGACCGGGACGCGATCCGTAGCCGTGTCCGGTGGGGGAGAAGGTCAGCTGCGAGCCGGCGGGGTCGCAACCGATGCGACGAGGGGCTGCCCAGGTCACCGGGTGGCATGTGGCCGGCCGGGACGCCGTGGGCATGGAGTGCGGTTCCACGCCCACGGCGTCCGGGCAACCGGAGCCGCTGTCGCGCCCCTGCCCGCGCAGCCGGTCGTGGAGCCCCTTGACCGGACCGGTGCCCCGCCACCGCCGGAATACGTAGACGCTGGGATGGCGAAGCCCGCCGGAATGCTCCAGCGGTGCCAGCCCTCGCCCCGGGGGACCGAGCCCCGCCGAGCCCAGGTCCTGCTTAGCAGGCCCCGCGCCAGGCTCCCAGCTCCCACTTCTTACGCATGGAGGAGAGCCCCAGCCTGCGGGACTCGGGGCAGAAGCGGTGGGCCGGCTCGGTGTACTCGACGTGGAAGACCGCCTTGCCGGCCTCGATGAACGGTGTGAGCCGCGCGCACTCGCCGTACTGCGCGCACTGCTCGTTGACCGCGAAGTCGAAGGCATCCACCAGCTGCGGGATCTGCGCCAGGTCGTTCTTCAGGCCCACCGCCAGGCGGCGATCGTGGGCGATATCGGCGATCATACGGTTGTACCTCAGCTGGTCCCGCGCGGTGAGCGGGAAGCCGGTGTCGTCGGCGTACCCCTCCACCAGGTCGGGTTCCACCGCGTCGAACCCCTTCTCCCTGCACATGTCGAACCGTCGTTCCATGATCGGCCGCAGCAGGGAGATCTGCCGGATGTCGAGCCAGCGCTCGCCCTGCCAGCCGTTCGGCCCGCCCAGCACCGAGCGTGGGAAGGCGTCCTTGTCGGGCCGGTAGTCCTCCCAAGCGCCCACGTTGATGTAGCAGATCACCTTGCGGCCGGCGCGGTGGAGCCGGGCGACGTCCGTGGCGTCGTTCTCGAAGCCGTCGATGTCGTAGACCGGCACGTCGGCCGCCGAGGCGTCGACCTTACCGTCGAGCTGCCACTGCCAGGCGAGCCCCGGACGAGGCTGCCACCACCCCTCTCGCGGCACGCCCGACGCCGTGCCCCGGCCGCCGCCCGTACCGGAACAACCGGCCGTCGCGGTCGTCACCGAGATCGCCAGCAGGGTCAGCAGGGTTGCCCACACCCGAGCTCTGTGCCTCACCGCTCCGCTCCGGTCAGCACCGGTGTCAGCCGGGACCACGGGTTGGGCGGTTCCCCGGTCACCGGGCCGGACACGGCGGCGCCACGCTCGTGGGCGGTGCGTACGGCCAGTGGCGCCAGCGCCTCGGGCACGCCGTACACCAGATGGCAGAAGCGGTCGGGCGAATGGCGCGCCGTCCAGTCGGGTCTGGTGTACGCCGACACATAGGTGGACCAGGGGCCCTCGAACGTGACGACGAGATCGGCGATCCGGGCGTAGCCGGGGGCCGGGTGCACGCCCGGGTTGAGGACCACGGTAGACGCGCCCTGCCGTCGTAGCGCGCGCACCAGCCTCCGGTAGGCGGGCAGCGCGTCCTCGGCCGCGCTCACCCGGTCCAGGAAACAGCCGTCGGTCGCGTACCACACCCGGTGCCGGGCGGCATCGGCCGTGACATCCGCGGCGGGCCGGGTGCCGTAGTCGGTGTCCACGTAGCCGAGCAGCCGGGCGCCCGCTCCGCGCAGTGCGCCGGCCACGGAGACGAAGGCGGGGTCGGGAGCGCCGCCCGGCCCGTCCGCGGGATTGAGCACGACCGCGTAGGTGCGGTCGGCCGCCGCGATGAGTCTGTGCCAGGCGCCCGGGTTCACGGCCGGGTGGACGTACAGCGGGATCAGCAGGCTCACGACGGCAGTTCGCTTTCCTCGCACGGAGACGGAGGGTGGGCGCCGGCGGACCACAGAGCCGCCAGTGACTCCCGGAGCGGATACGAGGGACGCCAGCCGAGGGCCGTCCGGGCGGCGGAGATGTCGGAACACTGCCAGGACACCTGCTCCGAGCGGGCGGAGCCGGCGCCCTGTTCCTCGATGCGTCCCCCGAAGTCCGCGATGTCCGCGAGCGTGCGCACCAGGTGGCGCACCGGTACGGCGTCGCCGCCGCTGATGTTGAGCACGCGCGGCAGCGGCCCGGGCGCGGTCACAGCCCGCTCCACCGCCCGCGCCACGTCGCGTGCGTCGACGAAGTCGCGGTACGCCGACAGGTCCCCGAGGCGGAGCACCGCGTCCGGGTCCGAACCCGCCTCGCGCAACAGCCGGGTGACCCGGCCGGGCAGCCCGGCCGGTGGTGCCCCGGGCCCCACGGGATTGCCGACCCGGAGGACGAGCGCGTCCAGGGCGGAGGTGGAGACGGTGACCGTGCCGGCCAGTTTCGTGGCCCCGTAGGCGCTGAGCGGACGGGTGGGCGCCGACTCCACCGCTGGGGCCCGGGCGGTCCCCGGGCCGTACTCGGCGGCCGAACCGAGATGGACCAGCCGGGCCGAGGGACAGGCCAGGGCCATTGCCGTGCACAGGACGGCGGGTCCCCGGGCGTTGGCCTCCGCCAGCGTCACCGGGTCGCCGCCGGTCGCACCGGCGCAGTTGACCACGGCGTGCGGCGCCACCGACGCCAGGGTCTTCGTGAGCCGGTCGACGGAGTCGGTGGCGAGGTCGACGGGAACGCCGGCGGCGGGGGACCGGCCGCCGGCGAGGACCCGCGCGCCCCGCAGGGCGCCGAGCCGCTCGGCGACGTGGGTCCCCAGATAGCCGGTGGAACCCAGGACGAGAATGCGCATACGGTGCTCAGGCTCCCTTGAGCAGCAGGGACTTGCGGCTGGTGAACTCCGCGTTGGCACGGTCGTAGTCGTCGGGACGGCCGATGTCAAGCCAGTAGCCGTCGAAATCGTAGGCGTGCGGCGGGTTGCCGGAACTCAGCAGGTCCAGCACCAGCTCGTCGAAGCCCAGCGGCAGCCCGGCGGTGTACCCGTCGAGTGTGGCCCGGGTCAGCCCGTACACCCCCATGGAAACGCGGTAGTCCATGCTCGGCTTCTCGGTGAAACCGACGACCTTGCTCGCGTCGGTGGTCAGCACCCCGAAGTCGATGCGCACCTGGCGCGCGTACGTGGCGATCGTCAGAGGAGCTTCGGAGGTCTGATGGCGGTGGAGGACGTCGGCGTAGTCGAGGTCGGTGAGGATGTCCCCGTTCATCACCAGGAAGTGCTCGGGCAGTCGCTCACGTATCGTCAGCAGCGGGCCCATGGTCCCCAGCGGGGACTCCTCGGTGGAGTAGTCGACTCTCAGTCCCCATTGGGAGCCGTCGCCGACGTACGCCCGGATGATCTCGCCGAGATGACCTATGGCGATGGTGCAGCCGGTGAAGCCGGCCGAGGCGAGCTGGCGCAGGACGATCTCGAGGATGGCGTGCTGGTCGCCGATGGGTACCAGCGGCTTGGGCAGGGCCGTGGTGTAGGGCCGCAGCCGGACGCCCTTGCCTCCGGCCAGAATCACTGCGTGCATGGTCTTCCCCCTTGCTCGACGTGCCGGACGTGCTCAGATGTTGTAGATGCCGGTCTTGTAGCGGGCGAGGTTGGCCGGCTCGCGGAAGAACTCCACCGTGTGCGCGAGGCCCTCCTCCAGGTCGTGCGCCGGGCTCCAGCCGGTCGCCGCGCGCAGTCGGCCGGCGTCCGCGACCAGTCGCATCACCTCGGAGTTCGCGGGCCGCAGCCGCTGCGTGTCCTCGCGGACGTCGAGCGCGGTGTCCATCACCTTGCCGATGAGGGCGACCAGGTCGCCGACGGAGATCTCGCCGCCGGTCCCGGCGTTGAAGGTGCGGCCCACGACCTGCTCGGCGGGTGCGGAGCCGACCGCCAGGAACGCCTGCGCGGTGTCCTTGACGAAGGTGAAGTCGCGGGTGGGACGCAGGTCGCCGAGGGTGATGGTCCGCTCCCCGGCCGCGACCTGGCCGATGACGGTCGGGATCACGGCCCGCATGGACTGCCGTGGTCCGAACGTGTTGAACGGCCGCAGCGTTACCACCGGGGTGTCGAAACTGGCGTGGTAGCTGTCGGCCAGCCGGTCCCCGCCCGCCTTCGAAGCCGCGTACGGGGACTGGGTGTTGACGGGGTGGTCCTCGGTGATCGGCACGGTCTGCGCAGTGCCGTAGGTCTCGCTGGTGGAGGTGTGTACCAGCCGCGGTGTGCCCGCGGCCCGTACGGCCTCCAGCACGTTCAGTGTGCCGGTGACGTTGGTGTCCACGTAGCTGTGGGGCGCCCGGTAGGAGTACGGGATGGCGATGAGGGCGGCCAGGTGGTAGACGCTGTCGGCACCTTCGACGAGATGGCGGACCGAGCCCGGGTCCCGGACGTCGCCGAGGACGATCTCGACATGGCCCAGGACATCGGGGGAGAGGGTCTCCAGCCAGCCGTACGAGGAGAAGGAGTTGTACTGCGCCATGGCCCTCACCCGGTGCCCGGAGGCGACCAGCGCCTCCGTGAGGTGGGAACCGATGAAGCCCTCGGCTCCGGTGACGGCGGCGAGCGGTGGAGCGGTCAAGGTGGTGTCCTTCCGGTGGTTGGTGGTTGGTGGCGGGTGGTTGGTGGTTGGGCCGCGGGCGGCCAAGGAGACGGATGGCGGCGCGGTGGTACGTGCGCGGTCGGTAAGGCGTCAACCGTGGGCCGCCGGGCGGCCCAGCTGTCGTACGGCCACCACGGCGAGACAGAGCACGGCGGCACCGCAGCACAGCGGCAGCGCCGCGGAGCCCGGTGGTGCGCCGGTCAGTGTCACCGCGCCGGCGAACACCGCCGCGGCGAGACACAGGGCCGCCGGCGGCCAGGCGGTGCCGAACGCCTGAAGCAGCAGGGAGATCCACAGCGTGGCGGCGAGCAGCAGCAGGGTGACGGGCTCGGCGTCCACGAGCAGGGCCGCCGGCGCGAGGGGACCGAGGTACACCAGCAGGCAGCCGGCGAGAACGGCGGCGGAACGGGCCCGGAACCCGGCAAGTGTCCTCGTGGACCGCAGAGCCTCCACCGACACACCGCGGTAGCGGTACAGCAGCCACTCGGCCGGCCCCATGCTCAGGGTCAGCACGATCACCGCCCAGGGGTGGTCCCGGCCCGCCAGGAACACCAGCGACCCGGCGGCCAGTCCGAACAGCCCGTACGGCAGGGACGGCCACAGTGCCGGACGCGTGGCACCGGGCGCGGCCGGGGCCGTGCGGGTGGCGCGCAGCGCCCAGCCGGCCGCGGCGACCGCGCCGAGCAGCGACACCAGCGGCAGCCCGGCCCGGAGCACGGTCCCGGGCTCCCACCACAGCAGTGCCGTCCCGCCGGCGGCGACCGGCAGGAGGACCGCCAGCAGCAACCGCTCGCGGCCCAGTACGAGCAGTGCACCGGCCGCCGCGAGGTACGCCGACTGGGTCGCGACGGCCAGGGCCGTCACGCCCGACCCGGAGAGCGCGGCTCCGGCGGCGGTCGCCAGGGCAGCGCCCAGCGGCGCCCCCTTCGCCAGGGTGCGGCCCGCCTCGAGGCGCCCGGTCGCCAGACGCACGTACGCCCGGTGGCCCAGCGCCTGGTTCCAGGCCCAGGAGATCAGCCCGGCCACCACCAGCGCCCGCACCGTGCCGTCAGGGGGCAGCAGCCGTCCGGCGAGCGCGTAGGCGAGGCCGGGCAGCGCGAACAGCAGTCCTCGCAGGGCGCAGCGCAGATGGTCCGGGCGCCAGGGATCGGCGGGCCGCGGCGGCTCGGGGAACGTCCTCGGTACGAGGTGGTACAACGCCGTCGCCAGCGAGAACAGGTCGGCGTGCCCGTATCTCTCCCGGATCACCTCGCCGGTGAGTCCCTCGGACTCCAGCAGCGCGGCGACCTCGTAAGGGTGGACCGCGGGCGCGACGCGGTCGGACAGTTCGGCGGCGAGCCTGTCCACCGCGTCGCGCCGCGGCCCGTGGCCGGGCAGGACCAGGGCCGGCGTCTGCTGGTCGGTGAAGCGCAGGGTGAGGGTGCGGTCATCGGCGAGGCGAAGGGCCAGAGTGTCCTGCTCGGCGCCGCCCGGCTCCAGCGACATGGGTCCGCTCATCCGGCCGCGCTCCTCACCGGTGACCTGCCCGCCGTGGCCGGCGCGCGTTCCTCGACCGCTGCGGGCGCGCTCCGGCCGCCGGACACCGACAGCTGCAGGTAGATGGACCGGAAGGTGTCGATGGTCTGCCGGAGGGTGAACTGCTCGATCACCCTGAGCCGGGCCGCCTCACCCATCCTCCGGCGCCGCTCGGCGTCCGCCAGCAGCTCCAGTACCGCGGCGGCCATCGCGGCCGGATCGCGGGGCGGCACCACGAGACCGGTGTCGCCGACGGCCTCCCGGACGCCGCCCACGTCCGTGGAGACGGTCGCCCGCCCGCAGGACATGGCCTCGATCAGGGTGAAGGGGAAGCCCTCGCTGATGCTGGAGAGCATCACGACGTTCCCCGCCGCGTAGGCGTCCCTGATGTCCTCGACCCGGCCCTCGAAGGTGACCGCGTCGGCATGGCCCAGCTCCGCGGCCAGAGCCTCGCACCGGTCCCGGTAAGCCTCCCCGCCTCGCGGCGTGCCGCCGAACAGGCGCAGCCGCGCGGCGGGCACCCGCGCCCGTACGAGGGCGAAGGCCCGGATCAGGGTCTCCAGGTCCTTGATCGGGTCGACACGGCCGGCCCAGCTGAGCACGGGATCGTCCGGCTCGGGGCCGGCGGGCGGGAACGCGGCGGGGTCCACGCCGTTGTAGACCGTCCGGATCGACTCCGGCGCCGCACCGCCGCGCTCCTCCCAGAGCCGGTTGTAGCGATTGCCCGGGGTGATCAGGGCGGCCCGCCGGTACGTCTCCTCCGCAAGCAGCCGGAAGAAGCCCAGCACGAGCGCCTTCACCGGCCAGCGGTAGGGAGCGGTGCGGTATCCGAGGTAGCGCTCGCGCAGATAGACACCGTGCTCGGTGAGCAGCAGGGGCACACCGTGCCGTTCCAGCGCGGCGAGGCCCGGCAGGACCGCCACGCCGCCGCTGACCGCGTGCGCCACGCCCGTCTCCGGGAAGGGCGCGGCCAGCGGCCGCAGCGCGTGCTCCAGCAGCGCGGTCGCGGTCACCGCGTCCTGCAGGGTCGGCCGGGCCTCGCGTACCGCGAGCCCGGACCGGTTCCAAAGAGCCGTCAGGATGCCGATGGCCCGGTCCCCGCGCAGGAACGGACTGAGCCGGCCGTCCTCGGCTGCTCGCGCGAGCGCGTGGAGGGCCGGGCCGAAGCCGTCCTCGGCGCGCGGGTCGAGCAGCGCGGTCACGAACCGCTCGTAGGACTCAGCGAGCCGCCCGAGGTGGTGCCCGCGCGGCGCGCGCCCGTCCGGGGCGGGACCCCACATAGGGACGGAGATGATACGGCCGACGTGGGCGGGGACGTCCCAGACGACCGGCTCGCGGCCGGTGCCGGTGACGGCGATCACGTCGAAGGCGATGTCGGGCATGCCGGTGACGAGCTGGTCGCACCAGACGCTCACACCGCCGTGACTGTGCGGGTAGGTGCCTTCGGTGAGCAGGGTGACGCGCGACGCGCCGGGGTGTCGCGCGCCGTGGGTGATGTGCATCAATGTGCTCCACGGCCGGGAAGTGGGGGTGTCGGGCCACGGGAGTCGCGGGCCCGACCCGGCCGCCGCACCGGCGGCCGGGACAGGAAGGGCGTACGCCTGTCAGCGCTCCGCGCCGTAGGGGACCCGCTCCTCGACGCCGGCCGGCACCTCGGTCCGGGGTGCGGCGTCCGCCGGAGCGCCGGGCGTCCCGTTCGGCTCGACCGCCGTGGCCGGCGCACCGGCGGACGTGGGCAGGTCCAGGGTGTACGGCAGGCCGTCCGCCGAGGCCCAGCCGGAGACCGCGCCGGCGTAGGCGGTCCCGAAGCCCGTGCCGCCGTGCTGGGTACCGGCGGGCATGGTTGCCGCGAGCGCCACGCCGCCGGGCGCCCGCACGTTCACGCTGTCGCCGATCCGGTAGGCGGTGACCTGGCCCGCGTCGAGGGCGGCCCGCCAAGCGGCCCGGCGCTGCATTTCGACGCCGATGTCCTTCATACGGAGATTCACCACGGGGGTGTCGTCGGTGAACAGGTCGTCGTAGTCGCCGAGCACACCCTCGAGCACCGGATAGGCGATGCGGTCCTCGGTGAGGTTCGACTGGTGGATGAAGTGCGGCTTGGGGTCGTTGGCGAGGACGTGCCCCAGCGCGATCCGGGTCTCCAGCGGCACGATGTGCTCGGTATAGCCGGTGGCGATGTCCAGTGGCGCGGCCAGGCAGGTGGAGGTGGCGGGGTTGTCCTCGCAGATCCCGCTGCCGCCCTGTGCACGGCTGGTGTAGATCCAGTTGTACTCGTCGACCTGTTCGGCCGCCCGCCCGACGTTGTAGAAGACGTTCATCGGATAGCGGGAGACGGTCGTGGCGGTGCCGACACGGCGCTGCACGGGGTCACGGGAGTTGTCCGAGCCCAGCCACTCGATGCCCGTGTCGGTGAGGGCGAGCCCCAGGTTGGGGTTGTCCACCGGCTGCTGCGGGGTCACCTTCAGACCGGAGTGCTCACCGGTGACCAACTCCTCGCTCCGGAGCGGGAGTCCGGCCGCCACGCCCCACGCTTCGTTGGTCGCGATCTCGTCGGCGATCTCGTTCCGGCCGACCCACCGGGTGGAGCCGTCCGCGTTCGTCGCGCATTTCCACGGAACCACGCCGGTGTCCTGCACACAGCCCAGGAAGGCGTGGGTATACGTGTGGTTGATCCAACGGAACTGGTCGCGGTCGGCTATCAGCTTGTCGGCGAGGGCGTCCTGGCCGCCGTTGTCCTCGCGGTGGTCCACGGTGCCGGAGGCGTTGTAGGCGAAGTCGAGGGTGAATTCCCGGCTGTTCTGCCAGGCGGTCGCGTGGTCGACGTCGGCCGGAACCATGCGGATCGGGTTCGGCGTGCCCTCGCCCGGCTGGCAGTCCACGTCGCCGGGCGTGCAGTCGAGTGCGGTGTCCCAGCGGTCGTCGGCGGCGAAGACGTCGTCGACGTGGACCGCGAAGTAGTTGCGGTCGGCGCCGAGGTGCACCCCGCCGGTCATCCACTCCACGATGCCCCGGGCCAGCAGCCGGTACTGCTGCTGGTACCGGTTGTAGACGAAGGTGACGACGAGTTCGCGCCGCCCGTCGTGCCGGTACTCGCCCACCAGGGAGCCCTTCGTCGGCCTGCCCGGGATGGCGGCCTGGACGTAGGGGACGAAGTCGGCGCCCGCCGCCGGCGTCGAGAGGTAGGCGTAGGACTCGCCCACGGCGGGGGAGTTGTCCTCGAACGGGACAGCGCCCTCCAGGTAGCCGAAGGCCCCGGCCTTGCCGGCCTGCGTCACCTCGGCCTGCACCCCGTCGATGCTGCCGGCGTAGCCCGTGCCGACCGCCGCGTTGAGCCCCACCTGTGGGCGTGCGTAGGTGTAGGCGTCGACCTGCGGGATCGAGTAGGTCTGCTCGTAGGCCACGAGGGCCGCCATCTCGGAGGACCCCGCCGGGAACGGGTTGTCGTTGGGCAGGACGACGGCCTGGTACTTCGCGCGCGGTCGGCCGTCGACCGTGTCGGCGAGGAAGCCCGCGTCGATCACGGCCCGGCCGGCGTCCTCCAGGTCGACCTCGGTGTACGGCGTTCCGGCGTTCTCCAGTTCGGCGGCGATGGCGTCGGTGGACGGCCCCCCGTCGCTCACGACCAGCACGCGCAGATCGACGCGCGGTGTCGGATCGTCCGCCTGGGCCGTGGCAGCCGGCAGTCCGATCGTCGCCATCAGTGTGCCCACTACGAGCGCGGTGGTGCGAATGGTCCGCTTCATGCGGTGGAATTCCCTCCCCAGGGCAGGGGAGGCCGGACTCCTGTTGGAGCCTGCCCCACCCCCATGACCAACGCCGTCGTCCCCTGGGACGCCGGTCGTCGACGCATCCGTCGTCTCACATGGTGAGGTCTGTGTGGAGTTTTTGTGTGCCCCCTGGGGAACTTGACGGAAAAGCGTATGTGTTTATCAATGCGACAAGACGGTCTTCGTGGGCGGCGTGGTGCCCCCGGTCAGAGGAGTGAGACCCGCCCGCAGGCCCGTGGGCTGCTGTGGAAGGTCGACGGTGGAACGCGGAACCGCCGGACTTCGCGGAGTGGAACGTCAATGGTTCAGACCAAAATGCCGGTCGTCGTGGAGCTGGATCAAGTCACTCCCGGGGGTGGCATGCCGACGGCGGCCGACGTGGAGCAGGGGTCGGCCGCCGTCTTCGTGCGTGAGGTCCCCGCTCAGCGGGGGCGTGCGCCGCTCGGGGCGCCCAGGGGTGCTCTCATGCGCACAGCACGCGGGTCTCGGGCGTGTGGACCGGGCCGCCGCTGAGGCTGGTGCTGTCGCTGAACTCGGCGTAGAAGTAGGAGTAGAAGCCGATGTTGCCGTTGCAGCCGGAGTCGGCGGCGACCTGCAAGGTCAGGGTGACGGTACGGCTCTGACCGGGCGGGATGGTGGTGCCGTAGTTGCCGCCGAGGTTTGCCGGACCGGTACCGGAACACGGGGCGGGCCCGGCGTCCGTCGCCAGACTGCAGCCGGTGAAGCTGTACAAGAGGTCGGGGCGCTGGGTGGTCAGCCAGGTCGGGTCGATGGTCTGGTAGACGAACCAGATGTCGTACGTCTGGTTGTTCTTGATCGTCATCGACAGGTTCACCGCACCGCCGGGCGTGGTGGTGGCGTCGTCGGTGCTGAACGACAGCTCGGCCGGGGCCGGGTCGGCGGCACTCGCGGAGGGCGCCAGGCCGAAGAGGGCTAGGGCGAGGGTGATGATCGTGGCGAGACCGAAGCGTCTCGTGCGAGTGAATCTCATGGCCCGGGAGATTAAGCACGGTTGCCTCACACCGTCTGCACCCTGAGGCGCACCGCACACACGGTGCGGCTGAAAGTGGTCGGACCGTGAAGGTTGTGTGCAGTCGTCTTCGCACCGCGGCCGGGGGGCTGTTCCCGCACGAAAACGCCATGATGCCGTGTGGGTACGGAGAGTGGCCGTGCGTTGCCCTGCCGGGAGGTGTGCGTGGTGAGATCAATGGCGCATTCCGGGCGGCCCGTACCGGCGCCGCGGTGCGGGCCGCCCGTATCGGCTTCCCGGAGCCGCACCTGTGGGCCCGCACTGTGGGCGGGAGAGTGCGGTAGGCGTACCGAGGGGGAGCGGCGTAGGGCGGTGGCCGGCGCGCGGCCTGAGGTGCCTCGTGACGTCCGGGAGGTCCGCCATACCGCACACGGGAGAACTGCCGGGATCGAGTCCGTCACCTGCCTCCGGTCGCGGAAAGGCCTTCCCGTCCGCGACCGTGGCAGCAACGGCTTCTCAACAGTTCATGACTCATGGGTCAACGCATGACGAGTGCCACGACTTGCCGATGAACCGGAGACCGGGCGGTCGCGTCATCGTTTCATCGGCCGCGGGGTGACCGAGGGCCCTGCGGGTGAACAGGTCGGCCGGTTCTCGTCACCAGGTGACAGGCAAAGCGTGGAGGCCGTAGATGAGGGCGTCGTATTTGAAGGGAATCGCGTCGAGGTCATCGACGGCGCGGAGGGTGGGGATGCGGCGGAAGAGGGTGGGATAGATGACTTGGAGTTCCATGCGGGCCAAGGGCTGGCCGACGCAGTGATGACTGCCGGCACCGAATGCCTGGTGCTGACGGGCGTTGCGGGTGATGTCGAGGCGGTCGGGCTCGGGGAAGACCGCGGGGTCGCGGTTGGCGAGTTCGCCGAGGAGGATGACACCGTCTCCGGCACGGATGGTGCGGCCTGCGATCTCGATGTCCTCCAGGGCGGTACGGCGTCGGCCGAGGTGGACGATGGAGAGGTAGCGCAGGAGTTCCTCGACGGCGTCGCGGATGACGGCGGCGTCGTCCGTGTCGCGGATCACGGCAAGTTGCTCGGGATGCTGCAGGAGCAGGAGTGTGCCCAGGCTGATCATGTTCGCGGTGGTCTCGTGTCCGCCCAAAAGAAGGAGCACGCCCATCGTGGCTGCCTGGCGGCGGGTGAGTTCGTCGCTCTCGATCCGTGCGCAGAGGCTGGAGAGAAGATCGTCGCCGGGCTCGACGAGCTTTCGGCCGACGAGCTCGTCGAGGTAGGTGGCGAGGTTGGTGTGAGCGGTTTGGCGTTCCTGGGGGGAGGCGACCGCGGAGACGATGGACTTGCTGTTGATCTGGAAGAACTCGTGATCCTCGTAGGGAACTCCGAGCATCTCGGAGATGACCAGGGAGGGGATCGGCAGAGCGAGGGACTGTACGAGGTCGGCCGGGTTGGGGCCCACGAGCATGGCGTCGATGAAGTCATCGGCCATCTGCTGCACGCGGGGGCGCATGGTTTCGACCCGCTTGATGGTGAAGGCGCCGCTGATCATGCGGCGCAGCCGGGCGTGCTCGGGGTCGTCCATGCCGACGAAGCTCAGGTCGCTGCTGCCGGCATGGGCGTGCGCCGGGTCCACGGGGCTGGGGAAGCCCGGCCGGGAGAATTCCACGCTGAGACGCGCGTCGGACAGCAACGCCTTCTGTTCGGCGTGCCCGGTCACGGCCCAAGGAGTGCTGTCGCCCCACGAGCGGACCCGGGTGAGCGGGCCGTGCTCGGAAAGCGCCCGCATGCCGGGGGAGGGGGCGAAGGGGCACTTCGAGGAGCGCGGCGGGGGGAAGTCCTGGATGTCGGGGGCGTCGGCTTCGGGGGTGGCGGGCGTGCTGGTCACGGTCTTCTCCGGTGGGGTGGGGCCGCCATGGGGGCGGGAGCGTGCGCGGATCGGTGAGAGGTGGCCGACGCAACGTGCGGGCGTCGGGCCGCACGAGCGCTGTGCCCACCGCTGTTCTCGGACGACAGGCTTCAGGGGCTGTCACGGTGGGTCTGCTGCTGTGGGGCTCGGCGGCGTGAGTGGGTGAGGCGTGCCGGACTTCCGGCGCCGGTCTCGGTCACCTTGGGGCGGCAGCGGATGCGGGGGCGTACCGGTCGAGGAGTTGTCGGCGGTGCTGGCGCGCCTGTTTGGGCATGTTCCAGCCGAGGACGGCGACGGGGCTGCCCTCGCTGTCGAGGTACTGCGCGACGAACCGGCCCTCCTCCGTGCCGCCTTCGATGATGTGCACGGTGGCGGTGGGTGTGGGCAGCCCGTACACCTGGATCTTGACGCCGAGCTGGTCGGTCCAGAAGTAGGGGACGGGGTTGTAGGGGCGGTCCTCGCCCAGGATGTTCGCCGCGACCAGGATTGCCTGTTCCGTGGCATTCGTGCGGTTCTCCAGCCGCAGCGACCGACCGAGTGCCTCGTGGTGGAAGCGGGCCACATCTCCGGCGGCGTAGATGCCGTCGGCAGCGCGGCAACGGGAGTCGCACACCACGCCGTCCTCCAGCGTAAGTCCGCTGCCGGCCAGCCAGTCGGTGGCAGGGGTGCTGCCGACCGCCGCGACGACGAGATCGGCGGGGAGGGTTTCACCCTCGACCGGACGGACGCCGGTGACGCGTCCGTCTGCCGTTTCCAGCTCCTCCACCAGGGTGTCCGGTCGCAGTCGAACCCCGTGCGCGGTGTGGAGTGCGGCGAGCAGTTGGGCGACGTCGTGCCCCAACTGCACCTGCATCGGTGCCGCCTGTGGCCCGGCAAGTGTCACGTCGGTGCCCATGAGGCGGGCCGTGGCGGCGATTTCGGCGCCGAGCACACCGTCGCCGACGACCACGACCCGATCGGCCTGAAGCAGTTCCCCGCGTAACTGTGCGGCGTCCTCAAGAGTTCGCAGCACATGCACGCCCGCTGGACCCGCAAGCTCTGGCAGTCTGCGCGGTTGCAGTCCGGTGGCCAGCACGACGGCTTCCGCGCCGAACTCCGCTCCGCTCATCGTGCGCACGGTGCGCGTGGCGGCGTCGAAGGCCGACGCTCGCTCGCCGAGGACGAACTCGGCGTCCAAGGCGTCCAGTACCTCACGGGTGCGTAGATGTGTGCGCTCGGCGTCCCACGTCCCGGCGAGTACGTGTTTGGACAGCGGCGGACGGTCGTACGGTGCGCCGGCCTCCTCACCGAGCAGGGTGATGCGCTCGCGATAGCCCTTGCGGCGCAGGCCCTCCACGACAGTGAGACCCGCGGCGCCGGCGCCGGCAACGAGTACGTTCGACGGTGTTTTCACGCATCCTCATGGACGTCGATGGCGGCGGCGGGGCAGACGCCGGCGGACTCGCGGACCGCCTCGTGATGGTCAGCGGCGGGCGCGGGATCGAGCAGTATGACGATGCCGTCCTCATCGCGCTGGTCGAACACCTCCGGTGCGATCAATACGCACTGGCCGGCACCGCAGCACTTCTCCTCGTCCACAGTGATCTTCATACTCTCTCCCTTGTCGGATCGGGGTGATTCCTGGTGGTCTCTTCAGCGGCGGGTGGTGGGTGCGGCGAGCAGTCCCACCAGCGCGTCCTCCAACGCGTCGCCGGTGCGTTCCCACGACGTGCCGGGCTCGACAGGCTCTTCGGTCAGAGCGAGTTCCCGCTCCGCGCAGGTATGGGTGATCAGGTGTCGGGCCATCTCGGCGCGCGCCGGGCGAATCTCAGGGGGCACGATGTCGTAGAGACACTCGCCCAGTCCCTGGAGGGTGCGGCGCAGGCTGTCACGGGTGAGGGACTCCTCTGACACCAGTGCTCGCATCAGCGGGTCGGCCATCACCTGCATGGCGAACCGGGCTTGCCAGGACGGGGCGCCGAGGTCGGCCAGGTGTTCGGTCACCGGGCGTAGCAGGCAGCGCACCCAGTCCCGCAGGTCGGGGCTGTCGCCGACGGCCTCCACGTAGCGCCTGCGGATCACCTCGACCTGTTCGCCGTGCTTGGTCATGATGGCCCGTACGAGCGTCGTCTTGCTGCCGAAGTGGTAGCTGACAGCGGTGTTGTTGCCTTGGCCGGCCGCCTCGCTGATCTGCCGGTTGGAGACGTTTGACAGCCCATGCTCGGCGTAGAGGCGCTCGGCGGCTGCCATGATGGCTTCGCGTGTGTCGGCGCCGCGACCGGTGCGAGGCTCGATCCTGTTCACCATGTCACCGGCACTTCGCACAGCGGGTCGGTGCGGCACGCCTTCACGGCGTTTCGCGGCATCAGCGCCCACGGTGAGCCTGCTTCGCGACGCCGCCGCGTCAGCGACCGCATTCTGAGGGGTACGCACATGACTGCCTCCTTGAGCCCGCGTCACCGATCACTAGACACCACCCCTCCCGGTAAATCAATTGACTGACTTAATTGCTTCATGGCTGACCGGAAACGTTCGCAGGGCCACCCGGGTGCCGGCGTCACTTCACTGCACCAGCCCCTGTGTACGCGCTGGATCTCGTCGGCCTCACCCGTGAATCGCAAGGCGTCTCCTCGTCTCACCGAGCTTTCTTCTAACTCCGCGTGCCGACCGGTGAGGGAGGCTTCGGACCTCATCGAGCGTCGCCGAGGCAACCGAAATGGTTGGGGAGGACCTCGGGCTGAACCAGAAGCTGTATGACTGCTGGGATCCGAAGCCGGCTGGCGTCGGCGACAACGGGCTGACCTTCGACACGCAACTCTGTCCGGGCGAAAGTGTGGTCGCTGTCCACGCCAAGCTCGGGCGAAGTGCTCGCCGTGGCGGCTTCGCGCCGGCCCCCGCACTTCCCCATGTATGAGGGACCGCCTCCATCCAGCAGACGTGAGCTGACCTTGCCCGGCCGGTATTCTTCCGGGGTGATGCAACACCCTGTGCCGGACGAGCGGCGGCCCGCGAACGACGGGCCGAAGGCCGCCGCGCGCAACCGAGCCGCTTTGGTCGCTGCCGCCCGGGAGATTCTCTCAGCGGATGGCCTGAACGCTCCGCTGTCCGCGATCGCGCGTCGGGCCGGGGTGGGCCAGGGCGTTCTGTACCGCCATTTCCCCGACCGGGGCGCCCTGGCGGCCGCGGTCCTGGAGGAAAACGTGCGACAGATCGAACAGGCCGCCGCAGCTGAGGACGCGACCCTGGCCGAGGTTCTCGGTGTGGTGACGTGGCACGCCACCGAATCGGCGGCTTTCATCGGCCTGATGCACGCTGACGGGGCGGGCAGCCGATCCGATCTCCGTGCGCACGCCTCGGTCCTGTCCGAGCGGGTCGAGCGCAGTCTGCGGGGATGGCTGCCCGACGGTCACCGACTGGGTGCGGCGGACGACCTCATGCTCGCGATTGCCATGGTCTCCGGTGCCGTCACCGGCCCCACGCGTGAGGAGCGGGAACGCCGGGCGCTGGCTGCCTGGCGGCTGCTCGGCGTCGAGGTGGGGCCGGTACAGCCCTACGACGGGTGACTCCGGGGAGCGGTGTCAGCCTCCGTTGGACTGCCGGGTGCCTTCTGCCAGCGCGTCGAAGGTGTAGAGGTATCCTCCGGCGGGTCCGCTGACGGTCATGTACGCCTTGGTCCCGCCGGGCGTGATCGCCACGTTCGTCGCTGATTCGAGCCCTGCGGCGCGGGCGGGAACCTCGACCGTCGCCAGGCGCTCTCCGTGCTTGTCGTACACGGCCATGGCCGCCCGGCCGTGCAGTGCCTGGTAGAGGTTGCCGTCCGCGTCCACGGCGATCGAGTCGGTCTGGGCGATCCCGCCGTCGACGCGGATGGCTGTGTGCTTGGAGGTCACCCCTCCCTCGTCGTCGAGATGGAGGTAGGAGACCCGGTTCTGGGTGAGCTCGCTGATCCACAGCCCGCGGTAGTCCGCGTCGAACGAGATCCCGTTCGTCGCGGCCAGGTCCTCGGCCAGGACGGTGACCTTCTCACCATCGCGGTCGATCCGCACCACCCGCCCGTGGGGCTCGCCCTCGGACAGTCCGCGTGAGTCGGATACGTACAGGTTGCCGGCCTGGTCGAACGCGAGGTCATCGGGGTTCATCTGGGTTCCGTCGACCTTGCCGGAGAAGAAGGTCCGCGGATCGCTGCCGTCCGGGGCCAGGCTCACGACCTCGCCGTGGGCGTAGTCGGTCAGGTAGATCCGGCCGTCGTACGGGCTGAACTGCGCCGAGGTGTAGGCACCTCGGCTGTCGGTGTGGAGCGTGCGGGATGTCTTCTTTTCGACGTTGACGCGCATCACTTTGGGTTTGCCCGCCGGGGCGGTGACGTCGACGACGACCAGGCCGCCGTTCCCGTCGAAGGTCGGGCCCTCCAGCAGGGTCATCCCGGTCTCCTCGTGCACCTGCGTCAACTGCATGACCTTGTGCGCGCGGATGGTCCTGTCGGTGCCGGCGGAGGCAGGGTGGCTACCGGGTTCGCGTGTTTCCGTGCCGCATCCGGTGAGGGCCAGCGTGCCGATCGTGGCGAGCGCGGCCAGGGGCCGGACCGGGTGGCGTCGTTGCATGGGGGGATCACTCTTCCTGTTCCGTCGGGTGCATCAAGGGTGCGGGAGCCGTCGCCGGGGGAACTGTGTCCGTCCCGGGCCGGACGTGCTCTGGCCGAAAGTCGATCTACCTCCCGCAGTGCAACCGGACATCACTGTCCGGTAGTTGTTACCGTAGCGGATGGCCGTTCATTCCGGGGCGGCCCGACAGCAGGATTGAGGTCCCCCACATGACAACCCCTCACGCGTCGCTTCCCGGCGAGCTCGCCGCACTGAGGCAGCGCTACCACTTCGAGCGTGAGCGGCGTGTACGGCCCGACGGTGCCGGCCAGTACCAGCCCACCGAAGCCGAGTTCGGCTACTACGCCGCCGACCCGTACGCCGGGGAGCCGGCCGCACGTGATCCGCTGCAGGACACCGTCGACGTCGCCGTGATCGGTGGTGGATTCGGGGGCATCCTCGCCGGGGCACGGATGCGGCAGCAGGGCGTGCAGCGTGTGCGGATCGTCGAGAAGGGCGGCGACTTCGGGGGCACCTGGTACTGGAACCGGTACCCGGGCATCCACTGCGACATCGAGTCGCACGTGTATCTGCCGATGCTCGACGAGACCGGATACGTACCGGAGTGGAAGTACGCCCCCGGTGAGGAGATCCGCCGCCACGCGATGCGGATCGCGCAGAAGTTCAACCTCTACTCGGATGCCCTGTTCTCCACTGCGGTCACCTCGCTGACCTGGGACGAGGCATCCGAGACGTGGATCGTGGCCACCGACCGGGGCGACGCGTTCCGGGCCGCTTACGTCGTCACCGCCACGGGCACGCTCTCCGATCCGAAGCTCCCCGGGATACCCGGCATCGAGGACTTCAAGGGCCACACCTTCCACACGTCGCGGTGGGACTACGCCTACACCGGCGGTACCCCGGACGGCGGCATGACCGGCCTCTCGCAGAAGCGGGTCGGCATCGTCGGAACCGGCGCCACCGGCATCCAGGTCATCCCGATGCTGGCCGAGGACGCCGGACACGTCTACGTCTTCCAGCGCACCCCCTCCACTGTCGACGTGCGCGCCAACTGCCGCACCACCGCCGCGGACGTCGGCGCCGACCGCGAAGGCTGGGCACGCGAGCGCCGTGAGAACTACCTCCGTATCGTCTCCGGTGAGCCGGCCGAGCAGGATCTGGTGGCGGACCGCTGGACCGCGTCGGCAGGCCTCCTGGAGAAGCTCCTTCCCAGCTTCCGCCGGCAGGGCGACCGCAAGGCCTTCGAAGCCGCCTACGAGGTCGCCGACGCCGCCAAGATGAACGAGCTCCGCGCCCGCGTCGAGCAGACCGTCGCCGACCCGGACACCGCGGAGGCCCTCAAACCCTGGTACCGGTACGCCTGCAAGCGCCCCACCTTCTCCGACAAGTTCTACCCGGCGTTCAACCGCGCCGACGTCACGCTGGTCGACACCGCGGACACTCACGGCATCGAGCGCGTCACCGAAAGCGGTGTCGTGGTCGGTGACACCGCCTATGAACTCGACTGCCTGATCTTCGCCACCGGATTCTCCGTCGGTACCTCCGGCATCCTCTCCGGCAAGCTCCCCGTCCACGGGCGAGGGGGCGTCCAACTGCTGCACGCGTGGGCGAAAGAGGGTCCGCGCACCCTGCACGGCTTCACCAGTAACGGCTTTCCCAACCTGATCCACATGGGATCGCTGCAGAACGCCAGCAGCGTCAACTTCACGCACATCCTCGACGAGCAGGCCGTCCACGCCGCCGCCCTCGTCACGGCTGCCGAAGCCAAGGGGGCCCTCGTCGAACCGTCCCGCGAGGCCGAGGACGCCTGGATCGCCGTTCTGGCCGAGGACGCCCCCGACCACGAGTGGTTCCACGCCGAGTGCACCCCGGGCTATTACAACCGCGAAGGACGCGGCCGGCCGAACGGCCCGATCGCCTACCCCCACGGTGCATTCGCCTTCCACGACCTCCTGCAGCGATGGAGGGAGGAGTCGATGGTCGAGATCCTCAAGGCCAGGACTGCCGCTCGTACCTAGCCTCGCCGGGCGGCGCGGGCACGGCCGACAACGGAATCACAGCGGCGACAGCGCCCTCCTGCTGCGGCGACGCGCCGACAGCTCTGCCGATTCCCCACGAGCGCGGTCTTGTCGAGCCTGTCCGAGGCCAGCTGCCACTTCTCGACGTGACCGCCGTCGTCAGGGAGGCCGCAGGCGGCGCGGCGGGCGGTCTCGTCCGGGTCATGCTTCGGGGAGGCCGGTCCCGGCCCCGTAGGGGGTCGTAGGGGCTGCGGCCCCTGGGGGCGCGTTCGTAGGCTGCTGACCGAATCCCTTCATCCGACGCCCGGAAAGCAGGCGGTATCCCATGACGTCGGTACTCATCACCGGTTGCAGCAGCGGTATCGGCCTGGAGACCGCGCTGGCGTTCGCCCGCAGGGGAGACCGCGTCCACGCCTGCGTACGCGATCCCGCCACAGCTGGTGAACTGCTCGGCCGTGCCCGGGCGGAGAACCTCACCCTGGACGTGCCCCGGCTCGACGTCACCGACGACGCCTCGGTCGCCGCCGCCGTCAACGAGGTGCAGGAACGGCACGGCGCCATCGACGTGCTGGTCAACAACGCCGGCATCGACCGCACCGGGACCGTCGAGACCATGCCGCAGGACGAGGCGCGCGCGGTGTTGGAGACCAACCTCTGGGGGCCGCTGCGCACCGTGCGCGCGGTGCTGCCCGCCATGCGCGCCCGCCGCAGCGGCGTCATCGTCAACGTCTCCTCGCTCGCCGGCCGTACGTTCGCCGTGCCGCACGGCGGTTTCTACGCCGCCAGCAAGGCCGCCCTGGGCACGCTCAGCGAGGCCCTGTCCGCGGAGGTACGGCCCTTCGGGATCCGCGTGGTATGCCTCGAGCCCGGCAGCTTCGCCTCCCGCATCCACCGCGACGGCACCGCGGGCGTCTCCCCGTCGGAACCGCCGGCCGCGGCCGACCCGTACGCCGCCGACCGGGCGTGGATCACGCGGTTCCTCGCCCGGGTTCAGCAGGGCGCCGGGGACTGCGGCGAGGTGGCCGAGGCGGTCCTGGCCGCCGTCGACGATCCCGGCACGCCGCTGCACTCGCCCGTCGGCAAGGATGCGGAAACGGCACTGGAGTATCTGGGCACCGCGTCCTACGAGCAATGGCTGCCGCTCTTCCTCGATCAGGCCGAGTCCCTCGTCGGCCCCCGGCCGGGAGCGGACCGGGATTGAGGGCACCTCCCAGGTCGGTGACGGCGCCCTCCGGCCCCTGACCCGGGCCCCGACCTGGCCCAAGGGCTGGTCAGAAGGGCTCGCCAGGTGCGTACGTGCCCCAGATCTCGCGCAACGCATCGCAGACCTCGCCCACGGTGGCGCCGGCGGACAGGGCGTCCTTCATCGGGTACAGCACGTTGTCGTCCCCGGCCGCCGTCTCCCGCAGACCGGTGAGGTGGCGGTCCACCCGGTCCTGGTCCCGCCAGGCGCGGAGCTTGGCCAGGCGTTCGGTCTGCCGGGCCTCGATCTCGCCCTTCTGGAAGCCGCTCTCGACGCCGTCCGCGAGGGTCCAGGTGATGTCCCGTGCGGGCGCGGCACCCGCCTCGGCCATGTGGTAGCCGGAGAAGGAGATCGTGTTCCACTTCGGGATCTCGGCCTTGCAGTACGTGAAGACGTCGGCGATCAGCCGCAGCGAGGGCTTGGGCGGGAAGATGTACGTGCCCCGGGCGACGTACTCCTCGAGCACGTCGTTCCGGATCGTGCCCGTGAGCCGGTCGGCCGGCACGCCCTGTTCCTCGGCGACCAGTTGGTAGAGAAGGAGGAGCGCCGCGGGGGTGTTGACCGTCATCGAGGTGGAGACCTCGTCCAGCGGGATCCCGCCGAAGAGGACGCGCATGTCGTCGATGGAGTCGATCGCCACCCCGAGCTTGCCGACCTCGCCGGAGGCGATGGGCATGTCCGAGTCGTGTCCCATCCGGGTGGGCAGGTCGAACGCGAGCGACAGGCTCGTCGTGCCGTTGGCGATCAGCTGTTTGTACCGGGCGTTGGACTCCCTCGCGGTACCGAGACCGGCGTACTGGTGCATCATCCGACGCCGGCCCGTGTGCACCGACGGGTACACGCCCTGCGCGAACGGGTACCTCCCCGGCTTCCCCAGCTTCTCGGCCGAGTCCCAGCCCGCCTGGGCGTCGGGTCCGTGGACCGGCTCGACGGGCGGTCCGGATGTGGAGGAGCGAGGTCGGTTCGTCATCACGGTTCACGTCCTCGGTCATCGTGCGCGGCGGGCGTTCGTCATCGTGCGCGGCGGGCGGCGCGCCCTGCGGTACGCGGCCGGGCACCCACGGTGCCGGGTGCCCGGCCGCACGGCCGCACGGCCGCACGGCACCGCGGCACCGCGGCACCAAGGCGGAACGATTCAGCCGGTGAGGTGGATGGACTGTGACGGGCACAGGTCCGCCGCGCGGTGGACATCGTCCAGCAGCTCCGCCGCCGGCTTCTCCTGAAGGACGACGACGAGACCGTCGTCGCCCTGGTCGAAGACGTCAGGGCTGAGCATCGCGCACTGGCCGGAGCCCACGCACCGGTCGTGGTCCGTGGTGACACGCATGACAGGTATTCCGATCGGCTCGGCCGTCACCAGGTGACGGGCAGTTCGTAGACGCCGTAGACCATGGCGTCGTCCTTGAAACGCAGTTCTTCCGAGGGCACGGCCAGCCGGAGGCCCGGAACGCGGCGCAGCAGGGTGCCGTACACGATCTCCAGCTCCGCGCGGGCCAGGTTCGCGCCCATGCACTGGTGGATCCCGTACCCGAAGGCGAGGTGACTGCGTGCCTCCTTGCGGTGGAAGTCGAGGGCGCCGGGGTCCGCGAAGACCGCCTCGTCGTGGTCGGCGGCGTTGTTCAGCGCGAGGATGCCCTCACCGGCGCGGATGGTGACACCGCCCACCTCGATGTCCTCGACCGCGACGCGGGCGGTGCCCGAGTCCGAGATGGAGAAGACCCGCAGCAACTCCTCGATCGCGTTGGGCAGCAGCGCGGGGTCCGACCGCAGCTCGGCCATGTGGTCCGGGTGTTCCAGCAGCGCCAGCACGCCGAGCGCGATCATGTTGGCCGTCGTCTCGTGGCCGCCCACCAGCATCATCCGGGCCATGGTCACCACGTCGACGTGGTCGGCGGCCTGCTCGGTCCGGTTCTTCTCCAGGAACCGGCTGATCAGGTCGTCGCCCGGCTCGGTCTCCTTGAGGGTGACCAGCTCGTCGAGGTACATGTCCAGGGCCTGCACCGCCGCCCCGTACTCCTCGGGGCTGAGGTCGTGGTTCATCATGGCCGCCGACCACCCCTCGAACCGGCCGTGGTCCTCGTAGGGGACCCCGAGCAATTCACAGATGGTCAGGGACGGCACCGGCAGGGCGAGGGCCTGGACCAGGTCCACCGGGCCGCCGGCGGCCAGCATGGCGTCGATGCGCTCGTCGACGATCTCCTGGATCCGCGGACGCATCTCCTTCGTCCGCCGCGCCGTGAACTCCGGTATCAGCATGCGGCGCTGCGCGGTGTGGTCCGGCGGGTCCATGGACAGCAGCATCAGCCGCACGTGGGCCAGCATCTCCTCGGAGATGTGGAACTGGTGCGGGTAGCCGGGACGCTTGAGGTTGGAACTCACCCGCGGATCCCCGAGTACCTGCTTGACGTGCTCGTGCCGGGTGACCAGCCAGGTCGGCTTGCCGTTCACCTTGAGCGAGGCACGGGACACCGGCTCCTTCGCGCGCAGCTCGGCGTACTCGTCCGGCTCGCTGAACGGGCAGGTGCGTCGCATCGGGAACTGCGGATACGGCGACGCCGTCTCTCGCGCCGGGTCGGCGGACTGGGTCATGGCTGCCTCTCGAACGGAACGGTGGGGGAAGGGATGCGCGGCGAGTCGTCCGGCGTCACCAGGTGACGGGCAGCTCGTACAGGCCCCAGACGATGGCGTCGTCCTTGAACCGCAGCTCCTCGGCCGGCGTGGCCAGGCGCAGCGTCGGTACCCGGCGCAGCAGCGTGGAGTAGACGACGTCGAGTTCCATCCGGGCCAGGTTCTGGCCGACGCACTGATGGACGCCGTATCCGAAGGCCACGTGGCTGCGGGCCTCGCGGCGCACGTCCAGCCGGTCCGCGTCGGGGAAGACACGCTCGTCGTGGTTGGCGGCGTTGTTCAGCGGCAGGATGCCGTCACCGGCGCGGATGGTGACACCCCCCAGGTCGATGTCCTCCATGGCCACGCGCGCCGTGCCGGCGTCCGAGATGGAGAACAGCCGCAGCAGTTCCTCCACCGCGCGCGGCATCAGCTCGGGCTCCTCGCGCACGGCGGCGAGCTGATCCGGGTGCTCCAGCAGGGCCAGCACACCCAGCGCGATCATGTTCGCGGTGGTCTCGTGACCGGTGACCAGCATCAGCTTGGACATGCTGACGATGTCGGAGTGCTCCACCGCCGGGGTCTCCCGGTTGAACGCGATCAGGCGGCTGATCATGTCGTCGCCGGGCTCGCTCTCCTTCGCGGTGACCAGTCCGTCGACGTAACGGTCCAGCTCGTAGTGGGCGATGCCCCGTTCCTCGTCGCTGACCTCGTGGTTCATGATGGCCCACGCCCACTGCTCGAACCGGGCGTGGTCCTCGTAGGGGACGCCGAGCAGTTCGCAGATCACCAGGGACGGTACCGGCAGCGCGAGAGCCGTGACGAGATCCACCGGACTGTCGCAGCCCTTGGCGAGCATGTCGTCGATCTGCTCGTCCACGAGCTCCTGCACCCGGGCGCGCAGCTCGCGCATGCGGCGCACACCGAACTCAGGTGCCAGCATGCGGCGTTGCACCGTGTGGTCCGGCGGATCCATGGACAGGAAGGTGAGCGGCACCGACTGGAGCGTCTCCTCCGGCACCGGCACCTGGAGCGGGTAGCCGGGCAGCTTCAGATTGGCGCTCACCCGCGAGTCGCCGAGCAGCTTCTTGTACAGGTCGTGCTGGGTGACCAGCCAGGTCGGCTTGCCGTTGACCTTCAGCCGCGCCCGGGAGACCGGTTCGTTCTCGCGCAGCTCGGTGTAGGCGGCTGGCGGACTGAAGGGGCAGGCCCGGCGCATCGGAAACTCCGGGAGGGCGTCCTCGTTGGCCGCTTCGGCAGGTGCAGTCATGGTGTCCTCTTCGCACGGGAGGGAGCGAGACGCGCCGTTCACCCGGGGGAGGGCTCTGGGCTCGGCGCCGGCGCGGTCCGCCGGCCGTTTCCCGCACGCTAGGGAGCGGGGCCCGGGGCGGCCCACCCCTACGCGCCCCTAGCGGCGCGGGCCCCGGCGGGGTACGGCCGTGGTACCCGTCACTCCCCGTACCACTAGGGGCGGTTAGGGGTCCGTCGAACGTCTGGGCGACGGTTAGCGTCGGCTGCGGACCACGGCGGAAGCACGGTTCGCCCAGCGCCACACGCTCCGCGGTCCCGGCCGGATCTCCCTGACCGGACGGCCGCCGCACTCCGCAGCCGAGTAGAGGTGATCAGCGTGTCCCCGAAACCCAGTGCGCAGGGTCTCGTACCCAGCGTCAAGGGCACCGTCCCCTTCGGGGAGTACCGGACCTGGTACCGGGTGACCGGCGAACTCGGGGCGGGACGCCCTGCGGTCGTCGTCGTGCACGGCGGCCCCGGCAGCACGCACGACTACCTGCTGTCGCTGGCCCGCCTGGCCGAGGCCGGCTGGCCGGTCGTCCACTACGACCAGCTGGGCAACGGCGGCTCCACCCATCTGCCGGACAGCGCACCGGACTTCTGGACGGTGGACCTCTTCCTTGACGAACTCGACAACCTCGTACGGGAACTGGGCATCGCGGAGGACTACGTCCTGTTCGGCCAGTCCTGGGGAGGCCCGCTGAGCGCCCGGCACGCCATGGACCGCCCGCCCGGCCTACGCGGCCTGGTCGTCGCCAACGCGCCCGCCTCGTACCCCATCTGGCTGGAGGAGATGGCGCGGCTGCGGGCCTCCCTGCCGCCGGACGTGCAGGAGGCCCTGGTGCGGCACGAGACGGCGGGCACCTACGACAACGAGGAGTATCTGGCGGCGATGCGTGTCTTCTACGACCGCCACGTGTGCCGCCTCACCCCGTGGCCCCGCGACTTCCTCTCCTCCTTCATGGAGATCTACAACGACCCCACGGTCTATTACGCGATGAACGGCCCCACCGAGTTCCACGTGATCGGCTCCCTGAAGGACTGGTCGATCGTCGACGGACTGGACACCATCCGCACGCCCACCCTGCTCCTGAGCGGACGTCATGACGAGGCCACCCCGGCTGTCGTCCAGCCCTACATGGACCGCGTCCCCGGGGCCCGCTGGGAGATCTTCGAGGAGTCCAGCCACCTGCCGCACCTGGAGGAACCGGACCGGTTCTTCGAGGTGCTGACCGACTTCCTCGCCGGCCTGTGACACATCACGCCACGACGCCGGACCGAGCGTCGCAGACCACCGTGAAAGGGGGCGGGGACACCGCCATGGCGTACGACACCGCTCTCGTCTTCCCCGGCATGGGGCCCGTTCCGTTCGCCGAGGTGGGCCGCTTCATGGTCGCCGATCCCGTGGCCCGGGACCTGGTCGCCGTCGCCGACGACGCCCTCGGCTACTCGCTGGTGGACGCCTTCCGCCGATCCGAGGGCGACTACTCGGAGGCCGCCCAGGTCGCGTTCTTCGTGAACTGCCTGGCCAGCGCCTACTGGGCGTGCGAGCACCTGGACATCGCCCCCGACATCGTGGCCGGCCCCAGCTTCGGGGAGAAGGCGGCCCTCGCCTACACCGGCGCCCTCGACCTGCCCGACGCGATCCGGCTCACCGCCGAGATCGCGCGGTGCCTCGAGGCGTACTTCGCCGACCACCACCGGGACATCGTCACCCTGTCCTTCGTCCGCGCCCCGCGCGAGGAACTGGACGTGATCCTCGCCGAACTCGACGAGGCCGGGGAGTGGCACGAGATCTCCTGCCACATCGACGACGGCTTCTGGATGGTCTCCCTGGCCGAACGGCGGGTGGAGTGGATGCAGGAACGGCTGCGCGGCATCGGCAGCCTTCCCCTGTACACCATGCGTCCCCCCATGCACGCGTCGGCGTTCGCGCCGCTGCGCGCCAAAGCGGAACGCGAGGTCATCTCCCGCTACACCTTCGCCGATCCCGCCCTGCCGGTCGTCGCCGACCAGGACGGCAGGCTGCTGCACACGGGCGAGGAACTGCGCATCATGCTGCTCGACAGCTTCGACCACCCGATGAACTGGCCGAGCGTCACCACGGCGCTGCGGGACGCCGGAGTCCGGCGCCTCTGCGTCGCGGGACCCGACAGCCTTTTCGGCCGGGTTCCCGGCACCACCCGCACCTTCGAGGTCGTCGCCGCGCATCCCCGCCTGGCGATGACCCCCCGGCGCCGTCCGCGCGCCGCCTGACCCGCCCGATCCGCCCTATCCGCAGGAGGCACACCCATGTGGGACGACCAGTTCGAAGAGATACTCCGCACCTTCCTGCCGTTCCTGCCCCCGCAGGAGCCGCTGACCGCCGACGCCGAGCTGAAGGACCTCGGCTTGGACTCGCTGGGCATGGTCCAGCTGCTCGGCATGCTGGAGGAGGCGTACCAGGTGCGCTTCCGCGACAGCGCCCTGACCATGGACACCTTCCGTAGCGCGGGCGCGCTGTGGGAGACCGTCGAGGGCATGCTCCAGCGCACCACGAGCTGACGGGACGGACCCCTTGGACCCCACCATGGACGGAGCCCTGTCCGGACGGTTCCTGCGCGGGCTGGCCCTGGCGCCCGACCGGCCCGCGCTGCGGGCCGACGGCGCCGCCCCCACCTACCGCGAGCTGCACGAGCGGGCCCTCCTGCTCGCCGGCTCCCTGCTGGCCGGTCTCCCCGACCAGCCGCCCGCCGTGGGCGTGCTGGCCGGCAAGGGACCGTCGGCGTACTCGAGCCTGCTGGCCGGCCTCTACAGCGGGGTAACCGTCGTCCCCCTTCAGCCGGCCTTTCCCGCCGCCCGCACCCGGCAGATGATCGAGGCCGCCGGCGTGGGCGCCCTGCTCGCCGACGACGACGCCCTGCCCGCGCTGACCGCGCTGCACGAGGACGGCGTCACCCTGCCCACCCTGTTCGCCCCCGGCGGGCAGCCGATGCCGGCGCTCACCGTCGACCCCGACAGCGCGCTGAAGGCACCGATGCCCGCCCGCCCGGACGACATCGCCTACGTGCTGTTCACCTCCGGCTCCACCGGACGGCCCAAGGGCGTGCCGGTCACCCACGCCAACACCGCGCACTATTTCTCACTGCTCGACGAGCGGTACGACTTCAGCCCCGAGGACGTCTTCTCACAGACCTTCGACCTCAACTTCGACTGCGCGATGTTCGACCTGTTCTGCGCCTGGGGCGCCGGAGCCACCGTCGTACCGGTCCCCGCGCGGGCGTATGCGCGCCTGCCCGAGTTCGTGGCCGAGCAGGGTGTGACCGTGTGGTTCTCCACCCCCAGCGCGGTCACCCTGGTGCGGCGCACCGGCGGCCTCGCACCCGGTGCGCTGTCCTCACTGCGCCGGAGCTTCTTCGCTGGGGAGGCGCTCAGCTGCCAGGACGCCGAGGACTGGGCGGCCGCGGCTCCCGGAACGGTGCTGGAGAACCTCTACGGACCGACCGAGCTGACCATCACCGTCACCGCGCACCGCTGGCAGCCGGGCCACCGGCACCTGCACGGCATGGTGCCGATCGGGGCCGTGCACGAGGGCCACGCGGTACTGCTGCTGGATGCCACCGGCTCGCCGAGCACCACCGGCGAGGGCGAACTGTGTATCGCCGGGCCCCAGTTGACACCCGGCTACCTCGACCCGGCGGACGACACCGGACGCTTCGTGGAACGGGACGGCCTGCGCTACTACCGCACCGGCGACCGGGTCCGCAGCACCGACGGCGACGGCTTGCTGTATCTGGGCCGCCAGGACGCCCAGGTCCAGGTGCACGGCATCCGGACGGAACTGGCCGAGGTCGACGCCGCCGTACGTGCCTGCCCGGGCGTCGAGGACGCGGTGACCGTCGCCGTCCCCGTGGACGGCACGGTCGAACTCGCCGTCTTCCACACCGGCGACCCGGTGCCGCCCGCCCGGCTCGCCCGCCACCTGCGGGAACTGCTGCCGGCCGCGGTCGTCCCCCGGGCCTACCACCACCTGAACGCACTCCCGCTCAACCCCAACCGCAAGACCGATCGCAGGAAGCTCGCCTCCCGCGCCACGGCTCTGCGACAGCAGCAGACCGGGGCCGGGAGCAGGACCGAAGGACGGCAGGAGTCGCAGTGAACGGTCAACCGACAGCGCAGGCCCGTACCGACGCCCGGGTGCACGACCTGCTCGACGAGGCCACCGCCGAGCACCCCGACGCGGCGGCGGTCACCGACGGCACCGGGCGATGGACCTACCGGGAGCTCACAGCCTGGAGCCACGCCGTCGACGCGTGGCTCCAGGCCCAGGGCATCGGACACGGCGACCGGGTCCTGGTGCAACTGGCCAGCACCCGCGAGCTCGTCGCCCTGCTGTACGGCACCGCCCGCCGCGGTGCCGTCCTCGTCCCCGTCAACACCGGCATGAAGGACTACCACCTCAGGGCCGTCGTCGAGAACTCCGAGCCCTCCCTGGTGGTCGTCACCGATCCTGCCGTGGCCCGGGTCTCCGCGCTCGCCGAGCCGGTCACCGTCCTCGGCCTGGACGAGGTCTGGCAGGCGGTCACCGGCCTGCGCGACAAGGAGGCCCGGGGCGACGGTGCTCCCGTCCACAGCGACGACCTCGCCGTCCTCGTCTACACCTCCGGCTCCACGGCGGCCCCCAAGGCCGTCGTCTGCCCGCACGGCCGGATGGTCTTCGCCACCGAGGCCATCAACCTCGAACTCGGCTACCGCCCCGACGACGTGGTCTTCTGCCGCTTCCCCATCTCCTGGGACTACGGCCTCTACAAGGTGCTCCTCACCGCGGCCGGCCGCAGCGAAATCGTGCTCGCCGACGGCGAGTCCGACCTGGTGCTGCTGCGCCGCATCCGGGAGACCGGGGCCACCGTCGTACCCATCGTGCCGTCCCTGGCCACCATGATCTGCGCGCTGGCCGAACGCGAACCACGGCAGGACTCCACCGTCCGCATGTTCACCAACACCGGAGCCGCGCTGCCGAAGCCCACCGCCGACGGGCTCCGCACGGCCTTCCCCGGATCCGAGGTGATCATCCAGTTCGGTCAGACCGAGTGCAAGCGTGTCTCCGTCCTGTCGCCCGACCAGCAGGACGCCCGGCCCGAGTCGGTCGGCCGTCCGCTGCCCGGGACCCGGGCCTTCGCCGTCGACGACGAGGGCAACCCGCTGCCCCCCTGGCAGACCGGGGAGATCGTCGTCGAGGGCCCCCACGTCATGCCCGGTTACTGGCGCGCGCCGGAGCAGACCGCACGCGCCTTCCGGCCCGCGCCCGACGGCGGACTGCGGCTGCACACCGGCGACTTCGGGCACGTCGACGAGGACGGGTTCCTGTACTACGAGGGCCGCCGGGACGACATGTTCAAGCACAAGGGCGTCCGTATGAGCACCACCGAGATCGAGGCCGCGGCCACGGACGTACCCGGTGTCCGCGCCGCCGCGGTCCTGCCACCCGCTCCCGGCCGCGCCCTCGCGGTGTTCGCCGAGGGCGACATCGACCCGCACGAGCTCCTCATGGAGCTGTCCCTGCGGCTGGAGCCCGCCAAGGTGCCCGGCGTCAGCCGTGTCGTCGACGAACTGCCGCTGACCGCGCACGGCAAGCACGACCGCAAGCAGCTCGTCAGCCTTCTGGAAGGAACCACGCCGTGACCGGTACCACCGACCTCGCCCGGCGCTTCGGCACCCCCTCCTACGTCTACGACCTGGACCGGGTCGCGGCGGCGCGGGACGAACTGTTCGCCGCGCTGCCCGACGAGGTCGCCGTGTACTACGCGGCCAAGGCCAACCCGCATCCCGAGATCCTGCGCGAGATGCGAGCCGGCGGCCCCCGCGTCTGCCGCGCGGAGATCAGCTCCGTCGGGGAACTCGACGCCGTCCTGCGGGCCGGCTACGAAGGCACCGAGATCCTGTACACCGGCCCGGGCAAGACCACCGAGGAGCTGGCCGAGGCCATGACCCGGGGCGTGCGGACGTTCTCCGTGGAGTCGCCCGGCGACCTGCGGCACGTCGGCGAGACGGCCGTGCGGCTCGGCATCACCGCCGACTGCCTGATCCGGGTCAACAACGCCACCGGAGCCGCGGCCACCAGCATCCGCATGACCGGGGTGCCCTCGCAGTTCGGGTTCGACGGCGAGACCTTGCCCGCCCTCGCAGCCGAACTGCGCGACGTACCCGGCACCACCCTGGCCGGACTGCACTTCTTCCCGCTGAGCAACGCCAAGGACGAGGCGAGCCTCATCGCCGAGTTCCGGCACACCATCGCCGCCGCCGCCGCACTCCAGCGGGAACTGGGCGTCGACTTCCGCATCGTCGACCTCGGCGGCGGCTTCGCCGCACCGTACGCGGTACAGGGACGGCGGCCGGTCTACGGCGCACTGCGAGACGCCCTGGCCACGTCGCTCGACGAGCACTTCCCGGGGTGGCGCGACGGCGCCCCGCGCATCGCCTGCGAGTCGGGACGGTACCTGGTCGCCGACAGCGGCACCCTGCTCACCAGCGTCGTCAACGTCAAGGACAGCCGCGGCACGCGCTACGTCGTCCTCGACGCCGGCATCAACACCTTCGGCGGCATGTCCGGCCTCGGTCGCATCCTGCCGGTCTCCGTCGAGCCGCACGAATCCGTCGGCACGGACGGCGTCCCGGCCCACCTCGCCGGACCGCTGTGTACGCCCGGCGACCTGCTCGGACGGCAGGTCCCGCTGCCCGACCCGGCCCCCGGCGACCTGCTGACCGTCCCCAACGCCGGTTCCTACGGACCCACCGCGAGTCTCCTGATGTTCCTCGGCAGGCCCGCCCCCGCGGAGATCGTCGTCCGCGGCGACGACCTCGTCTCCGTCTCCCGTATCGAGCACACCCGAACCTACGAACACGGACAGGCCCTGTGATGAGCAATTCCTCCACCCCCACCCCCGGCGACCAGCCCGTGCTCGTGGCGGGCGGCATCTCCGACTCGCACACCTGGAACCTGGTCTACCTCCAGCTCCTCATCGAGGAGCACGGCCACCGGGTGGTCAACCTCGGCCCCTGCGTCCCCGAGGACCTGCTGATAGGCGAGGCCCTGGCGTGCGACCCCGCACTGGTCGTGATCAGCAGCGTCAACGGGCACGGTTACCACGACGGCATGCGCACAGTCACCCGGCTGCGCGAGCACCCCGGCCTCGGCGGCGTGCCCGTCGTCATCGGCGGCAAGCTGGGCATCGCCGGGCCCTGCGGCAAGGAAGAGGCGGCCGCACTGCGCGCGGCCGGCTACGACGCGGTGTTCGAGGAATCCGCCGACGGCGTCGCGGCCTTCCGCCGGATGCTCGACGCGCTGCCCCAGCGGGCCCTGGTGTGACCGGTGCCGGATTCGGCGCGTTCGTGCGCCGGGCCCACGACGCCGGCCGGCTGGTGGTGCAGCCCCGGATGGGAATGAGCAGCCCGCAGCGCATGCGCGCCGGGCTGCTCGCCACCCGGGACGCCGACGCGACGACCGTCGGCACCCTCACCCTGGACAGCTACACCCGGGTCGGCGACCTGGAGTCGGCACAACTCGCCGTCCTCGAAGGGGTCGACCTCAACGGCTATCCGCTGGTGAGCCACGAAACGGCCACCACCCGCCGGGTCCTGGACCGCATCCACGGCCCGCAGTTCCCGGTGCAGGTGCGGCACGGCTCGGCGGCGCCCCAGCACATCTTCCGGGCGCTGACGGCCGTGGGGCTCGACGCCTCGGAGGGCGGGCCCGTCTCCTACTGCCTCCCCTACGGCAGGGTGCCGCTGCGCGAGTCCGTCGCCCACTGGACGGAATCCTGCGAACTGTTCGCCGCGCTCCGCGAGACCGGCGCCGAACCGCACCTGGAGACCTTCGGGGGATGCGTGCTCGGCCAGCTCTGCCCGCCCGGCCTGCTCGTCGCAGTCAGCGTGCTCGAGGCGCTGTTCTTCCGACGGCACGGAATCCGGAGCATCTCGGTGAGTTACGCCCAGCAGACGAATCAGCGACAGGACTCTGAAGCGGTCGCCGCGTTGCGCAGCCTGTGCACGCGGTTCCTTTCGGACACCGAATGGCACGTCGTCGTCTATGCCTACATGGGATTGTTCCCGGAAACCGACCACGGCGCCCGTCGACTGCTCGCGCAGGCCGCCGAACTGGCCGTAGAGAGTGGTTCCGAGCGCCTCATCGTGAAAACCGTCGCGGAATCCCGGCGCATTCCGTCGGTGGCGGAGAACGTGGCCGCGCTGGAATACGCGGCAGCGGTCGCCGCGCGCACCGAGCCGGATCCTTTGGAAGGCACCGGGACAGAGACGTACGCCGAGGCGTACGCGCTGGTCGACGCGGTGTTGAACCTGGACGACGACCTCGGCACCGCACTGCTGAGGGCGTTCGCCGAGGGCCGGCTGGACGTGCCCTACTGCCTGCATCCGGACAACGCGGGACTGAGCCGGAGTTACATCGCCGAGGACGGCCGGCTGCGCTGGTCGGACGTGGGAAAGATGCCGCTGTCCGGCGTCACGGACCGCCGCCCGGCCCACACCGTCACTTCCGCGGAACTGCTCGATTCCCTGTCCTATGTCCGGCGTTCGTTCGACCACAACGTCCCCCTGCGGGCGGGGGATTCGCCCGGACCGGCCCCTAGGGGTGCCTAAGGGTGTGGCCTTTCCGGGGTCGTCATTACGGTGAGAAAAAAGGTGGAAAACGGTGTCGGTCGAAAGTGGAGATGCGTGGATGAACGGGCCCGGATCCGAATCAGCCCTGGCGCGACTGCTCGCCGAGGCCGCACCGACGCAGCACCGCAGGCTGGTGACCGATCTGGTGCGTGCCGCCGTGACCGAGGCGGTCGAGGCGGCCCGGCCGGGCACCTCGCAGACCCTGGACCCGTCCGTACCGCTGGCGGAACAGGGACTCGACTCGCTCGCGGCGGTGGACCTGCACCGGAGGCTGACCGAGCGGACCGGCCTCGACCTGCCGGTCGGCCTCGCCTACGACTGCCCCACCGTGCGCGACCTGGCCGACCGGCTGCTGGCCGGGAACAGGGCCGCTGACGACACCCCGCCGGAGCCGGCCGGTGACGGCCGCGCCGACGAACCCGTGGCGATCGTCGGCATCGGTTGCCGCTTCCCCGGCGGCATCGAGACGCCGGACGACCTGTGGCGCCTGCTGAGCGACGGCGGCGAGGTGCTCTCGGGCTTCCCCCAGGACCGGGGCTGGGACCTGAAGCAGCTCTTCGACGAGGACCCGGACGTCCCCGGCAGCTCCTACGCCCGCACCGGCGGGTTCCTCGACACGGCGACCGAGTTCGACGCCGAGTTCTTCGGCATCAGCCCGCGCGAGTCGATGGCCATGGACCCGCAGCAGCGGCTGATCCTGGAGACCTCCTGGCTGGCCCTGGAGGACGCCGGCATCGACCCCACCACGCTGCGCCGCACCGCGGCCGGCATGTTCTTCGGGGCCGAGGTGCAGGAGTACGGTCCGCGCCTGCACGACGCACCGGACGGACTCGACGCCCATCTGCTGGCCGGCAACGCCTCCAGCGTCATCTCCGGCCGCGTCGCCTACGTACTGGGCACCGAGGGACCGGCGGTCACCGTCGACACCGCGTGCTCCGCCTCCCTGGTCGCCATCCACCTGGCCTGCCGCTCGCTGCTGCAGAGCGAGTCTTCGCTGGCTCTGGCCGGCGGGGTGGCGGTGATGGGCGGACCGGGTGTCTTCACCGCGTTCAGCAGGCAGCGCGGTCTGTCCACCGACGGCCGCTGCAAGGCCTTCGCCGCCGCCGCGGACGGCACGGGCTTCTCCGAGGGCGTAGGCGTCCTCGTCCTGGAGCGGCTCTCGGACGCCCGCCGCAACGGCCACCGGGTGCTCGCCGTCGTCCGGTCCTCCGCCGTCAACCAGGACGGTGCCTCCAACGGGCTCACCGCTCCCAACGGCACCGCGCAGCAGCGGCTGATCCGCCGGGCGCTGGCCGAAGCCGGACTCGGCCCCGCCGACGTCGACGTGGTGGAGGCGCACGGTACGGGCACCCGCCTCGGCGACCCCATCGAGGCGACCGCGCTCCTGGCCACCTACGGGCAGGGCCGCCCGGCCGGAGCCCCCCTGCTGCTCGGCTCGGTCAAGTCGAACCTGGGGCACACCCAGGCCGCCGCGGGCGTGGCCGGCGTGATCAAGACGGTCCTCGCCATGCGGCACGGCCAGGTACCGGCGACCCTGCACGTCGACGCCCCCACCGCGCACGCCAACTGGGCGTCCGGAAGCGTGGAACTGGTCACCGAGCCGAGACCCTGGCCGCGGACCGACCGTCCCCGCCGGGCGGGCGTCTCCTCCTTCGGAGTCAGCGGCACCAACGCACACGTCATCCTGGAGCAGCCGGACGCCGGGGACCGCGCCGACGACCCGGACGGTGTCCGGGCCCCGGATGCGGAGGCAGCGCACGCCGCTCCAGGGAACGCCCCGGAGGCCGCCCACGAGGCTGCCCGTGAGGACGCCACCGACGGCGTCCCGGTCCCGCTCGCCTTCCCGCTGTCCGCACGCGGCGAGGCCGCCCTGCGGGCGCGCGCCGCCGACCTGCTGCCACTGGCCGACACCACGGAACCGGCCGACCTCGCCCACGCTCTGGCCACCACCCGCGCGGCCCTGCCCGACCGGGCCGTCCTCGTCGCCGCCGACCGGGGCGAGCTGTTGGAGGCGCTCAACGGCGTGGCCTCGGGCAGTACCCCTGCCACCGTGCGGACGCCCGGCGAACTCGGCTTCCTGTTCACCGGTCAGGGCAGCCAGCGCCCCGGCATGGGCAGCGAACTCGCAGCCGCGTACCCCGCGTTCGCCGACGCCCTCGACGACGTATGCGACTACTTCGACCTCCAGCTCCCCAAGCCCCTCAAGAGCATCCTGTTCGCCCGGCCGGGCACACCCGAGGCGGACCTGCTGCACCGCACCGAGTACGCGCAGCCTGCCCTGTTCGCCGTCGAAGTCGCCCTCCACCGCCTGCTGGAGAGCTGGGGGATGCGCCCGGACCACCTCGCCGGACACTCCGTCGGCGAGATCGCCGCCGCGCACGTGGCCGGAGTCCTCACCCTTCAGGACGCCACCATCCTGGTCGCCGCGCGCGGCCGGCTCATGCAGGCCCTCCCCGAGGGCGGTGCCATGGTCGCGGTCCGCGCCGGTGAGAGCGACGTCGCGCCGCTGCTCACCGAGCGCACCGGCATCGCCGCCGTGAACGGCCCCGCCTCCGTCGTGATCTCCGGCGACCAGGATGACGTGGAGCGCATCGCCGGCGAACTCGCCGCCCGCGGACACGACACCAAGCGCCTGCGCGTCAGCCACGCCTTCCATTCGCCGCTGATGGAACCGATGCTGGCCGAGTTCCGCCGGGTCGCACAGGTACTGGACTACGCCGAACCCACCGTGCCGGTCGTGTCCACCGTGACCGGCGCCCCCGTCGGCGCCGAACTGCGCGATCCCGAGTACTGGGTGGAACACGTCCGCGCCCGGGTCTGCTTCCACGACGCCGTGCGGTGGCTCGCCGACGCCGGCGTCCGGACGTTCATGGAGATCGGCCCCGACGCGGTGCTGACCGCCATGGGACCGGACTGCGTCGACGCGCCCGGCACCGCCTTCCTGCCGGTGCTGCGGCGCGAGCGGCCGGAGGCACGCGAGGCCGTCACCGCGTTCGCCGCCGCCCACGCCCGCGGCGTTCCCGTCGACTGGGCACGGCACTACGCCGGCCAGGACGCCCGCCGCGTCGACCTGCCCGGCTACCCTTTCCAGCGGCGTCGCTTCTGGCTGGAGCCGGGCACCTCCGCCGACGCGGCAGGCCTGGGGCAGATCGCGGCCGGACACCCCCTGCTGGCGGCCGTGGTCGCGGTCGGCGCGGAGGGCGTCGTCCTGACCGGACGGCTCTCCACCCGCACCCACCCCTGGCTCGCGGAACACGTGATCGCCGGTCGCGTGCTGATGCCCGGCACCGCCTTCGTCGAACTCGCTCTGCGGGCCGGCGACCACGTCGGCGCCACCGACCTGGAGGAACTCACCCTCGGCGCCCCGCTGGTGCTCGCCCCGGACGAGCTCGTCGCCGTCCAGGTGGCCGTCGGCGAACCCGACGACACCGGACGCCGCACCGTCACGGTCCACTCGCGCGCCGACGAGGACGCGCCCTGGACCCGGCACGCGGCCGGCGTGCTCACCGACACCGCCCCGCCGGCTGCCGGCACCGAGCCGGGCGCGTGGCCGCCGCCGGACGCCGAACCCCTGGACACCACGGAGGTCTACGCGGACCTCGCCGACCAGGGCTATGCCTACGGCCCTGTCTTCCAGGGCCTGCGCGCCGCCTGGCGGCACGGCGAGCACGTCCTCGCCGAAGTCGCCCTGCCCGAGGACGCCACCGCGGACGCGGCGCGCTTCGGACTCCACCCCGCGCTGCTGGACGCCGCGCTGCACGCCGCCGACCTCGGCGCCCCGCCGCGCGGCGAGGTGCTGCTGCCGTTCGCCTGGACCGGCGTCCGCCTGCACGCCACCGGCGCCGCGGCCCTGCGCGTACGGATCACCCGGGGCGACGGCGACACCATCGGTCTGCACCTCGCCGACACCACCGGCGCCCCCGTCGCCGACATCGAGGCCATGACCTCCCTGCCCGTACCGGACGACGACGTCCTGTACGCCGTGCAATGGGCGTCGCACCCCCGGCCGGCGACCACCGCGCCCCTGCGCACCGCCGTCCTCGACGGCGCCCCCCACCCGGCCGGCCCGCCGTGTGACGGTCCCGTCGAAGACGCGCTCGCCCGAGCCGTGGACGCGCTGCTCGACGGGCCCGCGCCGGACGCCGTGGTGTACCGCCCGGCCGGGCCTGCGGGCGCCGACGCCGCCGAGGCGCGCGCCCACGTCCTGGGCACCCTGCGCCTGCTGCAGACCTGGCAGTCGGACGAACGGGCGGCCGGTACCCGCCTCGTCCTCGTCACCGCGCCCGGCAGCCCCGCCCACGCCGCGGTACGCGGCCTGGTCCGCTCGGCACAGGCCGAGAACCCCGGCCGCTACGTCCTCGTCGAGCACGACGGCCTGCCGTCCGAGGCCGAGCTGCGCCAGGTGCTCGCCACCGGTGAACCCGAACTCTCCCTCACCGAGGGCCGGTTCGCCGTGCCCCGGCTGGCCGCCGAACCAGCCGCCGCGCCCCGGCCGGCCGCCGACTGGGGCACCGTCCTGATCACCGGCGGCACCGGCGGCCTCGGCGCCCTGCTCGCCCGCCACCTGGTGCGCGCCCACGGCGTGCGCCGCCTGGTCCTCGCCGGCCGCCGGGGGCACGCCCCCGAGCTGCACGCCGAACTGACCGCGCTGGGCGCCGAGGTGACGGTCGCCGCCTGCGACGTCGGCGACCGGGAGGCGCTGCGCGACCTGCTGGCCCGACACCCGGTCGACTCCGTCGTCCACGCCGCGGGCACCGTGCGCGACGGCATCGTCGAGAGCCTCACCGACGACATGATCGACGAGGTCTTCCACGCCAAGGCCGCCGGCGCCTGGCACCTGCACGAACTCACCCTCGACCGGGACCTCTCCCACTTCGTGCTGTTCTCCTCGCTCGCCGCCGTCCTCGACGGACCGGGCCAGGGCAACTACGCCGCCGCCAACGCCTACCTGGACGCCCTCGCCGCCCACCGCGCCGCGCACGGACTGCCCGCCACGGCCCTCGCCTGGAGCCTGTGGGACACCGGCACCGGCATGGGCGCCGCACTGGACGCCGGCGCCCTGGAGCGCCTCGCCGCATACGGCGTCCCCGGGCTGTCCGCCGAACGCTCCCTGCAACTCTTCGACGCCGCCGTCCGTTCCGGCAGCCCCCACCTCGTCCCCGTGGAGATCGACGCCGCCGCCGTACGCCGCCGGCCCGACGGCCCGCCGCCCCTGCTGAGCGCCCTCGTCCGCCCCGTCAGCCGCCGGGCCGCCGCCCGCACCGCGCCCCATCAGGAGCGGCGGATGGCGGAACTGCCCGCCGCCGACCGGGAACGCGCTCTGCTGGACCTGGTCCGCACCGAAGTGGCCGCGGTCCTGCGGCACGACTCCCCGGCCGCCATCGACCCCGGGCGGGCCTTCACCGAGCTGGGCTTCGACTCCCTGGCCGCCGTCGAACTGCGTAACCAGCTCAACACCTTCACCGGACTGCGGCTGCCGGCCACCCTCGTCTTCGACCACCCCACCTCCCGCGCCCTCGCCGACCACATCCGGGACGCCCTCTTCGGCACCTCGCGGCCGGCCGACGAGCCAGCCGCCGTACCGCGCCCCGCCGACGGCGACGACCCCGTCGTCATCGTCGGCATGGGCTGCCGCTACCCCGGCGGCGTCCGCTCCCCGGAAGATCTGTGGCGCATCGTCGCCGACGGCGTCGACACGGTCGGCGACTTCCCCGCCGACCGCGGATGGGACACCGACACCCTGTACGACCCCGAGCCCGGCACCCCCGGCCGTACCTACACCCGTGAGGGCGCCTTCCTCTACGACGCGGCCGACTTCGACCCCGGCTTCTTCGGCATCGGCCCGCGCGAGGCCACCGCCATGGACCCGCAACAGCGCCTGCTCCTCGAGATCTCCTGGGAGGCCCTGGAGCGCTCCGCCATCGACCCGGCGGCCCTGCGCGGCTCACGCACCGGCGTGTTCGCGGGCGTCATGTACCACGACTACGGCACCTGGCTGACCGAGGTCCCCGAGGACCTCGCCGCGTACCTCGGCAACGGCAGCCTCGGCAGCGTCGTCTCCGGCCGGGTGGCCTACGCCCTCGGCCTGGAGGGCCCGGCCGTCACCGTCGACACCGCCTGCTCCTCCTCGCTGGTCACCCTGCACCTGGCCGCGCAGGCCCTGCGGCAGGGCGAGTGCGACCTCGCCCTGGTCGGCGGCGTCACCGTCATGTCGACCCCGGACACCTTCGTCGACTTCGCCCGGCAGCGCGGCCTGGCCGCCGACGGCCGCTGCAAGTCGTTCGCCGCGGCGGCCGACGGCACCGGCTGGGGCGAGGGCGCCGGCATGCTCGTCGTCGAACGCCTCTCCGATGCCCGCCGCAACGGCCACCGGGTGCTGGCCACGGTGCGCGGCTCCGCCGTCAACTCCGACGGGGCCTCCAACGGCCTGACCGCCCCCAACGGCCCCTCCCAGCAGCGTGTGATCCGTGCCGCGCTCAGCTCCGCCGGGCTCACCCCGGCCGACGTCGACGCCGTCGAGGCGCACGGCACCGGCACCACGCTCGGCGACCCGATCGAAGCCCAGGCGCTGCTGGCCACTTACGGACAGGAGAGGACGGACGACGAGCCGCTGTGGCTGGGCTCCGTCAAGTCCAACATGGGGCACACCCAGGCCGCAGCCGGAGTCGCCGGCATCATCAAGATGGTCATGGCGATGCGGCACGGCACCCTGCCGCGCACCCTCCACGTCGACGCGCCCTCGCCCCAGGTGGACTGGACGGCGGGCGCGGTGCGGCTCCTCGCCGACGAGCGGCCCTGGCGGGCACCGGACCGGCCGCGCCGCGCCGGGGTCTCCTCCTTCGGGATCAGCGGCACCAACGCCCACGTCATCCTCGAGGAGTTCACCGGCAGCGAGCCGGAGACCGCGGAGCCCGACCCGGCCACCGCGCCGCCCGTGCTCGCCCTTGCGGTCTCCGCGCGCTCGCCCGAGGCACTGCGCGGCCAGGCCGCCCGCCTGCGGGACCTGACCGGCACCGCACCCGCGGACCTCGGCCTGGCCCTCGCCACCACCCGCGGCACCCACCCGCACCGGGCCGTCGTCCTGGCCACCGACGAGCGGCGGACCGCCGAAGCACTGGACGCCCTGGCCCGCGGACACGAGGCGCCCGGCCTGCTCGTCACCGGTGCCGCCACCGACGGAACCCTCGCCCACCTGTTCTCCGGACAGGGCGCCCAGCGGCCCGGCATGGGCCGTGACTGGTACGACGCCTACCCGGTCTACGCCGAACACTTCGACCGCGTCGCCGAACTCTTCGCCAAGCACCTGGAACGGCCGCTCACCGAGGTGGTCCTCGGCGACCACCCCGACGTACTGGAGCAGACCGCCTACACCCAGGCCGCCCTGTTCACCACCCAGGTCGCCCTCTACCGCCTGCTGGAGTCCTTCGGGGCGCGGCCCGCATGGCTGGCCGGCCACTCCGTCGGTGAGTTCGCCGCCGCGCACGTCGCCGGGGTCTGGTCACTGCAGGACGCCGTGACCGCCGTCGCGGCACGCGGCCGGCTCATGCAGGCGCTGCCCGCGGGCGGCGCGATGATCGCCGTACAGGCCTCGGAGGAGGAGGTGGCGCCGCTGCTGGACGAACGGTGCGGCATCGCCGCGGTCAACGGCCCGCGCGCCGTGGTCGTCTCGGGGGAGGAGGACGCCGTCACCGCCGTCGCCGCGCACTTCGCCACCACCCGGCGGCTGCGCGTCTCGCACGCCTTCCACTCGCCCCGCATGGAGCCCATGCTCGACGAGTTCCGCCGGGTCATGGCGGCCATCCAGGCCGCGGAACCGGTCCTGCCGATCGTCTCCACCCTCACCGGTGTCCAGGCCACGGCCGCCGAACTCGGCTCCGCCGACTACTGGGTGCGGCACGTACGGCAGACCGTGCGCTTCGCCGACGCCGTCGGGACGCTGGCCGCGCAGGGCGTCGACACCTTCCTCGAACTGGGCGCCGCGCCCGTCCTGACGGCCCTGGGCCCGGACTGCCTCCCCGACGCCGAGGGGACCGCGTTCGTCCCCACCGCACGCAAGGACACCGCCCAGGTACCCGGCCTGCTCGCCGCGCTGGCCGCCGTGCACACCCGGGGCACGGACATCGACTGGTCGGTCCTGTACGACGGTTACGAGGGTCGCCGCACCGAACTGCCCACCTACGCCTTCGAGCACCGCCACTACTGGCTGCCGACGACCGCCGCCAAGGGCGACGCCGCGGGACACGGTCTCGCCACCGCCGACCACCCGTTCGTCAGCGCCCGCCTGGACCTGCCCGGCGACGCGGGACTGCTGCTCACGGGACGGATCTCCACCGCCACCCACCCGGTGCTCGCCCAGCACGCCGTGCTCGGCTCGGTGCTGGTACCCGGTGCCGCCCTGGTCGACCTCGCCCTGCACGCCGGCCGGCTGACCGGCCGGCCCGTCCTGGAGGAACTCACCCTCCAGGCCCCGCTGGCGCTGCCCGGGGACGGCGCCGTACGTCTCCAGGTCGCCGCGCGGCCCGACGGCGCAGTGGAGATCCACTCCCGGCCCGAAAACGCCCCCGAGGACGAGGGCTGGACGCGGCACGCGACCGGCACCCTCACCGACACCGGCGCCCTCACCGGCACCGAACCGGCCGCGGGCGGCGCCTGGCCGCCGCCGGGCGCCGTCCCGCTCGACGCCGACGGCCTCTACCCGCGCCTGCACGGCGAGGGCTACGACTACGGCCCCGTCTTCCGCGGCGTACGGGCCGCCTGGCGGCTCGGCGACACCGTCCTGGCCGAGCTGGAGCTGCCCGTCGACGCCCGGCAGGACGCAGCCCGGCACACCCTGCACCCCGCGCTGCTGGACTCCGCCCTGCACGCCACGTCCCTCACCGACGGGGAAGCCGGTGACGACACGCCCGCCGGCACGATCGCCCTCCCCTTCGCCTGGACCGGCGTCACCGCGCACGGCCGGGGGGCGCTCACCGCACGTGTCCGCGTCACCCCGGGCGAGGACGGCACCCGGCTCGACCTGACGGACACCGAGGGCAGGCCGCTGGCCACCGTCCAGTCCTACGTCACCCGCCCCGTCACCGCCGAGCGGCTCACCGGACCCGCGCGTTCGCTCTACGTCAGCGAGGGTGAACCGCTGCCGGAGTCCGCCGGGCGGCCCGAGCGCCGTACCTGGGCCGTGCTCGGCCCGGACGACGCCGGCCTCGGCGTCCCCGCCCACCCCGGCCTGGCCGCGATCGGCGACCCCGTGCCCGACGTCGTCGTCCTCCCGGTGCGCGCCCCGCACGCCGACGGGGAGCAGCTGCCGGAAGCCGTACGCACCACTCTGGACGCGACGCTCGCGACCGTCCAGGAGTGGCTGGGCGACGAGCGGTGGGCCGGCTCCGTGCTGCTGGTGCTCACCGCCGGTACCCTCGCCGACGCCGCCGTGCACGGACTCGTACGGGCCGCGCAGGCCGAGGACCCGGGCCGGATCGTGCTCGTCGGCCGGACCGTGCCCGACAGCTCCGTACCCGACCGCGCCGCGCTGGCCGCCGTCCTCGACTCCGGCGAGCCGGAGGTGCTGTGGCGGGACGGCCGGGCCCATGCCCCGCGTCTGACGCGCGCTGCGGAACCGGACGCCCCGCGCACCGGCCGCCCCTGGGGCACCGTCCTCGTCACCGGCGGCACCGGAGGGCTCGGCGCCCTTGTGGCCCGCCACCTCGTCACCCGGCACGGCGTCACCCGCCTGGTCCTCGCCGGCCGGCGTGGGCCCGCCGCCCCCGGCGCCACCGGACTGGCCCGGGAACTGGCCGCCCTGGGCGCCCACACCGACGTCGTCGCCTGTGACGTCGCCGACCGGGCGGCACTCGCCGCACTGCTGGCGGCCCACCCCGTCGACAGCGTCGTGCACACCGCCGGCGTCCTCGACGACGGGCTGGTCCCCTCGCTCACCCCCGAGCGCCTGGACATCGTGCTCCGGCCCAAGGCGGACGCCGCCTGGCACCTGCACCAGCTCACCCTCGACCGGGACCTGTCCCACTTCGTGCTCTTCTCCTCGGCCGCCGGCACCATCGACGCCGCGGGCCAGGGCAACTATGCCGCCGCCAATGTCTTCCTCGACGCCCTGGCCGCCCACCGCGCCGCCCAGAACCTGTCCGCCACCTCGCTCGCCTGGGGCCTGTGGGCCGGCGGCGGCATGGGGGCCGGCCTCGACCCGGACGACGTACAGCGCATCGAAAGGTCGGGCATCGGCGCGCTCGACCCGGCCGAGGGACTGGAACTGTTCGACGCGGCCCTGGAGTCCGGGCTCCCCGCCCTGGTGCCGGTCCGGCTGGACACCGCCGTCCTGCGCCGCCGCGGTGACGACGTACCCCCCGTGCTGCGCTCCCTGGCCGGTGTCACCGCCCGCGTGGCACAGGACGACCGGGCCCGCACCCTCGGGGAGCGCCTGGCCGGGCTGCCGGAGGCCGACCACGGGCACACCGTGCTCGAAGCGGTCCGCACCGAGGTCGCAGCGGTCCTCGGCCACGACGGACCCGCGGCCGTCGCCCCCCGGCGCGCCTTCACCGAGCTGGGCTTCGACTCACTCGCCGCGGTCGAACTGCGCAACCGGCTCAACGCCGCCAGCGGACTGCGCCTGCCCTCCACCCTCATCTTCGACTACGCCACCCCGACGGCCCTGGCGGACCACCTGCTCGACCGGCTCACCCCGGACTCCGGCCCGGAACCCGCCGGCCCGCGGGGCGACGACGAGGTGCGGGACCTCATCGCCCGGATCCCGCTCGCGAGGATCCGCGAAGCGGGACTGCTCGACGGGCTGCTGAAACTGTCCGGGCCCACCCCGGCCGAGGCCGTGGCCGAGCAGCCCATGGACATCAAGTCCATGGGCGTGGCCGACCTGGTGCGGGCCGCCTTGAACCGCAGCAGCCCCGAGTGATCCGCCCCGGTGCCGGACGACGCGTCGCGTCCGGCACCGGCGATTCGCGTCCGGCGCACCTCCATCGCACCTCCACCGCATCATCAGCGCCGCCGAGTCAGCAGGGAGCGACACCGACCGTGGACACATCTGTCGAGCAGATCGTCGAGGCGCTGCGCGAGGCCATGCTCGAGAACGAGCGGCTGCGCCGGCACAACGACCGGATATCCGAAGCCGCGCACGAGCCCGTCGCCGTCGTGGCCATGAGCTGCCGCTACCCCGGCGGCGTCAGCACGCCCGAACAGCTGTGGCAACTGGTCGACGCCGGGGTGGACGCCGTGGGCGACTTCCCCGCGGACCGGGACTGGGACGTCGACGCCATCTACGACCCCGACCCCGACGTGCCGGGCCGCACCCATGTGCGCGAGGGCGGATTCCTCCACGACGCGCCGCGGTTCGACCCGGGGTTCTTCGGCATCAGCCCGCGCGAGGCCGTCGCCATGGACCCGCAGCAGCGGCTGCTGCTGGAGACCGCCTGGGAGGCGTTCGAACGCGCCGGCATCGACCCGCACACCCTGCGCGGCAGCCGCACCGGCATCTACGCCGGCGTCATGTACCACGATTACGGCAGCTGGCTCACGGACGTTCCCGAGGGCGTCGAGGGCTACCTCGGCAACGGCAACCTCGGCAGCGTCGCTTCCGGCCGCGTGTCCTACACCCTCGGCCTCGAGGGCCCGGCCGTCACCATCGACACCGCCTGCTCCTCCTCGCTGGTCGCCCTCCACCTCGCCGTGCAGGCCCTGCGCACCGGTGAGTGCGGTCTCGCCCTGGCCGGAGGTGTGACCGTCATGTCCACCCCGGACACCTTCATCGATTTCTCCCGCCAGCGCGGCCTCGCCCTTGACGGCCGCTGCAAGTCCTTCGCGGAGGGGGCGGACGGCACCGGCTGGGGCGAGGGCGTGGGGATGCTGCTCCTGGAGCGGCTGAGCGACGCCCGCCGCAACGGCCACCGTGTGCTCGCCCTGGTACGGGGCACCGCCGTCAACCAGGACGGTGCCTCCAACGGCCTGACCGCCCCCAACGGACCCTCCCAGCAGCGTGTCATCCGCGCCGCCCTCGCCAACGCCCGCCTGGAACCCCGCCAGGTGCACGCCGTGGAGGCGCACGGCACCGGCACCCCGCTCGGTGACCCGATCGAGGCCCAGGCGCTCCTGGCCACCTACGGCCAGGACCGTGAGGAGCCGCTGTGGCTGGGCTCGGTGAAGTCCAACATCGGGCACACCCAGGCCGCCGCCGGAGTCGCCGGCGTCATCAAGATGGTGATGGCCATGCGCCACGGCCGGCTGCCCCGGACCCTGCACGCCGAACGGCCCACCACCCAGGTCGACTGGGAGGCCGGCGCCGTCGAACTGCTCGCCGAGCCGCGTGAGTGGCCCGCTCCGGATGAGCCCCGCCGTGCCGCCGTGTCCTCCTTCGGGATCAGCGGCACCAACGCCCACGTCATCGTCGAGGCTGCCCCCGACCCCGAGCCCCGTGCCGAGGAGCCGGTGTGGGACCGTCCCCTGCCACTGGTGCTGTCCGCCCGGGACGAACCGGGGCTCGCCGCTCAGGCCCGCCGCCTCCTGGACCACCTGGAGACCGGCACCGATCCCGTGCCCGACGTCGCCCACGCCCTGGCCACCGCCCGCGCCGGCCTGGACCGGCGGGCCGTCGTCGTCGGCGCGGACCTGACCGCGGTGACCGCTGACCTCACCGCCCTGGCCGAGAGCGACCCGGCGTCCGGCGTGGTGCGCGGCGCACCGGCGGGGGAGTCCCGTATCGCGTTCGTCTTCCCCGGACAGGGCTCCCAGTGGGCCGGCATGGCCGCCGACCTGCTGGACGCCTCTCCGGTGTTCGCCGCCACCATGGCCGACTGTGCCGAGGCCCTCGCCCCCTTCACCGACTGGGATCTCATCGGGACCGTGCGCGAACGCCGCCCGCTGGAACGGGTGGACGTCGTGCAGCCCGCGCTGTGGGCGATCATGGTGTCGCTGGCCGAGGTGTGGCGCGCGCACGGAGTGCGTCCCGCCGCCGTCATCGGCCACTCCCAGGGCGAGATCGCCGCCGCCTGCGTGGCCGGCGCGCTCAGCCTGTCCGACGGAGCCCGCGTCGTGGCCCTGCGCAGCCAGGCCATCGCCGAGGCGCTCTCCGGCCGTGGCGGCATGATGTCGGTGGCCCTGCCCGAGTCCCGGGCACGCGAACTCGTCGCCGCCCACGACGGCCGGGTGGCCGTGGCCGCGGTCAACGGTGCCTCCTCCGTGGTGCTTTCCGGGGACGCCGACGCCCTCGACACCCTGCGCGAGACGATCGTCGCCGACGGCGGACGCGCCAAGCGGCTGCCGGTGGACTACGCCTCGCACTGCGCCCACGTCGAGTCGATCCGCGCACGGCTCCTCACCGACCTCGCGGACGTGCGGGCGCGAACCGCCGACGTGCCGTTCTACTCCACCGTCACCAACAGCGTGCTGGACACCACCACGCTGGACGCCGGTTACTGGTACACCAACCTGCGACAGAGCGTCCTGTTCGAGCCGACCACCCGGACCCTGCTGGACGCCGGCTACGGGGTGTTCGTCGAGTGCAGCCCGCATCCGGTCCTGCTCAACAGCATCGAGGAGACCGCCGACGCCGCGGACGTGGTCATCACCGGCCTCGGCTCGCTGCGCCGCGACGACGGAGGCGCCGAACGCCTGCTCACCTCGCTGGGTGAGGCGTTCGTGGCCGGCGTCCCCGTCGACTGGTCCCCGGTGTTCGCCGGGATGCCGGTGCGGGCCGCGGACCTTCCCACCTACGCCTTCCAGCGTGAGCGCTACTGGCTCGGCCGGTCCGCGGCCGCCGGCGACGTCACCGCCGCCGGTCTGCAGAGCGCCGGTCACCCGCTGCTGGGCGCGGCCGTCCCGGTCGCCGGCGGCGGCACCCTGTTCACCGGCCGGCTCTCGCTGTCCACCACGCCCTGGCTGGCCGACCACGCGGTATCCGGCACCACCCTGCTGCCCGGCACCGCGCTGGTGGAGCTGGCGCTGAGCGCCGGCCACGACCTCGGCTGCGGACACGTCACCGAACTCACCTTGCAGGCACCCCTGCTGCTGCCCGAGCGGGGCGCCGTCCAGCTCCAGCTGCACGTGGCCGCCGCCGACGAACACGGGCACCGCGCGGTGACCGTCCACTCCCGTCCCGAGGGCGCCGACGAGGCCGCCTGGACCCTGAACGCCTCGGGCCTGCTCGCACCGCAGACCGCGCCCCCCGCCTTCGACCTCGCGGCCTGGCCGCCCCCCGGCGCCGAACCGGTCCCGGCCGACGACGCCTACGCCGAACTGGCGGCCCTCGGTTACGACTACGGGCCCGCCTTCCAGGGCCTGCGCGCGGCCTGGCGGCGCGGCGACGAGACGTACGCCGAGGTCGAACTTCCCGGCGAGGCGGGCGGGTTCGGCCTCCACCCGGCCCTGTTCGACGCCGCCCTGCACGCCGACGGCCTCGGCGCGCACGGCCAGGAGACGGCCCGGCTGCCCTTCGCCTGGACCGGTGTGTCGCTGTACGCGGCCGGGGCCACAGCCCTGCGGGTCCGCCTCCGAGGCGGCGACACGCTCTCCCTGGAACTGGCCGACCCCACCGGCGCCCCGGTCGCCGCCGTCGAGGCCCTGGTCTCCCGCCCGGTCGACGGCCGGGCGCTGGCCTCGCCGGTCCGCGCAGACGACCTGTACCGGCTGGACTGGCCCGCAGTGCCCGTACCGGATGCGGCGACCCCCGCCTACGCCGTGCTGGACGAGAGGGGCACAGCCGCTCTCGCATCGCTGCCCGACTGGGTGGTCCTGCCGGTGGCCGGCGGCGACGACCCGGTGGCCTCGGTGCGCGAGGCGACCGGACGGGTCCTGGCCGCCCTGCACGACTGGCTGGCGGACGACCGGACGGCGGCTGCCCGTCTGCTGGTCCTCACCGACGGCGCGGTCACCACCGGCGAGGAGGGCGCGGGCGATCTGGCGGGCGCCGCCGTGTGGGGCCTCGTCCGCGCCGCCCAGGGCGAACACCCGGACCGCGTCGTCCTCGTGGACGGCGCCCCCGGGACGGCGGACGCACCGGACGGCGACCGGATCGCCGCCGCCGTACGAGCCGCCGCGGCGAGCGGCGAACCCCAACTGGCCCTGCGCGGGAGCACCGTCCGGGTGCCCCGGCTGGCCCGCGCCGTCGTCCGGGGGAGCGCCGCCACGCTCGACCCCGACGGCACCGTACTGATCACCGGCGGAACCGGCGTGCTCGGCGCCGTGGTCGCCCGGCACCTGGCCACCGGCCACGGCGTGCGCCGCCTGGTCCTGGCCGGACGCAGCGGCACCTCCGCCGACGACTTCGCCGACCTCGCCGAGTCCGGCGTCCAGGTCGTCGTCGCCCGCTGCGACGCCGCCGAGCGCGACGAGCTGGCCGCGCTCCTGGCCGACGTGCCCGACGCACACCCGCTGACCGCCGTGGTGCACCTCGCGGGCGTCCTCGACGACGGACTGGTCACCGACCAGACCCCCGAGCGCCTGGACGCGGTCCTGCGGCCCAAGGCGGACGCCGCCTGGAACCTGCACGAACTCACCCAGGACATGGACCTGGCGGCGTTCGTGCTGTTCTCCTCGGCGGCGGGCACCGTTGACGGAGCCGGACAGTCCGGATACGCCGCCGCCAACGCGTTCCTCGACGCCCTCGCCGCGCACCGGGGCTCCCTGGGGCTGCCGGCGCTCTCGCTGGCCTGGGGTTTCTGGGAACAGCGCACCGGCATGACCGCCCACCTCACCGACGCCGACGTCGAGCGCATGACCCGGGCCGGAGTCCGGCCCCTGCCCACCGAGGAGGGACTGCGGCTGCTCGACACCGCGCTCGCCGCCGACGAGTCGCTGCTGCTGCCGATCGGCCTGGACCTGCGTGCCCTGCGCGGCGCCGACGAGGTCGCTGCCCTGCTGCGCGGCCTGGTGCCCGCCCCCGCCCGCCGGGCCGCGGCCGCCCGGGCCACCGGGTCCTCGCTCGCCGACCGGCTGGCCGCCCTGGGCCCCGCCGAACGGGACGCGGAGCTGATGGAGCTGATCCGCACCCAGGTGGCCGCCGTCCTCGGCCACGGCAGCGACATGGTGCTCGACCCGCGCCGCTCCTTCCGAGAGGCCGGGTTCGACTCCCTGACCGCGGTCGAACTGCGTAACCGTGTGGGCAGCGCCGTCGGCCTGCGGCTTCCCGCCACCCTCGTCTTCGACCACCCCGACGCAGACGCCCTGGTGCGGTACCTGAGGACGGAACTCCTCGGCGCCGACGCCGGGGACGCCCCCGTTGCCGCGGTACCGGAGACGGCACAAGCGGCGGACGAGCCCGTGGCGATCGTCGGCATGGCATGCCGCTACCCCGGCGGTGTCACCACTCCCGAGGAGCTCTGGCGTCTGCTGGCCGACGGTGGAGACGGCATCGGCGACTTCCCGGACGACCGGGGATGGGACCTGGACAACCTGTACGACCCGGAGCCCGGCAAGCCCGGCCACTGCAGCACCCGCTCGGGCGGATTCCTGTACGACGCCGCCGACTTCGACCATGACTTCTTCGGCATCGGCCCCCGCGAGGCCCTCGCCATGGACCCGCAGCAGCGGCTGCTGCTGGAGACCTCCTGGGAGGCCCTGGAGCGCGCCGGCATCGATCCGCACAGCGTGCGCGGCAGCCGCACCGGGGTGTTCGCCGGCGTCATGTACCACGACTACGGCAGCCGGCTGCGCGACGTCCCCGAAGCCGTCCGCGACTACCTCGGCAACGGAAGCCTCGGCAGCGTCGTCTCGGGCCGGGTCGCCTACGCCCTCGGCCTGGAGGGCCCCGCCCTCACCGTCGACACCGCCTGCTCCTCTTCGCTGGTGGCGCTGCACCTGGCGGCGCAGGCGCTGCGGCGGGGCGAGTGCACCCTGGCGATGGCCGGCGGAGTCTCCGTGATGTCGACCGTCGACACGTTCGTCGACTTCAGCAGGCAGCGCAATCTCGCCGCCGACGGCCGCGTCAAGTCCTTCGCCGAGGAGGCGGACGGCACGGCCCTGTCGGAGGGCGCCGGTGTGCTGGTGCTGGAGCGGTTGTCGGATGCGCGTCGGCTGGGGCATCGGGTGTTGGCGGTGGTGCGGGGCAGTGCGGTGAATCAGGATGGTGCGTCGAATGGTCTGACGGCGCCGAATGGTCCGTCGCAGCAGCGGGTGTTGCGGCAGGCGTTGGTGTCGGCGGGGGTGTCGGCGGCGGATGTGGATGTGGTGGAGGCGCATGGTACGGGTACGGAGTTGGGTGATCCGATCGAGGCGCAGGCGTTGTTGGCGGTGTATGGCGGTGGGCGTGAGGTGCCGTTGTGGTTGGGGTCGGTGAAGTCGAATGTGGGTCACACGCAGGCGGCTGCGGGTGTGGCGGGTGTGATGAAGATGGTGTTGGCGTTGGGGGAGGGGGTGTTGCCTCGGACGTTGGGTGTGGGTGAGCCGTCGCGGAAGGTGGAGTGGGGTGCGGGTCGGGTCCGGTTGCTGGAGGAGGAGCGGGAGTGGGTGCGGGGTGAGCGGGTGCGTCGTGCGGGGGTGTCGTCGTTCGGGATCAGCGGGACCAACGCGCATGTGATCCTGGAGGAAGCCCCCGCCGAGGACAGCGCCGACACCTCACCCCGCGCCGAGGCGGAGACCCCGGCCCCCCTGTTGCCCGTGGTCGTCTCCGGGGCCACCCCCGAGGCACTGGCCGCCCAGGCCGACCGGCTGCGCGCCGTCGCCGACGAGCGGATCACCGACCTCGTCCGCTCGCTGGCCACGGGCCGTGCCGCCCTCACCCACCGGGGCGCGATCGTCGCCCGTGACCGGGACGAACTGCTGGCCGGCCTGACCGCGCTGGCCGACGGTGCCACCACCGACACCGTCGTGCGCGGGCGGCCCGTCGCCGGCCGCACCGCCTTCCTGTTCACCGGGCAGGGCGCCCAGCGCCCCGGCATGGGCCGCGGCCTGTACGACGCCCACCCCGCCTTCCGGCGGGCCCTGGACGAGGTGTGCGAGGCCCTGGACGCCCACTTGGACCGCCCGCTGCGCGAGGTCATGTGGGCCGAACCGGGTACCGACGCGGCCGAGTCGCTCGATCACACGCTCTACACCCAGAGCGCCCTGTTCGCGGTGGAAACGGCCCTGTACCGCCTGCTGGAGTCCTACGGCATCCGCCCGGACCGGCTGGCCGGCCACTCCATCGGCGAACTGACCGCCGCCCACGTCGCCGGCGTCTGGGACCTCGCGGACGCGGCCCGGCTGGTCACCGCGCGCGGCCGGCTCATGCAGGCCCTGCCCGCAGGTGGCGCCATGCTCGCCGTGGACGCGACCGAGGACGAGGTGCTGCCCCACCTCGGCCCCGACGTGTCCCTGGCCGCCGTCAACGGCCCGCGCGCCGTCGTGGTCTCCGGTACGCGGGCGGCGGTGGACGCGGTCGCCGCCGCCTTCGCCGACCGCCGCACCAAGCGGCTGCGGGTCAGCCACGCCTTCCACTCGCCCCTGATGGACCCGATGCTGGCCGAGTTCGAGAAGGCCGCCCGCGAACTGCGCTACTCCGCGCCCGCGATCCCCGTCGTCACCGGCACGTACGCCACCGAGGACGACCTGTGCTCGCCCGAGTACTGGGTGCGTCACGTCCGCGAGGCGGTCCGTTTCGGGGACGCGATCCGCGCCCTGGAGGACGACGGCGTCCGCACCTTCCTCGAACTCGGCCCCGAAGCCGTCCTGTCGGCCATGGGCACGCACGCCCTCGCCGACCCGGATCGGTCGGTGTTCGTGCCGGCCCTGCGCCGGGAGCGCGACGAGGAGGTGACGCTCGCCGCGCTCGTCGCCACCGCCCACGTCCGCGGCCTGGCCGTCGACTGGCAGCGGGTTCACGCCGGCACCGACACCCGCCGCGTCGACCTGCCGACGTACGCCTTCCAGCGGCAGCGGCTGTGGCTGGCGGACGGGCCCGGGACGGCCACCGACGCCGGCGGACTCGGCCAGTCGTCCGCCGGGCACCCGATGCTCGGCGCCGCCCTCACCCTGGCCGCCGCCGACACCGTCGTGCTGACCGGCCGTCTCTCCCTGGGCACCCACCCCTGGCTGGCCGACCACGCCGTCGCGGGAGTCGTCCTGGTCCCCGGCAGCGCCTTCGTGGAGCTCGCCCTTCAAGCCGGCGACCGGGCCGGCTGCCCGCACGTGGAGGAACTCACCCTGGAACGGCCACTGGTTCTTCCCCGGCACGGTTCCGTGCACCTCCAGGTGACCGCCGCGGCTCCCGACGCCGACGGCCGCAGGCAACTGGCCGTGCACGCCCGGCCCGAGGGCACCGACGGGGACTGGACCCGGCACGCCACCGGCGTCCTCGCCCCGCGGACCGCGCCCGAACCCGCCCCCGTCGCCGTCTGGCCGCCCGAGGGCGCCGTACCCGTCGAGGTGAGCGGCCTGTACGACCACCTCGCCGAGCAGGGGTACGGCTACGGCCCGCTGTTCCGCTGCCTGCGCGCCGCCTGGCGGCTCGGGGACGAGGTCTGCGCCGAACTCGTCCTCCCCGACGCCGACGCGGCCGACGGCTTCGGACTGCACCCGGCGCTCCTCGACTCGGCGCTGCACGTCATCGACCTGCTCGACGGCCAGGACCCGAACGTCATGACCCTGCCGTTCGCCTGGGAGGGCGTCACCCTGCACGCCACCGGCGCCACGGCCCTGCGGCTGCGGCTCACCCCGCACGGCACCGACCACATGACCCTGGGCCTGTACGACGCCTCGGGCGCACCGGTCGCCGAGGCGGCCTCGCTGCGCATCCGCCAGGTGACGGCCGAGCAGCTGAACGCCGCCGCGCCCGCCCCCGGAGACCTGTTCGCCCTGCGGTGGACCCCGGCGGACGTGAGCGCCCACGGGGCGGCGGCTGAGCCCCGCACCCTGACCGTGACCCTGGACGACGCCCCGGAGGGCGACCTGCCGGCGCGGGCCCGCGCCACCGCCGTGCGCACCCTCGCCGCGCTCCAGGAACACCTGGCCGAACCGGCGGACGGCACCCCCCTGGTCGTCGTCACCCGGTCCGCGGTCGCCGTCGCTGACGACGGGGCGCCGGACCCGGCCCAGGCCGTCATCTGGGGCATGGTGAGGTCCGCCGCCGTCGAGCACCCAGGCCGGTTCGTGCTGGCCGACACCGACGGCGACGCCGCCTCGTCCGCGGTCCTGCCGGCCGCCGTCGCGACCGGCGCGCCCGAACTCGCCCTGCGGGGCGGCACGGTGCACACGCCGGAGCTGACCCGGGCCGGCGAGCCCAGGACCACGCCCGCCATACCGCTGGACCCGGAGGGCACCGTCCTCATCACCGGCGGCACCGGCAGCCTGGGCCGCCTGCTCGCCCGGCACCTGGCCGAGCACCACGGCGCCCGGCACCTGCTGCTGGTCGGCCGCGGCGGACCGGACGCGGAGGGGTACGAGGAGCCCGTAGCCCCCGGCGCGCGGATCAGGGTCGCCGCCTGTGACACCACTGACCGCGCCGCGCTGGCCGAACTGCTGGCCTCCGTTCCCGAAGCCCATCCGCTGACCGCCGTCGTGCACGCCGCGGGCGTCCTGGACGACGGTCTGCTCACCGACCTCACGGCCACGCGCACGGAGACGGTGATGCGGCCCAAGACGGACGCCGCCTGGCACCTGCACGAACTCACCCGCGACCTGGACCTGGACGCCTTCGTCCTCTTCTCCTCCGCCGCCGGCACCCTCGGCGCGGCGGGACAGGCCAACTACGCGGCGGGCAACGCCTTCCTCGACGCCCTCGCCGCCCGGCGGCGCGCGGAAGGGCTGCCCGCCCTGTCACTGGGCTGGGGTCTGTGGGAGACGGGCGACGGCATGGCGGCCGGGCTCGGCGAGGCCGAGATGCGCAGGCTGGCCCGCGACGGCATCCTGCCGCTGCCCGCCGACCGGGCGCTGTCCCTGTTCGACCGGGCCCTGGCCACCGAGGGTCCTCTGCTGCTGCCGATGCGCGTCCAGGTCACCGAGGACGCCCCGGCCCTGGTCCGTGCCCTGGCACAAACGTCGGCGCCGGCCCGCCGGGCAGCCCGAGCGGTGGAGGCCGCCCCGGAGGCGGCGGAGCCGTTGTCGCTGCGGCTGGCCGCGTTCGGCGCCGCGGACGGCAGGCGGTTGCTGGTCGACACGGTGTGCGGGCACGTGGCCGACGTCCTCGGACACGGTTCCGGCAGTGCCGTCGACCCCGAACGCCCCCTGGGTGACCTCGGCGTCGACTCGCTCGCCGCGCTGGAGCTGCGTAACCGCCTCAGCACCGAGACCGGGCTGCGGCTGTCCACCACGCTCACCTTCGACTACCCGACCTCCGAGGCCCTCGCCCAGCACCTGTTCGAGGAACTGGGCGGGGCCCGGGCCGACGAGGAACTCGTCGACGTCGAGGCCGAGGTGGTACGCCTGGAGACGCTGCTGGGTGCCGCGCTGGGCTCCGACGGGCTCGACGACGAGCGGCGTGCCCGGGTGGCCACGCGCCTCAAGGCCCTCACCGCCCGCTGGGACGGCTCGGCGCAGTGGCGGGAGCCCGGAACGGCCGACGACGCCGGCGAGAAGAGGCTGGAGGCGGCCACGGCCGACGAGCTCTTCGGCATCCTGGACGACGAACTCGGCAGCTTCGGCTGAACCGTCGAACGGTGGGACGGGTGAGCCCGGGGCGCGGGACGCGCGCCCCGGGCCCACCCGTCCTCGTCCCCGCGGGGGAGCGGGCGGGCCCGGGGCGGCGTGGCAACCGGCGAGATGCGCGGGTCCCGGGAGCGGGGTGCGCCCTTCCAGGACGTGCCCCCAGAGGCGCCCTCGTCCTCGGCCCTCCGGAGTACCGGCCCGGACCGGGAAGCCCGCCCGCATCGTCACGGAGCCCGGGCCGTCGGGGGAACCAGGACCAGGGCCCGGGCATCCGGATCCAAGAATCCGTGACCGCCGAGCCATGACCGGGTGGTCCGCGGTCCGTGAGCCTGGCCCGAACTGCCGACGGCCCCCTTCGGAGGAGCCCGTGGGGACTCGCGAAGGGGGCCGTGCGGGGAGACGCCGGACCCCTCTTCACGGGATACGGCGGGACAGGACCGGAGGTCAGCCCGCCGAGGAGTGGGTGGTCGCCCAGCGGTCGGACAGTTTCGGGATGCGGTGCTCCAGCATCTTCGGCGGCAGCTCGGACCGGCTGGCCACGTTCAGCTTGCGGTAGACCCTGGTGAGGTGCTGTTCCACCGTGCTGATCGTGACGTGCAGCCGGCCACTGATCTCGCGGTTGGTGTACCCCAGCGCGGCCAGGCCCGCGACCCGGCACTCCGCGTCGCTCAAAATGGCCGGGCCTTCCGCCTGGGACCCCTCGGACTGCCCGGGATCCTCCAGCAGATGCGGGTCGACCGGCGAGTCGACGCTGCACGCCTTCGCCTCACGGGCCGCCTGGCGGGCGACCAGCCGGGCGCGGGCGTACTCGCCCAGTTCGTAGTGGGCCGCGGACAGGTCGGCGTAGGCCTGGGCAAGGGTGTGCTGGTCGCCGCACAGCTTGAGCAGGTCGATCGCCTCACGCAGCAGCGAGGCCCGGCGGTGCGGCTTGCTGGTGGCGGCCAGCATCCGCAACGCCATCGCCCGCGCCCGGGAACTGTGACCGCCAGGCAGTCGCAACTGCTCCTCGGCGCACTCCCTGGCGGTGCGGGCCTTGCCGATCCGCAGATTGACCAGGGCCAGGTCGGACCGCCAGGGGATGCCCTTCTGCAGGCTGGAGTTTCCCTGCCGCATCAGGCGGCTGCACGTGTCGAAGTCGTTCAGCGCGGCGAACGGCCGGTCGGTGGCGAGGTAGTGGTGTCCCCGGGCCCGCAGGTACTGGATGCCGAAGACGGTGCCGAACATCGGCTCGGGGACATCCCGCTTGAGCACCCGCTCGGCCTCGTCGTAGGCGCCCATGGCGGTGTGGGCGAAGATCGCCGTCGACAGCGGGAGCCCGGCGAGGACTCCCCAGCTTCCGTCGTGCAGGCTGCTCAGCGCCCTGTCGGCCCCCTCGGCCGCGGTCGTCATGTCCCCGCGCAGCAGCGCGATCTCCGCCCGTACGCTGCCGAGCAGCGCCTGCCACGTCGTCGCCTTGCGCTCGACCGCTGACTCGAGCAGCGCGTCGCACGCCTCGGCGGCGACCGCGGGCCGGTCGGCGTGGGCGATCGCGAGGAGCGCCATCGCCACCAGCTCCAGGTTGAGGTGGTCGAGTCTGCGGCTCTGCAGGGCCTGGGCCACGGCCGCCGCGGAGTCGTCCGTGGCGACGCCGCCGACCAGTACCGCCACCTGGGCGGCCAGTCCGCCGTTGCGGTCGGCAGAAGCCCGCCGACGCGGGTCGGCACCGGCGCCCTGCGGGCTCCTGGCGGGCAGCGCGACACCGTAGAACCACTGTCGTACGAACTCGACCTCGGCGAGGATCTGCGCGTCACCGGGGGAGTGCACGGGCACCAGCGTGGCCACCGTCTCGGCGGCAAGTCCGGTGTCGCCCTGCCACAGCATGTGCCGCAGGACGGTGGCGGTGTCGCGCATGCTCAGCGTGCCGTCCAGCGCGGGCCGGCGCAGCGGCTCCAGGTGGGCGCCCGCCGCGGCGGGGTTGACGCGCCACTCCGCCCGGGCGAGGGCAGCCGACAGGGAGTTGCGCTCCTGCGGGTCGGTGCAGTCGCGCAGCACCAAATTCAGGTAACTGCCGCACAACTCCACGTCGTCCGCGGCCAAGGCCTGCTCGGCGGCGGCGCGGAGCACGCCCGGACCCCACGGGTGCGGGACCCGGTCCGCGGCGCGCAGGTGCCGGGCCATGTCGCCGGCGGGCGCGCCGCAGCGGTACAGCAGGTCGGCGATGCGTTCGTGCAGTGCGGCGCGCGCGGTGGAGTCCATGTCCTCGAGCACCGCGGTCGCCCCGGCCGGCAGCCGGAAGACGTGACCGTCGAGCAGCCCCACGGAGTTGAGGGCCTCGAGGGCCTCCTCGACACCGGCGGGCGTGGTGTCGGCCAGCTCGCCCAGGGTGCCCGGGGAAGCCGGTGCGCCGAGGGCGGCGAGCGTCCGGATCACCCGTATGTGGCGCGGCTCACCGCGGTGCACGAGTGACAGCACCGCCTGGCGGTAGGCGGTGCTGGCGATGGGCCGATCGATTTCGTGGCCGAAGCGGGTGCTGTCGTCCAGCAGGGCGTGCACCAGCAGGGGGTTGCCGGCCGTGGCCCGGTGGAAGGCCCGGCCCGCCCCGGCCGGCCGGGCGGCTCCTGACTGGGCGGCGATCAGTTCGCCGACGCCGCGCTCGGACAGGGGCCCGAGACGGGCCCGGCGGTGCGGCCGGCGGATCAGCTCGGCGTGGGCGGCCGAGCGTCCGGTGCCGGGATGGCCGGACGTGGCGCACACCACGAGGACGGGCCGGAAGCGGCTCCTGCCCAGCAGGTGGACGACGGCGCTCAGCGAGGCCTCGTCCATGAGGTGGGCGTCGTCCACGGCCACCACCAGGGGGCGTTCGCCGTCCGCGAGCCTCAGCAACGCCTCCGTCGTGCCCGGTTCCGGATCGCCAGGCTCCGTTTTGAGCCGGTGCTCGAATTGCCGGGAGAACGTCTTCGTATGTCTGCCCGCCGGCCGAGCGGGGTTCACCGGAACGGGCTGCACCTCACCGTTGCGCAGTAATTGCCGCAGCAGACTCATCGGTCGGTCGCGTTCGGCCGGGTGCGCCGTGCCCTGGAGTATGCGTGCGCCTGATCGGTCCGGAGCGGCCAGAAATTCGTGCAGAAGCTGGGTCTTCCCGGAACCGGGGCCACCCGTGACTATGACCAGCCGCCCGGATCTTCGGGTGCTTTCGGTAAACGCCTCGTTAAGTATCTGTAATTCTTTGGAGCGGTCGAAGAGGCGCATAGTGTTCCCCCTGTGTCCAGTAACGCCCGTGGATTCGCGCCCGTCTGGGGTGAAGTGCTGTGATGGCGGGACCGCCCGAGCCCCCGGTTTTACCTGAAATTTGCGTCGAGTGCCGTCACCGCGTCGCCGCGGCGACAGTCCGTCGATGTCGCGGTCCAACCTTACGACGGTTCTGAATAGGAGCGCAGTAAGAATGAGTATCAGTCATTTGTGGTGCGATTTGATCGGTTCGGCAAGTCTTTACGGAGGGAAGGAAAAAGAGCTACCCGATCAAACAAATAGCGAGGGTATAGGTGGTTGCCAACGTTGTCAACCAGGCTCTTCCGGAAGTTACTTCTCGCTCACGGTGCCTACCGAGGCGACTTTCCCCGGCCGGTTAAATTACCGGGAAGTAAAGAAAGGACTCGGGCCGCAATGCTTGCGAACCGGTCACGTTCACGTACCGCGCCGCCCGTTCGGGCATGCCGTCAGGCCGCCCCCCCCGTACCGGCTCACGGGCCCCTGGGGGCCGTAGGGGTACCGAGCGCCACCGGCCCCTACCTAGCCTCCGTCAACGGAGGGGGAAGCGGACCGGGATCCCGTCCGGAGACAGTCCGCAGGACCGAGGCCCACTTTCGATCCCGATCGGATGGCGCGCTGGTGAACAACGAAGAGCAGCTGCTCGACTACCTCAGGCGGACGACCGCGGATCTGCGGGAGGCACGACGCCGGCTGCGCGAGAACGAACAACGCGCACACGGCCCGGTGGCCATCGTCGGCATCGGCTGCCGCTACCCGGGCGGTGTCACCTCGCCCGAGGACCTGTGGAACCTGGTGGCGACGGGAACCGACGCCGTGTCGGACTTCCCCGGCGACCGCGGCTGGGACGTGGACGCCCTGTACGACCCCGACCCGGACCGGCCCGGCACGACCTACGCACGCACCGGTGGCTTCCTGTACGACGCTCCCGACTTCGACTACGACTTCTTCGGCATCAGCCCCCGTGAGGCGCTTGCCATGGACCCGCAGCAACGCTTGCTGCTGGAGACCTCCTTCGAGGCGTTCGAGCGGGCGGGCATCGTCCCGGCCTCCCTGCGCGGGAGCCGCACCGGCGTGTTCGCCGGGGTGATGTACAACGACTACGCCACCCGCCTCGACACCGTCCCCGACGACCTCGACGGCTACCTCGCCAACGGAAGCGCCGCGAGCATCGCCTCCGGGCGCATCGCCTACACCTTCGGCCTGGAGGGCCCGGTCGTCACCGTCGACACCGCCTGCTCCTCCTCGCTGGTCGCCCTGCACTGGGCGGTGCGCGCGCTGCAGGCCGGCGAGTGCTCCCTCGCGCTGGCGGGCGGGGTCACCGTGATGTCCACCCCTGAGACGTTCGTCGACTTCAGCAGGCAGCGCGGCCTCGCCCCCGACGGCCGCTGCAAGGCCTTCTCCACCGCCGCCGACGGCACCGGCTGGGGCGAGGGTGCCGGCATGCTGCTCGTGGAACGACTGGCCGACGCCCGGCGCAACGGCCACCCGGTGCTCGCCGTCGTCCGTGGCAGCGCCGTCAACTCCGACGGAGCCAGCAGCCGGCTGACCGCACCCAACGGCCCCTCCCAGCAACGAGTCATCCGCCAGGCACTGGCCGGAGCCGGCCTCACAGCCGCCGACGTCGACGTGGTCGAGGCGCACGGCACCGGAACCTCGCTCGGCGATCCGATCGAGGCACAGGCGCTGCTGGCGACGTACGGCCGCGAACACCCTGCCGACCGGCCGCTGCTGCTGGGCTCCGTCAAGTCGAACCTCGGCCACACCCAGGCCGCCGCAGGCGTCGCCGGGGTCGTCAAGATGGTCATGGCCATGCGCCACGGCGAGGTGCCGCCCACCCTCCACGTCGACGCACCCACGGACCAGGTCGACTGGGACGCGGGAGCCGTCGAACTCGCCCTGGAGCGAAGCCCCTGGCCCGACACCGGCGGTCCGCGCCGCGCAGCCGTCTCCTCCTTCGGCATCAGCGGCACCAACGCCCACGTCGTGCTGGAACAGGCCCCCCTCGAAGAGGAACCGGCGGCCACCCCCGGCACGGAGGCGACCCCCGCCGCCGCAGTGGCACAACTCCGCGCGAGCGCCCCCGCCGCCACACCCGTGCCCTGGATCGTCACCGGCCGTAGCCCCGAGGCCCTCGACGGCCAGATCGCCCGTCTGCGCGAGCACCTCACCGGACGCGACGACGCCGCCCCGGCGGACGTCGCCCTCTCGCTGGCCACCGCCCGCACCCACTTCGAGTACCGTGCCGTCGCCGTCGGCAGCGACACCGGTGCGCTGCTGGACGCCCTGGCCGCCGCGAGCCCGCTCACCCCGGTGGGCGGCAGGACGGCGTTCCTGTTCACCGGGCAGGGCGCCCAGCGCCCCGGCATGGGCCGCGCACTGCACCGCGCCTACCCGGTCTACGCCGAGGCCTTCGACGCGGTGTGCGCGCTCGCCGACCCCCATCTCGAGCGTCCGCTCGGCGAGGTGATCGACGGCGACTCCGCGCTCCTGACCCGCACCGACTACGCGCAGATCGCGATCTTCGCCACCGAGGTGGCCATGTACCGGCTGCTGGAGTCCTGGGGCGCGGTGCCGGACTACCTGGCCGGCCACTCCGTCGGTGAACTGGCCGCCGCCCACGTCGCCGGAGTGCTCTCGCTGCCGGACGCGGTCTCCCTCGTCCTCGCCCGTGGCGGCCTGATGGCGGCGCTTCCGGCCGGCGGTGCCATGGCCGCGCTGCGGGCGACCGAGGAGGAAGTCGCCCCGTACCTCGACGAGCGGGTCGGCCTCGCCGCCGTCAACGGCCCCCGCTCGGTAGTGGTCTCGGGAACCGAGGAGGCCGTCGACGCACTCGCCGCCCGCTTCGAACGCGCCAAGCGGCTCAAGGTCTCCCACGCCTTCCACTCGCCGCTGATGGACCCGATGCTGGAAGCCTTCGCCGAGGCCTCCTCCCGGTGCGACTACCAGGAGCCCCGGATCCCGATCGTCTCCACCCTCACCGGAGCCCTCGCCGGACCCGGCGAGCTCAGCGCCCCCGGCTACTGGGTGGACCACGTCCGCCGCCCCGTCCGTTTCGCCCCCGCCCTCGCCGCACTGCACGAGCTGGGCGTCCGGGCGTTCCTGGAGGTCGGCCCGGACGCGGCGCTCACCCCCCTGGCCGCCGAGTGCCTTCCCCCGGACAGCGTGTGCGTGCCCGGCCTGCGCCGCGACGGGGACGAACCGCACGACCTCGTCACCTCGGTGGCCCGGCTGCACGCCGCCGGGGGAACCGTCGACTGGGAGGCCTTCCACGCCCCGCACCACGCCCGGCGCACCGACCTGCCCACCTACGCCTTCCGGCGGACCCGCCTGTGGCTCGAGGCCACCGCGGGCGGCACCGGCGACGCCGACGGACTCGGACAGCAGGCCACCGGCCATCCGCTGCTGACCGCCGCGACCGAACTGCCCGACACCCAGGGCGCGGTCCTCACCGGACGGCTGTCCCTGTCCTCCCACCCCTGGCTCGGCGACCACGCCGTCCACGGCACCGTCCTGCTGCCCGGCACCGCCTTCGTCGAGATGGCGCTGCGGGCCGCGGCGCAGACCGGCTGCGACACCGTAGGGGAACTCACCCTGCACGCCCCCCTCACCCTGCCCGAACACGGCTCCGTGGCCGTGCAGGTCGCCGTCGACGCGGAACGGGACGGACGCCGCGAACTGACCGTCTGGTCCCGCCGCACCGACACCCCCGACACCCCGTGGACCCGCAACGCCGGGGGCGTCCTGACCACCGCGCCGCCCGACGAGGCGCCGCCCGCCGACTCCGCCGCCTGGCCCCCCGCCGGCGCGGAACCCGTAGACCTGGACGGGCTCTACACCCAACTGGCCCGCACCGGATACGGCTACGGCGAGGTCTTCCAGGGCCTGCGCGCCATGTGGCGCCGGGGCGAGGAGCTGTACGCCGAAGCCGCCCTGCCCGACGGAGCACGCACCACGGCCGGTGCCTTCGGCCTTCACCCGGCCCTGCTGGACGCCGCCCTGCACGTCAACCTGCTGGACCTGCCCGGCGGACAGGCCGTGCTGCCGTTCGCCTGGAGCGGCGTCACCCTGCACCGGGCGGGCACCGACCGTCTGCGTCTGCGTCTTTCCCCGGCCGGCAACGATGCCGTACGCCTCGACCTGGCCGACGCAGACGGCGCACCCGTCGCCACGGTCCGTGGCCTCGTGGCCCGCCCCGTCACGGCCGACCAGCTCACCGCGGACGCCGACGACCCCCTGTACCGGGTCGACCTCGTCCCGGCCCCCGGCGCGGCGCACCCGGCCCCGTCCGATCTGGCCGTGTGCGGTGCCGACGCAGGCCTCGACGCGCCCCGGCACCGCGACCTCGCCGCACTCGCGGACGCGGGGGAGGTGCCCGACACGGTCGTCCTGGCAGTACCCGCCGACCCCGCCACCGGCGCCGACCTGCCGGAGCGGGCACGGGACCTGGTCGGCACCACTCTGGACACCCTGCGCCACTGGCTCGACGACGAACGCTTCACCGGCCGCCGGCTCGCCGTACTGCTGCGCGGTGACCACCTCACGCACACCCCGCTGTTCGGCCTGGTGCGCGCCGCGGCGGCCGAGAACCCCGGCCGCTTCCTGCTGATCGGCACCGACGGCAGCGCCGCCCCGGACGCCGCCCTCGCCACCGCGCTGGCCTCCGACGAGCCGGAGATCGCGGTGCGCGACGGCGAGGTACGCGTGCCACGCCTGGCCCGCGCCAAGCCCGGCGGCCCCCTCATCTGGGATCCGGACGGCACCGTCCTCATCACCGGCGGCACCGGCGGCCTGGGCGCCCTGATCGCCCGCCACCTGGTCACCGGACACGGCGTACGCCGCCTGCTGCTGGCCGGCCGGCGCGGCGCGGACGCCCCCGGCGCGGCCGACCTCCGTGCCGAACTCGCCGCGCTCGGCGCCGACGTCACCCTCGCCCGCTGCGACGTCGCGGACCGCGCCGACCTCGCCGCGCTGCTCGGCCGGCACCCGGTCCGCGCCGTGGTGCACGCCGCCGGAGTCGTCGACAACGGCGTCCTGGCCACCCTTGACGCGGACCGGGTCGAGCGGGTCCTGCGGCCCAAGGTGGACGCCGCCTGGCACCTGCACGACCTGACACGGGATTCGGACCTTTCCGCGTTCGTCCTGCTGTCATCCACCGCGGGTCTGCTGGTCGGTGGCGGCCAGGCCAACTACGCGGCCGCCAACACCTTCCTCGACGGCCTCGCCGCCCACCGCCGCTCCCTCGGCCTGCCCGCCGTCTCCCTGGCCTACGGCCTGTGGGCATCGGGCGGCGGCATGAGCGCCGGCATCGACGCGGCCGACCTGGAGCGGCTGCGCCGCCTCGGTCTGCCGCCTCTGGCCCCCGCCCAGGGACTGCGCATGTTCGACGAGGCCCTGGGCGCCGAGGACGCCCTCGTGGTCCCCGTCCGGCTGGACGGCGCGGCCGTACGGGCCCGGCCGGACGGCATCCCCGCGCTGCTGCGCGGACTCGTCCGCCCCGCTGCACGGAAATCCGGCGCCGACACCGCCGGCGGCCCCTCGGCCGCCTCCTGGCGCGAGCGGCTCGCCGCCCTGCCCGACACCGAACGCGACCGCGCCCTGCTGGACCTGGTCCGCACCCATGTCGCCGGCGTGCTCGGGCACCCCTCACCGCAGTCGGTGGACCCCGGACGCGCCTTCCAGGAGATGGGCTTCGACTCGCTCGCCGCCGTCGAACTGCGCAACCTCCTCGCGGGCGCCACCGGCCTCACCCTCCCGGCGACGCTGGTCTTCGACCAGCCCTCGCCCCGCACACTCGCCGCCCACCTCAAGACCGAACTCGTCCCCGGACCGGCCGACCTCGCCCGGTCCGCCCTCGCCGACGTGGACCGACTCGAGGCAGCGCTGCTCGCCCTGCCCGACCAGGACAACAGCCACGCCCGCGTCACCGCGCGCCTCGAAGCACTGCTCCGCGGCTGGCAGGACGCACGCGGCGGCGAGGCCGCGCCCGAGCCGCCGCAGGACTTCGGCGAGGCCAGCGACACGGAACTTTTCGCGAGGATCGACAACGAACTGGGAGCCCTCTGATGGAAGACCCGGCCACGGCCGACAAGCTCCGCGACTACCTGAAGCGGGCCACGACCGAGCTGGAGCGCAGCCGCCGCCGCGTACGGGAGTTGGAGGAGCAGGACCACGAACCCGTCGCCATCATCGGTATGGGCTGCCGCTACCCCGGCGGAATACGCACCCCCGAGGACCTGTGGCGGATCGTCGACGAAGGCGTCGACGTCGTCTCCGACTTCCCCACCGACCGCGGCTGGGACGTCGAAGCGCTCTACGACCCCGAGCCCGGGAACCCGGGCAAGACCTACGTGCGCCACGGCGGTTTCCTGTACGACGCCGCCGAGTGCGACCCCGCCTTCTTCGGCATCAGCCCCAAGGACGCGCCCGGCACCGACCCCCAGCAGCGCATGCTGCTGGAGGTCACCTGGGAGGCCTTCGAGCGGGCCGGCATCGACCCCACGGCCGTGAAGGGCACACAGACCGGTGTCTTCGTCGGCCTGATGCACCACGACTACCTCGGCGGCACCATCTCCGGCAGCATCGTCTCCGGCCGGATCGCCTACACCCTCGGCCTGGAGGGCCCGGCGGTCACCATGGACACCGCCTGCTCCTCCTCCCTGGTCGCCCTCCACTCGGCGATCCAGTCGCTGCGCAAGGGGGAGTGCTCCCTCGCACTGGCGGGCGGGGCCGCCGTCATGGCCAGCCCCGAGATGTTCGTCGAGTTCAGTGAACGCCGCGCCCTGTCGCCCGACGGCCGCTGCCACTCCTTCTCCGACGACGCCGCCGGCGCCGCCTGGGCCGAGGGTGCGGGCATGCTCCTCGTCGAGCGGCTGTCCGACGCCCGGCGCAACGGCCACAAGGTGCTCGCCGTCGTCCGCGGCAGCGCCGTCAACCAGGACGGTGCCTCCAACGGCCTGACCGCGCCCAGCGGACCGGCCCAGGTCCGCGTCATCCGACAGGCGCTCGCCGACGCCCAGCTGGCCCCGCACCACATCGACGCGGTGGAGGCCCACGGCACCGGCACCACGCTCGGCGACCCCATCGAGGCCCAGGCCGTCATCGCCGCCTACGGGCAGGACCGCCCCGAGGGCCGGCCGCTGTGGCTGGGCTCCATCAAGTCCAACATGGGTCACGCCCAGGCCGCCGCCGGAGTCGGCGCCATCATCAAGATGGTCATGGCGATGCGCCACGGCACCCTCCCCAGGACCCTGCACGTCGGCACCCCCACCACCGCCGTCGACTGGAGCGCGGGCGACGTCGAACTGCTCACCGAGCCCCGCCCCTGGGGCGGCGACGGCCGGCCGCGCCGCGCCGGCGTCTCCTCCTTCGGTATCTCCGGCACCAACGCGCACACCGTCCTGGAGGAGGCCCCGCCCGCCGAGACCGACGAGGGCACCTCCCACCGCACCGAACTCCCCGTCGTGCCGTGGCTGCTCTCAGGCAAGGGCGCCGACGCCGTACAGCGGCAGGCCGAAAGGCTGCTGGCGGTCGCCGACGACCTCGACCCGTACGACGTCGGCCACTCGCTGGCCACCACCCGCTCCCTGTTCACCCACCGCGCCGCCGTCACCGGACGCGACCGGGACGAACTGCTGGCAGCCCTGCGCGAGGTCGCCGACGGCACCCGCACGCCCGTCGTGGCCCCCGAACCCGGCCGCCTCGCCGTGCTCTTCTCCGGACAGGGTTCGCAGCGCCCCGGCATGGGCCGCACCCTGCACGCCGCCTTCCCGGTGTTCGCCGCCGCCTTCGACGACATCTGCGCCGCCTTCGACGCGCATCTCGACCGGCCGCTGCGCGACGTCATGTTCGAAGAGGACGCCGACGGCGCCGACGCGCCGCTGCACCGCACCGTCTACACCCAGGCGGCGCTGTTCACCTTCGAGACCGCCCTGTACCGGCTGCTGGAGCACTGGGGCATCCGTCCCGACCTGCTCGCCGGACACTCCATCGGCGAAATCGTCGCCGCCCATGTCGCCGGCGTGCTGGACCTGAAGGACGCGGTCACGCTGGTCGCCGCCCGCGGCCGCCTCATGCAGGACCTGCCGGCCGGCGGCGCCATGGTGTCCCTGCGCGCCTCCGAGGCCGACGTCACCGCGCTCCTCACCGACGGTGTCGACATCGCCGCCGTCAACGGCGCGCGCTCCGTCGTGGTCTCCGGCGACGAGGAGGCCGTCCTCGCCGTCGCCGCCCAGGCCGAGAAGAGCACCCGGCTGAAGGTGTCGCACGCCTTCCACTCGCACCGCATGGACCCGATGCTCGAGTCCTTCCGCGAGGTACTGGCCGGCCTCACCTTCCACGAGCCCGCGCTCCCGGTCGTCTCCAACGTCACCGGCCGGATCGCCGAAGACCTGGCCGGCGCGGACTACTGGGTACGGCACGTCCGCGAGGCCGTCCGCTTCCACGACGGGGTCACCACGCTCGCCGCCGAGGGCGCCACCCGCTTCCTGGAGATCGGCCCGGACTCGGTGCTCAGCACCATGGCGCAGGACGTCGTCCCCGACGCCATCGGAACCCAGCGGCGCGACCGCGCAGAGGACGCCGCCCTCGTCGACGCCCTCTGCCGCCTCCACCTCACCGGCACCGGCCCCGACTGGCGGACGGTCTTCACCGGCGGCCGCACCGTCGACCTGCCCACCTACCCGTTCCGCCGGGACAGGCACTGGGAGGACGCCCCCATCCTGCAGGCCGAGCGGCAGGCCGGGTCCGGCTCCGGCGGCGACGCCGGCGACCCGTTCTGGGACCTGGTGCGCGAGCAGGACGTGAGCGCCGTCGCCGCCACCCTCGGTCTCGACGACGAGCGCTCCGTCGCCGCCGTCGTGCCCGCCCTCGCCACCTGGCACGGCCGGCGACAGGCGCACGCCGCCGCGGACGGGCTGCGCTACCGCGTCGCGTGGGAACCACTGGCGCCCTCCGCCACCCCGGCGCTCGGCGCGACCTGGCTTGCCGTCGTCCCCGAGTCCACCGCGGACGCCCCGTGGACCAGCGGCGTGATCGAAGGCCTGACCGGCCACGGACTGAACGTCGACACCCTGACCGTGCCGGACACCGCCGACCGCGCCGCACTGGCCGCCGCGCTCACCGGCCGGGCCTCGACCGACGGCATCCTGTACCTGCCCGCCCCGGCGACGCCGCCGGACTCCCTCGCCGCCCTCGTCCAGGCCCTCGGCGACGCGGGCGCCGACGCCCCGCTGTGGTGCGCCACCCGGGACGCCGTCGCGCACGGCGCCGGTGCCACCGTCACCGGCGTCGCCCAGGCCGGGCTGTGGGGTCTCGGCAGGGTCGCCGCCCTGGAGCACCCCGACCGGTGGGGCGGCCTCGTCGACCTGCCCGCCGAGACCGGTCCGCGGACCGTGGCGCGCCTCGCCGCGCTGCTCGGCGACGCCGGCGGCGAGGACCAGGTCGTGATCCGCGAATCCGGCGCCTACGGACGCCGGCTGGAGCACGCCCCGGCCCGCGCGGGCGCCCCCTGGAAGCCGTCCGGCACCGTACTGGTCACCGGCGCCACCGGCGCGGTCGGCGCAGTTGTCGCCCGCCGGCTCGCCGCCGAGGGCGCCGAACACCTGCTGCTCACCTCCCGCCGCGGCCCCGACGCGCCCGGCGCAGCCGACCTGGTCCGTGAACTCACCGCCACCGGTACCGGCGTCACGCTGACCGCCTGCGACGTCGGCGACCGGACCGCACTGGCCGGTCTGCTGGACTCCGTACCGGCACAGCACCCGCTGACGGCCGTCGTGCACCTGGCCGGCGCCCTCGACGACGGAGTCCTCGACGCCCTGGACGCCGACCGGTTCGCCCGCGTGCTCGGCCCCAAGGCGGACGCCGCTCGTCACCTGCACGAACTGACCGCCGGCCTCGACCTGTCGGCGTTCGTGCTGTTCTCCTCCCTGACCGCCACCGTCGGCGGCGCCGGCCAGGCCAACTACGCCGCCGCCAACGCCTACCTGGACGCCCTGGCCGAGCACCGCCACGCCGTTGGGCTGCCAGCCACCTCCGTGGCCTGGGGACCCTGGGGCGGCGACGGCATGGCGGCGCACGGTACGGTGCGCAGCTCGGCCCGGGCGATGGGCATGTCCCTGCTCGACCCGGACACCGCACTCACCGCGCTGCGCCGCGCCCTGGACGGCGGCGACACCACCGTCACCGTCGCCGACGTCGACTGGTCGGTGTTCGCCCCCGCGTTCACCTCGACCCGGCCCAGCCCGCTGCTGTCCGCACTGCCCGAGGCCCGGCGCACCACGGCCGGTCCGGACGGCACGAGCGCGGCCGACGGCTTCGCGGAAAAGCTGGCGGGACTCACCGGAGGGGAACGCGAGCGCGCCCTGCAGGACCTGGTCTGCGGCCAGGCGGCCGCCGTCCTCGGATACGGCGACGTCGGCGCCGTCGAACCGACCAGCGCCTTCCGCGACCTCGGCTTCGACTCGCTCACCTCGGTCGACCTGCGCAACCGGATCAGTGGCGCCGCCGGAGTGCCGCTGCCGGCCACGCTCATCTTCGACTACACCACCCCCGCCGCCCTCGCCAAGTACCTGGGCGCCGAACTCGCCGGCGCGGACACCTCCGTGGACGCCGTGGTCGCCGAGCTCGAACGGGTCGCCGCCAGGCTCGGCGATCTCACCGCCGAGGACCTGGAGCAGAGCCGGGTCACCACCCGCCTGCAGACCCTGCTCAACGACCTGGACAAGACCCTCGGCCAGGATGCGGCAGTCGTCACCGGCCGCCTGGAAGAGGCCTCCGCCGACGACGTCTTCGCGTTCATCGACAACGAACTCGGCTCGGCGTGACCCGGCACTCCCACGACACCCCGGCCCACCCGCAGTCCACCTCTTCGCACAGGAGTGGCGACACCCGATGACCAACGACGAAAAGCTGCTCTCCTACCTCAAGCGGGTCTCCGCCGATCTGCACCAGACCCGCCAGCGGCTGCGCGAGGTGGAGACCCAGGACCGGGAACCCATCGCCATCGTCGGAATGAGCTGCCGCTTCCCCGGCGGGGTCACCACCCCCGAGGAGTTCTGGCGGCTGGTCCACGAGGGCACCGACGCCATCGGGGACTTCCCCGGGGACCGCGGCTGGGATGTCGACGCGCTGTACGACCCGGACCCGGACGCCACGGGGAAGACGTACTCCACGCGCGGCGGCTTCCTGCGCGACGCCGCGGGGTTCGAGCCGGACTTCTTCGGCATCAGCCCGCGGGAGGCCGTCGCGATGGATCCCCAGCAGCGTTTGCTGCTGGAGGTGTCGTGGGAGGCGCTGGAACGCGCCCGTATCGCACCGGACTCGGTGCACGGTGCCCGGGTCGGGGTGTTCGCCGGCACCAACGGCCAGGACTACCGGGACCTGCTGGCGCGGATGCCGCAGGACTCCGAGGCGGCCCTCGGCACCGGCGTCCTGGCTGCCGTGATCTCCGGCCGGATCTCCTACGCCCTCGGGCTGGAGGGCCCGGCCGTCACCATCGACACCGCCTGCTCGTCGGCGCTCGTGGCGGTGCACCTTGCCGTGCAGGCCCTGCGCGGCAAGGAGTGCACCCTCGCTCTGGCGGGCGGCGCCACGGTCATGTCGACCCCCAACTCGTTCGTCGCCTTCAGCCGCCAGCGGGGCCTCGCCCCGGACGGCCGCTGCAAGTCCTTCGCGGACTCGGCCGACGGCACCGGATGGGGCGAGGGCGCGGGCATGCTGCTGCTGGAGCGGCTGAGCGACGCCCGCCGCAACGGCCACGAGGTCCTCGCCGTCATCCGGGGATCCGCCGTCAACCAGGACGGTGCCTCCAACGGCCTGACCGCCCCGAACGGCCCCTCCCAGCAACGGGTCGTACGCGCCGCGCTGGCCGGGGCGCAGCTCACCCCGGCCGACGTCGACCTGCTGGAGGCGCACGGCACGGGCACCACACTCGGCGACCCCATCGAGGCGCAGGCCCTGCTCGCCACCTACGGGCAGGACCGGCCGCAGGACGCACCGCTGTGGCTGGGCTCGGTGAAGTCCAACATCGGCCACACCCAGGCCGCCGCGGGCGTGGCCGGAATCATCAAGGTCGTCATGGCGATGCGGCACGGCGTGCTGCCGCAGAGCCTGCACGCCGAGGAACCGTCCGACAAGGTCGACTGGAGCCAGGGCAACGTCCGCCTGCTCACCGCCAACCGCCCCTGGACCGACCCGGGACGCCCCCGGCGGGCCGCGGTCTCCTCCTTCGGCGCCAGCGGAACCAACGCCCACACCATCCTGGAAGAGGCTCCCGCCGAGGAACCTGCCGAGGAACCCGCTCAGCGCACCGCGCCTCCGCTGGTGCCGTGGGTGCTCTCCGGCCGCAGCGAGCGAGCCCTGCGCGAGCAGGCCGCCCGCCTGGCCGCGGCGGTCACCGAAGCCGACCCCGTGGACGTGGCGCACTCGCTGGCCGTCACACGCACCGCCCACCCGTACCGGGCCGTGGTCCTCGGCGCCGACCGGGACACGCTGCTCGACGCCGTGACCCGCGTCGCCGAGGGCGGCCGGGCCACCGTGCTCGGCCGCGTCCGCAAGGGTCAGACCGCCTTCCTGTTCACCGGCCAGGGCTCCCAGCGTCCCGGCATGGGCCGCGAACTGCACGCCCACTTCCCGGTCTTCGCCCGTGTCTTCGACGAGATCTGCGAGCTGTCCGGCGACGTCGGCCTGCGCGAACTGGTCCTCGGCGACGATCCCGAGCCGCTGAACCGCACGGCTCGCACCCAGACCGCGCTGTTCGCCTTCGAGGTCGCGCTGTACCGGCTGGTGGAGTCCTGGGGCCTCGCACCCGACTACCTCGCGGGCCACTCCATCGGCGAGATCGCCGCCACGCACGTCGCGGGCGTACTGGACCTGGCGGACGCCACCACGATGGTGGTCGCACGTGGCCGGCTCATGCAGGCCCTCCCCGAGGGCGGTGCGATGATCGCCCTGCGCGCCACCGAGGAGGCCGTCCGCCCCCTGCTCACCGGCCGGGTCGGCGTGGCCGCCGTCAACGGGCCGGACTCCGTCGTGATCTCCGGCGACGCCGCCGAGGCCGAGGCGGTCGCCGCGCACTTCGAGAAGAGCCGCCGGCTGAAGGTGTCGCACGCCTTCCACTCCCCGCTGATGGAACCCATGCTGGCCGAGTTCCGGACCGTGGTGTCATCCCTGACCTTCCACCGGGCGACCGTCCCCGTGGTGTCCAACGTCACCGGCCGGCTCGCCACCCAGGACATCGGCACCCCCGAGTACTGGGTACGGCACGTGCGCGAAGCCGTCCGCTTCCACGACGGGATCCGCACCCTCGCCGCCGAGGGCGTCACCCGGTTCCTGGAGATCGGCCCCGACGCGGTACTGACCGCCATGGCCCGTGAGTGCCTGGCCGCCGCCGACGGCGAGGCCGGCGGCGACGCCGTCCTGGCCGCCGCCACCCGCCGCGGACGGGACGAGACCGAGACCCTGCTCACCGCCCTCGCCCAGCTGCACGCCGGTGGCGCCGACGTGCGCTGGGAGGCGCTGTTCTCCGGGGCCCGCACCGTCGACCTGCCCACCACGGCCTTCCAGCGCGAGCGGTTCTGGCCCGAGACGGCCGCCCCGGTCGGCGACGTCGGCTCCGCCGGACTGGACTCCGCCGATCACCCGCTGCTCGGTGCCGTCACCGTGCTCGCCGACTCCGACGGCGCGGTCCTGACCGGCCGGCTGTCCGTGCACACCCACCCCTGGCTCGCCGACCACGTCGTCGGCGGCTCCGTCGTGGTCCCCGGCACCGCCATGGTGGAACTCGCGGTCCGCGCCGGCGACCAGGTCGGCTGCGGCAGGCTGGAGGAGCTGGCCCTGGAGATACCGCTGGTGCTGCCACCCTCCGACGGCGTCCGCGTCCAGGTCGCCGTCGGCGCCCCCGACCCGGCCGGGGCCCGCACGGTCCAGATCTACGCGCGCGCCGAGAACCCGCCCGCCGACGAACCCTGGACCCTGCACGCCTCCGGTCTGCTCGCAGACGGCACCGCGACCCCCGGCACCCGGCTGGACGTCTGGCCGCCGCAGGACGCCGAGGAGCTCGACCTCACCGGCCTGTACGAGCGGCACGCCGCCGCCGGCCTGGACTACGGGCCCGCCTTCCGCGCCCTGACCGCCGCCTGGCGGGACGGCGACGCGGTCTTCGCCGAGGTGCGCCTTCCGGAGCGGCCGGCTGCGGACGCCCCCCGCTTCGGCCTCCATCCCGCCGCCTTCGACGCCGCCCTGCACTCCCTGGCCCTGCTCGGCGACGGCTCCGGTGACGACACCGCCCGGCTGCCGTTCATGTTCGCGGGCGTCACCCTGCACGCCGTGGGCGCCTCGGTACTGCGGGCCCGCATGACGCCCGCCGGCGACCACACCTTCGCCGTCGACCTGGCCGACGCCACGGGCGCACCCGTCGCCACCGTCGAATCCCTGGCCTCCCGTCCGCTGACCCGGCTGCGTGGCGAACAGGACGCCGCAGCCGAGGCCCTGTTCACCCTCGACTGGCAGCCGCTGGCGCTCGACACCGACGCCCCCGCCGCCGACCACCGCCTGCTGGAGATCCCGTCCGGCTCGGACGCCGAGACGGTACGCGCCGCGCTGCACACCGCGCTCGCCGCCCTCCAGGACGACGACGCCCGACCGCTGGCCGTCGTCACCCGGGGCGCCGTCTCCACCGCCGGCGAGGACGTGCCCGACCTGGCCGGCGCGGCGGTGTGGGGTCTGGCACGCTCCGCGCAGTCGGAGAACCCCGGCCGGTGCGTCCTGCTCGACCTCGAACCGGGTACCGACCCCGGCACCCTGCTGCCCGCGGTCCTCGCCACCGGCGAACCGCAGGTCGCCGTCCGCTCCGGCACAGCCCGCGCTGCCCGGCTGGTACGCGCAGAGCCGCTCGAAGACGCGGCGGGCCCGACCCTCGACCCCGAGGGCACCGTGCTGCTGACCGGTGCCACCGGCGGACTCGGACCCGTACTCGCCCGGCATCTGGTCACCGCCCACGGCGTGCGCCACCTCGCCCTGGTCAGCCGCGGCGGCCGCGCCGGCGACCTGGTCGCCGAACTCGCCGCGCTCGGCGCGAGCGCCACCGCGCACGCCTGCGACGTCGCCGACCGCGACGCCCTCGCCGCCCTCCTCTCCGGCATCGGACGGGACCGTCCGCTCACCGCGGTCGTGCACGCCGCCGGTGTCCTCGACGACGGAGTGGTGTCCTCCCTGACGCCCGAGCGTCTCGACGCCGTCCTCGCCCCCAAGGCACTCGGCGCCCTCCACCTGCACGAGCTGACCCGCGACCACGACCTGTCCGCGTTCGTGCTGTTCTCCTCCGTCGCCGGCACCGTCGGTGCCCCCGGACAGGGGAACTACGCCGCCGCCAACGCCTGCCTCGACGCGCTCGCCGCCCACCGCAGCGCGAACGGCTCGCCCGCCCTCGCCCTGGCCTGGGGGCCCTGGGCCCCGACCGGCGGCATGACCGGCGCCCTGGACGAGGCCGACCTCGCCCGCATGTCCCGCGGCGGCATGATCCCCCTGTCCGCCGAGGAGGGCACCGCCCTGTTCGACCGGGCACTGCGCACCGGCCGCCCCGCAGTGGCCCCCGTACGGCTGAACCTGTCCGCGCTGCGCGCCCAGGGCGGCGAACTCGCCCCCGTCCTCCGTGCCCTGGCCGGGCGCCCGGTGCGCCGGGAGGCCGCCGTCGCGGACACCGGGTCCGGTTTCGCCGAGCGCATGGCCGCCCTCGGTGACGCGGAGCGGACCGAAGCCCTGCTGTACACCGTCCGCGCCCATGTGGCCGCCGTCCTCGGACACGCCGGACCGGACACCGTGGAGACCGACCGGGCCTTCAAAGACCTCGGCTTCGACTCGCTCGCCGCGATCGAACTGCGCAACTCCCTGTCCGCCGAGACGGGGCAGCGGCTGCCCGCCACCCTCGTCTTCGACCACCCCTCGCCCGAGGCGCTCGCCACCCACCTCGGCACCCTGGTCGCCGGAGCCGGCGGCGCCACACGCCGCACCCGGCGCACGGGAAGGGCCCGCGCCGACGAGCCGCTGGCGATCGTCGGCATGGCCTGCCGCTACCCGGGCGACATCCGCACGCCACAGGACCTGTGGCGGCTGGTCGCCGACGGGACCGACGCCATCGCCCCGTTCCCCGCCAACCGCGGCTGGGACGTCGACCGCGTCGTCGACCCCGCCCGGCAGCGCCCCGACACCTCCTACGTCGGCGAGGGCGGGTTCCTCTACGACGCGGGCGAGTTCGACGCGGCGTTCTTCGGGATCAGTCCCAAGGAGGCGCTCGTCACCGACCCGCAGCAGCGGCTGCTGCTGGAGGCCTCCTGGGAGGCGCTGGAGCACGCCGGCATCGACCCGCACTCCCTCAAGGGCAGCCCGACCGGCGTGTTCGCGGGCGTGCAGTACCACGACTACTTCGGCAGCTTCGGCTCCGGCAGCATCATTTCCGGCCGGGTCGCCTACACCCTCGGCCTGGAGGGCCCGTCGCTGTCCGTCGACACCGCCTGCTCCTCGTCGCTGGTGGCGTTGCACCTGGCCGGGCAGTCGCTGCGCCAGGGCGAGTCCTCCCTCGCGCTGGTCGGCGGCGTCGCCGTCATGGCCACGCCGGAGACCTTCATCGAATTCAGCCGGCAGGGCGCCCTCGCCCCCGACGCCCGCACCCGCGCGTTCGCCGACGCGGCCGGCGGCACCGTGTGGGGTGAGGGCGTCGGCGTCCTGGTGGTGGAGCGTCTCTCGGACGCCCGTCGCAACGGTCACCCGGTCCTCGCCGTCGTCCGAGGCACCGCCGTCAACCAGGACGGTGCCTCCAACGGCCTGACCGCGCCCAACGGCCCCTCCCAGGAACGCGTCATCCTCCAGGCGCTGGACAACGCCCGCCTCACCACCGCCGACGTCGACGTGGTGGAGGCGCACGGCACCGGCACGACCCTCGGCGACCCGATCGAGGCGCAGGCCCTGCTGGCCACGTACGGACAGGACCGGCCCGAGGACCGGCCGCTGTGGCTGGGGTCGGTCAAGTCCAACATCGGGCACACCCAGGCAGCGGCCGGCGTCGCCGGTGTGATCAAGATGGTCATGGCGATGCGGAACGGCAGCCTGCCCAGAACCCTGCACGTCGACGAGCCGTCCGGCAAGGTCGACTGGGAGGCCGGGCAGGTGCGCCTGCTGACCGAGGAGCAGCCGTGGCCCCAGGCCGGCCGGCCGCGCCGGGCCGGGGTGTCGTCCTTCGGGATCAGCGGCACCAACGCCCACGTCATCCTCGAACAGGCCCCTGCGGCCCCGGAGCCCGCCGCGGACGCCGGTGCCACCCCGAAACCCGCCGTCCCGTGGCTGCTGACGGCGAAGTCGCCCGGCGCGCTCGCCGGACAGGCCGCCGCGCTGCTGGGCCACCTCGACGCGTACCCCGAACTCGACCCCCGCGACGTCGGCTGGTCGCTGGCGACCAGCCGCGCCCACTTCGCGCACCGTGCCGCCATCACCGGCACCGACCCCGCCGAACTGCGGGCGGCGCTCACCGCACTGGCCGACGGCGACACCGCCCGCAACCTCGCCGAGGGCACCGCCACCGGACGGGCACGGCCCGTCTTCGTCTTCCCCGGCCAGGGCTCGCAGTGGTCCGGCATGGCCACGGAACTCCTCACCGAATCACCGGCGTTCGCGGACCGCATGGCTGAGTGCGCCGCCGCCCTGGAGCCCTACATCGACTGGGACTTCGCCGCCGAACTGCGCGGCGGGCTCGACCGGGTCGACGTCGTCCAGCCCCTGTTGTGGGCGGTGATGGTGTCCCTGGCGCACACCTGGAGCGGCTACGGCGTCACGCCGGCAGCGGTCATCGGCCACTCACAAGGCGAGATCGCCGCCGCCTGCGCGGTCGGAGCGCTCTCGCTGACGGACGGCGCGCGTGTGGTCGCCCTGCGCTCCCAGGCCATCGCCGAGCTGCTGTCCGGCTCCGGCGGCATGATGTCCGTGGGCGAGGGCGCCGACACGGTCCGCGCCCGGCTCGCAGCCTGGGACGGCCGCCTGTCGGTCGCCGCGGTCAACGGCACCGCCTCCACGGTCGTCTCCGGGGACTCCGACGCTCTCGACGAACTCCTCGATCGGCTGCGCGCCGAGAAGGTCCGCGCCAAACGCCTGCCCGTGGACTACGCCTCCCACAGCGCCCACGTGGAGTCCCTGCGTGAACGCCTGGCCGAGGACCTGGCCGGCATCGAGCCGCGCAGCACCGACGTGCCGTTCTACTCCACCGTCACCGGCGCCCCGATCGACACCGCCGAACTCGGCGCCGAGTACTGGTACACCAACCTCCGCCGCACCGTGCTGTTCGAGCAGGCGGTGCGCGGCGCAGTGGCCGGTGGCCACACCCTGTTCGTGGAGTCCAGCCCCCACCCGGTGCTGACCGTCGGTATCCAGGAGACCGACGACGCGGTCGCCGCCGTCGGCTCGCTCCGCCGCGACGAGGGCGGCCGGGACCGGCTGCTCATCGCCCTGGGCGAGGCCTTCACCCACGGCGCCGGCGTCGACTGGGCCGCGGTCGCCGAGGGCCGTCGCGCCCGCGTCGTCCCCCTGCCCGCGTACGCCTTCCAGAGGGAGTGGTACTGGCTCGACAGCACCACCACCGGCGCCGACGTCACCTCCGCCGGCCTCGCGGCCACCGACCACGCCCTGCTCGGCGCCGCCATGGCACGGGCCGGCAGCGAGGAGGCCGTCCTCACCGGCCGGCTCTCGGCGGGTACGCATCCCTGGCTGAACGACCACCGGGTCGGGGACCGGCTGCTGTTCCCCGGCACCGGACACCTCGAACTCGCCCTGCGCGCGGGTGACCAGGTCGGCTGCGGTGACCTGGCCGAACTCACCCTCCACGCCCCGCTGGTGCTGCCCGACCACGGCGCCGTCCAGCTCCAGGCCGTCGTCGGGCCGCCCGACGGGGCGACCCGCCCGCTCACCCTGTGGTCCCGTCCCGAGAGCGCCGACGAGGAACTGCCCTGGACCCGGCACGCCGACGGGCTGCTCGCGCCGACCGGCACCCTCCCGGTCGTCGTCGAACCGCTCACCTCCTGGCCGCCGCGCGACGCCGAACCGGTTCCCCTCGACAGCCTGTACGACGAACTTGCCGCCCTCGGGCTCGGCTACGGCCCGCTGTTCCAGGGCCTTCGCGCCGCCTGGCGCACCCAGGACGCCGTGTACGCCGAGATCGCCACCGACGCACCCGTCGACGGTTTCGGGCTGCACCCGGCCCTCTCCGACGCCGCCCTGCACACCGTCGGCCTCACCGACGCCGCCGGCGACCAGGCGCTGCTGCCGTTCTCCTGGTCCGGGGTCCGGCTGCACGCCACCGGGGCCACCGCGCTGCGCGTGAAGGTCCGCGCCACCGGCGAGGGCACCGTGGCCCTCACGCTCGCCGACCCGGCCGGCGACCCCGTCGCCACCGTCGACTCCCTCACCCTGCGCCCGCTGCGCACCGACCTGGTGGACGCGGCCGTCCGGTCGGCGGGGGCCGGCGCGCTGCACCGCGTCGACTGGGTCCCCGCACCGGCCCCTGCGGGGACCGCGCAGGCAGCGTGGGACGGAGAGGTGCTGCGCGCCCCGGCGGGTGTCGGCGCCGCCGAGACGCGCGTGGCCGTCGCCACCGTCCTCGACGAGCTGCGCGACCGGCTCGCCGACGACCAGCGCGGCGACAGCAGCCTCGTCGTCGTCACCGGCACCGATCCGGCAGGCGCCGCGGTAGGCGGGCTGATCCGCTCGGCCCAGTCCGAGAACCCCGGCCGCATCGTCCTGGTCGAGAGCGGGACGGACCCGGGCCCGGACCGTCTCGCCGAGGCCGTCGCCGGCGGCGAACCGCACCTGGCGCTGCGCGACGGCGCCTGGTACCTGCCGCGCCTGGCCCGCGTTCCGGGTACGGAAACTGCCGCCGAAGACGCCGCCCCGGACGCCGAAGCCGACACCGCCACCGACTCCGGCCTGGGCACCGGAACCGTCCTGCTGACCGGTGCGACCGGCGCGCTCGGCGGGATCATCGCCCGCCACCTGGCCGGCCGCCGTGGCGTGCGCCACCTGCTGCTGCTCAGCCGGAGCGGCGCCGACGCCGGCCTGGTCACCGAGCTGACCGAGCTGGGTGCCGAGGTCACCAGCGTCGCCTGCGACGCCGCCGACCGCGACGCCCTCGCCGGAGTGCTGGCCGAGATCCCCGCCGACCGGCCGCTGACCGCCGTGATCCACGCGGCCGGTGTCCTCGCCGACGGCGTACTCGCCTCCCTCACCCCCGAACGGGTCGACGCGGTCTTCCGGCCCAAGGTCGACGCCGCCTGGAACCTGCACGAGCTCACCGCGGACCTCGGCCTGTCGGCGTTCGTGCTCTTCTCCTCCTCCGCCGCCACGCTCGGCTCCCCGGGCCAGGGCAACTACGCCGCCGCCAACGCCTACCTCGACGCTCTCGCCGCCCACCGGCACTCCCACGGCCAGCCCGCGCACTCCCTGGCCTGGGGCCTGTGGGCACAGGCGAGCGGCATGACCGGCACCCTCGACGAAACCGACCGGGCACGCATCGCCCGCGGAGGTGTCGCCCCGCTGCCGACCGAGGAGGGACTCGCCCTGTTCGACGCCGCCCTGCGCGGCACCGAACCCGTCGTCCTCCCGGTCCGGCTGGACACCGCGGCGCTGCGTGGCCAGGCGGACGCCCTGGCCCCGCTCTTCCGCGGCCTGGTACCCGTACGCCGCGCCACCGCCGGCCACGCGGCTACGGGCGGCGCGGACTCGCTGCGCGACCGGCTCGCCGGGCTGCTGGAGCCGGAGCGCGAACCGTTCCTCACCGAACTCGTGCAGAGCCGGGTCGCCACCATCCTCGGCTACCGCTCCGCCCAGGACGTCGGCCGCACGCTGCCCTTCCGGGAGCTGGGCTTCGACTCGCTGGCCGCGGTCGAACTGCGCAACGGACTCGCCGCCGCGACCGGACTGCGGCTGCCCGCCACCCTGGTCTTCGACCACCCCACCCCGGCCGAACTCGCCCGGTACCTGCTGGGCGAACTGACCGGCGCCCTCGGCCGTTCCGTATCCGTCACCGCGGCACGGACCACCGCCGACGAACCCATCGCCATCGTCGGCATGGGCTGCCGCTTCCCCGGCGACGTCTCCTCCCCGGAGGAGCTGTGGCGCCTCGTGGCCGAAGGCCGCGACGCCGTCGGAGAGTTCCCCGCCGACCGCGGCTGGGACGTCGAGACCCTCCACGACCCGACCCTGGACCGGCCGGGCACCAGCTACACCCGGCACGGCGCCTTCCTGTACGGCGCGGCCGACTTCGACCCGGCCTTCTTCGGCATGGACGAGGAGGAGACCCTCGTCACCGACCCCCAGCAGCGGCTGCTGCTGGAGACCTCCTGGGAAGCCCTGGAGAGGGCCTCCATCGATCCGGCCACCCTGCGCGGTTCCGACACGGGCGTCTTCGCCGGCGTCATGTACCACGACTACTTCGGCAGCTTCGGCTCCGGCAGTGTCGTCTCCGGCCGGGTCGCCTACACCCTGGGCCTGGAGGGGCCGACCCTGTCCGTCGACACCGCCTGCTCCTCCTCGCTGGTGGCCCTGCACCTGGCCGCGCAGGCACTGCGCCAGGGCGAGTGCTCGCTCGCCCTGGCCGGGGGAGTGACCGTCATGGCCACCCCCGGCACCTTCGTGGAGTTCAGCCGGCACCGAGGCCTCTCCAGCGACGGCCGCTGCCGCCCGTTCGCCGACGCAGCCGACGGCACCGGCTTCGGCGAGGGAGCCGGCGTACTGCTGCTGGAGCGGCTCAGCGACGCCCGCCGCAACGGCCGGACGATCCTGGCCGTGCTCCGAGGCACCGCCGTCAACCAGGACGGTGCCTCCAACGGCATCACCGCTCCCAACGGCCCCGCCCAGCAACGCGTCATCCGCCGCGCCCTGGAAGCGGCGGGCGTCGGCGCGGCGGACGTCGACGTGGTCGAGGCCCACGGCACCGGCACCACCCTCGGCGACCCCATCGAGGCCCAGGCCCTGATCGCCACCTACGGCGCGGAACACACCGAGGAACGCCCGCTGTGGCTCGGCTCGGTCAAGTCGAACCTGGGCCACACCCAGGCTGCCGCCGGTGTGGCCGGCGTCATCAAGATGGTCCAGGCGATCCACCACGAGACCCTGCCGGCCAGCCTCGGCATCGACCGGCCCTCCCGGCACGTGGAGTGGGAGGGCGGCAACGTCCGTCCGCTGACCGAGTCCCTGCCGTGGCCGGACCCGGGCCGCCCGCGCCGCGCGGGCATCTCCTCCTTCGGTATCTCCGGCACCAACGCCCACGTGATCGTGGAGGCGCCCCCCGCCGCTCCGCCCGCCCTTGCCGAGCTGCCCGCCGTACCCGCGGTGGGTGCCGTGCCGTGGCTGCTGTCCGGTCACACGCCGCAGGCACTGCGGGCCCAGGCCGGCAGGCTGCTCGACCACCTGAACGGCCACCCGGACGCCGCCCCGCACCAGCTCGCCGGCGCACTCGCCCACGCCCGTACCGCACTCGGCCACCGCGCCGCCGTGGTCGGGCACTCCCGCGAGGACCTGATCACCGGGCTGCGGGCGCTGGCCGAGGGTCGTACACCCCCTGCCGGCACGGCCGGCCCGGCGACCGACGGCAAGCTGGCGCTGCTCTTCTCCGGCCAGGGCTCCCAACTGCCCGGCATGGGCTCCCGGCTCGGCGCCGCGTTCCCCGCGTTCGCCACCGCCTTCGACGAGGTACGCGCCCACCTGGACCCGCTGCTGGACCGGCCGCTCGGCGACGTCCTCGGCTCCGCCGGACTGCTGGAGCGCACCGAGTACACCCAGCCCGCCCTGTTCGCCTTCGAGGTGGCTCTGTTCCGGCTGCTGGAGTCGTTCGGCGTCAGGCCGGACCTGCTCGCCGGACACTCCGTCGGCGAGTTCGCCGCCGCCCACGTGGCCGGCGTCCTCGGCCTCCAGGACGCCTGCCGGCTCGTCGTCGCCCGGGGCCGGCTGATGCAGGCGCTCCCGGACGGCGGCGTCATGATCGCCGTACGCGCGGGAGAGGACGAGATCGTGCCGCTGCTCGGCGACGGGGTCGGTCTCGCCGCCGTCAACGGGCCCACGTCCGTGGTGGTCTCCGGCCCGGCCGGCCCGGCCCGCGCGCTCGCCGCCCGCTTCGACCGGAGCAAGGAACTGGCCGTCAGCCACGCCTTCCACTCGGCCCTGATGGAACCGATGCTGAAGGAGTTCCGCGAGGTCGCCGAGTCGCTGTCGTACGGCTTGCTGCGCATTCCGCTGGTGTCCACCCTCACCGGCGCCCCCGCAGCGGCCGACGAACTGTCCACCCCCGAGTACTGGGTACGGCACGCCCGCGAGGCGGTCCGCTTCGCCGACGCCGTGTCCGCCCTGCACGACGCGGGCGCCCGGCACTTCGCCGAGGTCGGACCCGGCAGCGCGCTCACCGCCGCCGCCGGTGACTGCCTGCCCGAGGGCACGGCCGCCGTCGTCGCGCTCCAGCGCAAGGACCGTGAGGAGACCGAGGCCCTGGTCACCGGGCTCGCCGCGCTGCACGTGCACGGCGTCACCGTCGACTGGACGAACCTGCTGTCCCACCGCGACGGCTCTGACCTGCCCACCTACGCCTTCCAGCGCGACCGTTACTGGATGACCGGCGACCAGGGGCAGGCAGGGCCGGCCGTCGGCCACCCGCTGCTGGGCGTCGCCGTCGAACGCGCCGACGCCGACGCTGCCCTGCACACCGGCCGGCTCTCGCTCTCCGCCCAGCCGTGGCTGGCCGACCACGCCGTCGGCGGCGTAGTGCTGCTGCCGGGCACGGCGTTCGTCGAGATGGCCCTCGCCGCCGGGGCCCGGCTGGACTGCCCCGTGGTGGAGGAACTGACCGTCGCCGAACCGCTGGTGCTGCCCGAGCACGGCAGCGTCCGCCTCCAGTGCACCGTCGGCGAGCCGGACGCCACCGGCGCCCGGGCCTTCACCGTGTACGGCGCGGCGGCCGACGACGACCCGTGGACCACCCACGCCACCGGCGCGTTGCGCCCCGCGGACCCGGCACCCGCCCACGACCTGACGTCCTGGCCGCCGCCCGGCGCCGAACCCGTCGACCTGGACGACGTCTACGGACGGCTCTCCGCACTGGGCGCCGAGTACGGGCCCCGCTTCCAGGGGCTGCGTGCCGCCTGGCGCCTCGGCGAGGAGGTGTACGCCGAGGTCGCCGTCGACACCGACGGAGTTCCCTTCGGACTGCACCCGGCGCTGCTCGACTCCGCGCTGCACGCCATCGGACTACGCACCGGAGCCCCGGAGCGGATGGCACTGCCGTTCGCCTGGAACGGCGTCGAACTGCACGCCGCGGGCGCGAGCGCCCTGCGTGTGCGGATCACGCCACTGGACTCCGGCGCCGTACGTATCGACGCCGCCGACGCCGGTGGACGGCCCGTGGCCCGGGTCGCGTCGCTGACACTGCGGGAGGTCGACCCCGCGCGGATCGCCGCGACCGCCGCCGGCGGGCACGAGGACCTGTTCGTCCTCGACTGGGTGCCCGTCACCGTCCCGACCGCACCCCAGGCCGGCCGGTGGGCCGTCCTCGGCGCCGGCCACGAGGACCTGGCCGCCGTACTCGCCGGGGAGGTCGCCGAGGTCGCGACCGTCACCGCACTGCCGGATGCCGCCGCCCAGGCCCCCGACACCCTGGTCGTCCCGCACCCCGGCGGACGGGACCCCGAGGAGATCCGGGCCGGCGCCCGGCGGGTGCTCGCCGTGGTGCGGGACTGGCTGGCGGACGAGCGGTTCGCCGGCACCGGACTGGTCGTCACCACCCGGGGGGCCACCGGCCCCGATCCCGCGGAGATCACCGACCCCGGTGCCGCCGCAGCGTGGGGCCTGATCCGCTCGGCCCAGTCCGAGCACCCCGACCGGATCGTCCTCGCCGACCTCGACGACACCGACGCGTCCCGCCGCCTGCTGCCCTCCGCGGTCGCCTCCGGCGAACCCCAACTGGTGCTCCGTAACGGCACGGTGAGCGCCCCGCGCCTCGTCCGCGCCCCGCGCCGGGACGGGCACGCCCCCGCCGACTGGACGGGCACCGTACTGATCACCGGCGGTACCGGCGCTCTCGGCCGGGAGGTGGCCCGCCACCTGGTCACCGAGCACGGCGCCACGCGGCTCGTCCTGCTCAGCCGCGGCGGAGCCGACGCCCCCGGCGCCGGCGAACTGCGGGAGGAACTGACCGCCCTCGGTGCGCGGGTCACCCTCGTCGCCTGCGACGCCTCCGACCGCGCCGCCCTCGCCCGCGTCCTGGACGACCACCCCGTCACCGCGGTGGTGCACACCGCCGGTGTCCTCGCCGATGCCGTCCTCACCTCTCTCACGCCCGAGCAACTGGACACGGTGCTGCGGCCCAAGCTGGACGCCGCCTGGCATCTGCACGAACTCACCGCGGACCGTCCGCTGACCGCGTTCGTACTGTTCTCGTCCGCGGCCGGCCTGTTCGGCAGCCCGGGCCAGGCCGCCTACGCCGCGGGCAACGCGTTCCTCGACGCCCTCGCCGCGCACCGGGGCTCCCTGGGGCTGCCGGCCGTCTCGCTCGCCTGGGGCGCCTGGGCGGGCAGCGGAGGCATGGCCGACCGCCTCGGCGACACCGACGCGCGCCGCATGGCCTCCGGGGGCGTGCTCGCCCTCGACGCGGCGGCCGGCCTGGACCTGTTCGACACCGCGGTGGGACGCGAGGAGCCGGTCCTGCTGCCCGCCCGCCTGGACCTGAGCACCCCGCTGGACGCCGGCCGTATCGCCCCGCTGCTGCGCGGCCTGGTGCGCGCGCCCCGCCGTACGGGTGCCACCACGTCCGTGGCCTCGGCGGCGCTCCGCCGCGACCTGGCCGGGCGCACGCCCGAGGAGCGGACCGTGCGGCTGCTCGCACTGGTGCGGGACGAGGCCCGGCAGGTGCTCGGGACCGGGGAGTTCGAGGCGGAGCTGCCTTTCAAGGACCTCGGCTTCGACTCACTGACCGCCGTCGAGTTCCGCAACCGGCTCAACGAGGCGACCGGGCTCCGGCTGTCCGCCACGCTCGTCTTCGACCACCCGAGCCCGGCTGCCCTCACCGACCACCTCGCCGCCGAGCTGGCGCCGTCCGCCGCCGGCGGCCCGCGCGAGGAGGACACCGTCCGCGCCGCCCTGGCCGCCCTCCCGGTGGCCAGGCTCCGCGAAGCCGGACTGCTGGACAGCCTGCTCGAACTCGCCGGGCTGCGACCCTCGCGGGAGCAGTCCGCGAACGACGAGCCCAGCCGCCCCGCGATCGACCAGATGGACGCCGAGAGTCTGATCACCCTGGCGCTCGACGACCTCGTCGGCGACGACGACGCCCTGTGAGAAGGAAGAGAACCATGGCCGAGTCCGAGAAGCCGGACACCAGGATGGTCGAGGCGCTGCGCGCCTCGCTGAAGGAGATCGAGCGGCTGCGGGAGCGCAACCGGGCTCAGACCGCCGCGGCCAGGGAACCGATCGCGATCGTGGGCATGGCGTGCCGCTACCCGGGCGGAGTCCGTTCGCCCGAGGACCTGTGGCGGCTCGTCGCCGAAGGCCGCGAGGGCATCGGCACGTTCCCCGACGACCGTGGCTGGGACCCGGACCTGTACGACCCGGTGCCCGGGACCCCGGGCCGCTCTTCCACGGGAGAGGGCGGGTTCCTGTACGACGCCGGAAACTTCGACGCCGCGTTCTTCGGTATCTCACCGCACGAAGCACTGGTGATGGACCCGCAGCAGCGGCTCCTGCTGGAAGGGTCGTGGGAGGCGCTGGAGCACGCCGGCATCGACCCGACGTCGCTGCGCGGCAGCCCCACCGGGGTGTTCGCGGGCGTCATGTACCACGACTACTTCGGCAGCTTCGGCTCCGGCAGCGTCGTCTCGGGCCGGGTCGCCTACACCCTCGGCCTGGAGGGCCCCGCCCTCACCGTCGACACCGCCTGCTCCTCCTCCCTGGTCACCCTCCACCTGGCCGCGCAGGCGCTGCGCCAGGGCGAGTGCACCCTCGCCCTGGCCGGCGGGGTGACCGTCATGGCCTCACCCGGTACCTACGTCGAGTTCAGCCGGCAGGGTGCCCTCTCGCCGGACGGCCGGTGCCGGTCCTTCTCCGACGACGCGAACGGCACGGGGTTCTCAGAAGGACTCGGTGTGCTGGTGCTGGAGCGGTTGTCGGATGCGCGTCGGCTGGGGCATCGGGTGTTGGCGGTGGTGCGTGGCAGTGCGGTGAATCAGGATGGTGCGTCGAATGGTCTGACGGCGCCGAATGGTCCGTCGCAGCAGCGGGTGTTGCGGCAGGCGTTGGTGTCGGCGGGGGTGTCGGCGGCGGATGTGGATGTGGTGGAGGCGCATGGTACGGGTACGGAGTTGGGTGATCCGATCGAGGCGCAGGCGTTGTTGGCGGTGTATGGCGGTGGGCGTGAGGTGCCGTTGTGGTTGGGGTCGGTGAAGTCGAATGTGGGTCACACGCAGGCGGCTGCGGGTGTGGCGGGTGTGATGAAGATGGTGTTGGCGTTGGGGGAGGGGGTGTTGCCTCGGACGTTGGGTGTGGGTGAGCCGTCGCGGAAGGTGGAGTGGGGTGCGGGTCGGGTCCGGTTGCTGGAGGAGGAGCGGGAGTGGGTGCGGGGTGAGCGGGTGCGTCGTGCGGGGGTGTCGTCGTTCGGGATCAGCGGGACCAACGCGCATGTGATCCTGGAGGAAGCCCCCGCCGAGGACAGCGCCGGCACCTCACCCCGCGCCGAGGCCGAACCCCCTGCACCGGCCGTGCTCCTGCCCCTGTCCGCCCGGTCCGCGCGCGCCCTCCCCGCACAGGCCGAACGGCTGCGCGACTTCCTCGACGCCCGCCCCGGCCTGCCCGTGTCCGCCGTCGCGCGGGCGCTGGGCACCCGGCGCGCGGCCTTCGGCCACCGGGCCGCCGTCGTCGGTGGCGACCGGGAGCAGCTCCTGGCCGGCCTGGACGCCCTCGCCACCGGACGCCCGTCGGCCTCCGCCGTCACCGGCCGGGCCCGCACCGGTGGCCGCACCGCCTTCCTGTTCACCGGGCAGGGCGCCCAGCGCCCCGGCATGGGACTCGAACTGCGCGCCCACTACCCGGTGTTCGCCGAGACGTTCGACGCGATCGACGCCCACCTGGGCCTGGACCTGGCGGGCGTACTGAGCGGCGACGACACCGAGGCGGTGCACCGCACGCAGTACGCGCAGACCGCCCTGTTCGCCTACGAGGTAGCCCTCTTCCGGCTGCTGGAGTCCTGGGGCGTACGGCCCGACGTGCTGGCAGGGCACTCCGTCGGAGAGATCGCCGCCGCCCATGTCGCCGGAGTGCTGGACCTGGCCGACGCCTGTACCCTGGTCGCCGCACGCGGCCGGCTCATGCAGGCCCTGCCCGAGGGCGGCGCGATGGTCGCCGTGCAGGCCGGCGAGGACGAGGTCCGCCCGTTGCTGGACGAACGGGTGGGCCTGGCCGCGGTCAACGGACCGGCGGCGGTCGTCCTGTCCGGGGAGCGCGAGGCGGTCCTCTCCGCCGCCGCGACGTTCGCGAAGACCAAGCGGCTCAGCGTCTCGCACGCCTTCCACTCCCCGTTGATGGACGCCATGCTCGACGACTTCCACGCGGTCGTCGAGCAGCTCACCTTCCACGAACCCAGCGTCGACGTGGTCTCGGCGCTCACCGGACGCACCGCCACCGGGGAGCAGCTGCGCGACCCGCGGCACTGGGTACGGCACGTGCGCGGCACCGTCCGCTTCTCCGACGCCGTCGCCGCCCTCGCCGGCTCGGGCGTCACCCGCTACGTCGAGGTCGGTCCCGACGCCGTCCTGACCGGGCTCGTCCGGCAGTGCGTCGGCGAGGGCGACGCCGCCTTCGTGGCCCTCGGCCGGCGCAACGGCGCCGAACCGGCGGTCCTGCTGGCCGGGCTCGCCCGGCTGCACTCCGACGGCCTGCCCCTGGACTGGGCGGCGCTCTTCCCCGGTACGGTCCGCGCCGAGCTGCCCACGTACGCGTTCCGGCACGAACGGTACTGGCTGAACGCCGACGTCCCCCTCACCATGGACCGGCCCACCGCGCAGCCGGCCGCCGGCCCGGCCGAATCCTTCACCCCCGCCGCGGTTCCGGACGCGCAGGGGCTGCGGGAGCGGCTGGCGGCGGCCTCGGATACCGAGCAGGAGGCCCTGCTGGCCGACCTGGTGCGGGCGCAGACCGCCGCGATCCTCGGACACGAGGGGCCGCAGGCCGTCGAACCCGACGACGCGTTCCTGGAGATCGGCATGGACTCGGTCTCCGCAGCCGAACTCTGCGGAGCCCTCGGCAACGCCCTCGGCGTCACCGTCGCGGCCGGGGCTGTCTTCGACCACCGCACGCCCGTCGCGCTCGCCGCCCACCTGCGCGAGCACCTCGCCGGGGGCGGCGAGGCCGAGCCGGCGGACGACGACATCGAATCGATCAGCGGGCTGGTACGGCGCGCGGCGGCCGAAGGCGGCTGGGAACGAGCCATCACCCTGCTGCACAGCGTGGCGGACATCCTGCCGGGCTTCTCCTCGGCGGCCGAGTTCGGCGACGTGAGCGATCCCGTGCGGCTGGCCACGGGAGACGCGGGACCCCGCCTGTTCTGCCTGCCCTCCCCGATGGCGCTGGGTGGCGCCCACCAGTACGCCCGGTTCGCCCGGCATTTCCACGGCGGGCGCGACGTCCTGGTACCGGACGTGCCCGGCTTCGTCCCCGGGGAGCCGCTGCCGCGCTCCGCCGCGGCGGTCGTGGAGGTCGTGGTCGAAGGCATCCAACGGGCCTGCGCGGACGGACGGCCCTACGTGCTGCTGGGCTACTCCTCCGGCGGGCAGTTCGCCTACGCGGCGGCCGAGGCGATGGAGAAGGCGGGCCGGCCGGCTTCCGGCGTGGTCCTGCTGGACACCTACCTGCTCGCCGACGACGGCACCGAACAGCTCCGGCGCGAGATGTTCAACGGCATGCTGGACCGCGAATCGTCCGTGGGCGGTTTCGGCACCGCGCGCCTCGCCGCGATGAGCCGCTACAGCGACCTGATCGCGGACTGCCTGCCGGGAGCACTGACCGCTCCGGTGCTGTTCGTCCGGCCCGAGGAGCCCTTCGCCCCCGGTCTCGACGGCTGGCAGGCGGTCTGGGAGGGCACGCACGAACTCGCCGAGGTGCCCGGCACGCACTTCACGATCTTGGAGGACCGGGCCGAGTCGACCGCCGGAGCGGTGGAGAAGTGGCTGTCCGGCATCGTGGCGACCTGACGCAAGGAGCACCGGAAGGAAACCGGCGGTCGTGAAGCACGCACCGGCCGCCGGACCCGCCGCGCGTCGCGGCGGCCGAACGGCCGCCGCGTCGCGGCTTCGTCACTCACTCGCCTCAAGGAAATGCGACATCCAGGCCTCGATATCACACCGAACACTGTCCGGATCCACACCCAAGCGCACAGAGATCTCTTCCGCGGCCACTTCTGTCTGCCAATCACTGCGCTGCAGGGCCAGCCACATCGTCGTGCCGCGAGGACCGCACCGGTGGCGTTTCCCGGTGAGCGGTACGAGCAGTTCCAGGTGCCCGTCGGGCTGCACGCTGGCGATCAGCCCGTGGTCATGCCCCATGCCGCACCGACCTCAATTGTGCGGTGCCGTAATACCTCTCGGCCGTGGGGAGGCCGGCTGTCCTGGACACAGAGAATCCTATCCCTTGACGGTTTTTCGGATGCTTCGACGTTACCCGTTCATCCACACTGTCGCACTGGCAGTGACCGCACTTTTACGGTGGGGTAAACGATTCGGACAGGGCGACGCCAGATGCACTGTCCTACGGGTATTTCTGCCCCCTTGACAGGGTGTCAGTAACACTTTCGAAAAAAATGCGCCGCACCTGAGATTTTCCCGGCCTGCGTTCGTGCGTCTGTCCATCCCCCGCCGATCGATCTGTCCAGCCACACCCTGCGGCATTCGGCCGGGCACCTCCTGGCCCGTCAACGGCGGGCCGGGACGCACCGGCGGCGGGCTCCCGCCGGCTGTCAGGCTCCGCCCGTTCTGGCTCATCCACGGTGCGGGGACGCATACGCCCAGCTCACCGCCGGGTTCGGTATCGCCATGACGACCGTGTACCGCTCCATGGTCGAAGCCGTCGACGCCCCGGCCGCCCCGCCCCGACCCCGGCCGAGGCAAGAAGACCTCGCGCAGGGGAACATGCGTGACCCTGGACGGCATGCTGCCGCCGGCCGGCCGCCTGCTGGGGGTCGCACCCGCGTCGCGGGGATCCGTCCACGGTCTCCTTCATCACGCCTCGACGTGAGTTGGAAATAGCTCCATGACATGAAACCGCCGCACGACTCCACATACATGCGGTACGGAGGTAGAGAAACCTCTACCTCGAATCGGCGGAATAAAGCCAATGTGCAGCGGCCCCGCCCCTCCTAATCTGATCTGCAGACACCGCGTGCGAAGCGCGTCAATCATTGGGGAGCCCGATGCACACATCACACGACCTCCGCCGGGCGGAGGCGGTACGACTGGACACCGTGTCGAAGATCTATGGACGAGGGGACAGTCAGGTGGCCGCGCTCCGGGAGCTCTCCTTGAGCTTCGCCGACGCCACCTTCACCGCGGTGATGGGACCGTCCGGTTCCGGCAAGAGCACGTTCCTGCACTGCGCCGCAGGCCTGGTCCGGCCCACCTCCGGAACGGTCACCGTCGGCGGCACCGACCTCGCCGGCCTGGACGACACCCAGTTGACCATGCTTCGCCGCGATCGAATCGGCTTCATCTTCCAGTCGTTCAACCTGCTGCCCGCTCTGACCGTGATGCAGAACATCACCCTGCCGCTGCAACTCGCCGGAAAGCGGCCCGACAAGAACCTGATCCGCACCGTCGTGCAGCGCGTGGGCCTGACCGAACGACTCGGCCATCTGCCGTCCGAGTTGTCCGGCGGCCAGCAGCAGCGCGTCGCCATCGCGCGCGCCCTGATCACCCAGCCCGCCGTGGTCTTCGCCGACGAGCCCACCGGAGCCCTGGACACCCGCACCGCGTCTGCCGTGCTCTCCCTGCTGCGCGAGTCCGTCGACACGGCCGGCCAGACCCTGGTCATGGTCACCCACGACCCGGTGGCCGCCTCGTACGCCGACCACGTGATCTTCCTCGCCGACGGCGCCTTCGCCGGCGAACTGCAGCGGCCGACGGCCGACGCGGTCGCGGCGCGGATGACACGGCTCGGCGCCTGGGAGGACGAGAACCGCCAGCAGGCCGCATCGATGACGTCCGGAGGAATGTACTGATGTGGCGGCTCGCCCTGCGCACCCTGAAGTTCCGGCGGACCAGCTTCGTCGCGACCTTCCTGGCCATGTTCCTCGGCGCCGCGATCGTCATCGGCTGCGGCGGCCTGATGGAAACCGGCGTCCGGATGGCCGCCGATCCGCTGCGCCTGAACGGCGCCCCGGTCGTGGTCACCGGCGAACAGTCCTACGACGGCGCCGCCCTGACCGAACGGCACCGCATCGACCCGGCGCTGGTCGGTGAGGTGGCCCGGGTGGAAGGCGTCGGCGAGGCCGTCGGCGACGTGTCGTTCCCCGCCACCGTTCTCAAGGACGGCAAGGCGCTGACCGGCGAGGACGCCTCGTACGGTCATGGCTGGGCCAGTGCCCGGCTCACCCCCTATGCCCTCGCCGCCGGTGGAACCCCCGCCGCCGGTGGCGAGGTCGTCCTCGACGCCGAGCTCGCCGAGAACGCCGGTGCCCGCCCGGGCTCCGTCGTCGACATCGTCGTCAACGGCGACACCCGGCAGTTCACGGTCAGCGGTGTCGCCGGCCAGCGCGGCGGCGGCAACCCAGACGCGGCGGTGTTCTTCAGCGACGAGCAGGCCCGCACCCTGGCAGGCGGCCGAATCGACTCGATCGGCGTACTGCCGGAGAACGGCGCGGACACGGCGGCGGTCGCCGACGTGGTGCGGTCCGCCGTCGGCGACCGGGCCGAGGTACTCACCGGTGAGCGGCGAGGTCTGGCGGAACTGCCCGGCACCCTCTCCAGCCAGCGCACCGTCGTGATCCTGGCGGCCATCTTCGGCTCGTCCGTGGTGCTGATCGTGATGTTCGGCGTCGCCAGCACCCTCGGGCTGTCGCTCCAGCAGCGCACCCGGGAGATGGCCCTGCTGCGGGCCGTGGGTTCCACCCCGCGGCAACTGCGCCGCATGATCCTCACCGAGACGGCGGTGCTCTCGGTGGGCTCGGTACTGCTCGCCCTGTACCCGGGCTATCTGCTCGGCCGGCTGCTCTTCGGCGTGCTCACCTCCAGCGGCGTCGTCTCGTCGGCGATCGTCTACCACGCCGGCTGGATGCCGATGGCCGTCGGCGCCGTCGTCACCGTGCTCGCCGCAGCCGGGGCCACCCGCTTCGCGGGCCGTCGCGCCGCCCGCACCGAACCGGTCGCCGCCCTGGCGGAGAGCGCCGCGGGCACCCGCTGGTTCAGCGTGCCGCGGCTGCTGATCGCGCTGTTCTTCCTCGCCAACGGCATCGGCCTCGCCATCGCCACCGCCACGGTGATGGAGGACGGCCCCACCCTCGCCAGCACCGCCGGACCCGCATCCGTACTGTTCTGCATCGGCCTGGCGCTGCTCGCCCCCGGCATCACGAAGGCGATGGTCGCCCTGCTGCGACTGCCGGTGCGCGCCTTCTCCGGCATCTCCGGCATGCTCGCCCTGCGCAACGCCGCCACGGCCAACGTCCGTATGGCGGGCGCCGTCGCGCCCATCGTCCTGCTCATCGGCATCGCCACCGGCACCCTCTACATGCAGGCCACCGAGGACGAAGTCTCCCAGCGCTCCTACGACCAGAACGTCCTGGCCGACTACGTCCTCGACTCCACCACGGGCGGATTCGCCCCCGGCGTCGTCGACCGGGTCCGGGCGACCCCCGGTGTGGCCGCGGCCTCGGAGTTCGTCACCAGCCGCGGATTCGTCGACGCACCCGGCGGGCCGGCCGACGCCGAACTGCGGGGCGTGTCCGCCGACGGCGTGCGGCAGAGCCTCGACCTGCGGCCTGTCGCCGGATCACTGTCCGGCCTGCGCGGCGACACCGTCGCCCTCTCCGACAAGAAGGCCGAGGAATACGGCGTGGGGGTCGGCGACCGGCTGCCGATGCGCCTCGGGGACGGCACCGCCGTACGCCCCACCGTCGTCGCCCTCTACACCGACAACCCCAAGCAGCAGTACGTGACCCTGCCGGTGGCGACCCTGGCCCCGCACACGAGCGACGGGCTCCCGCACCAGATCCTGGTCCGCTCCGAACCGGGCGCCCCGGCCGAAGTCCGCGACGCACTGGCCGGGCTGGCGGCGAGTGTGCCCGGCACCGAGCTGGACGACGGAGACTCACTGGCCGGCCGGAACAACCAGATTCAGCAGATCCTGGTCGCCGCGAACTATACGATCGTCGCCATGATCGTCGGATACGCAGCCATCACCGTCGTCAACACCCTTGTGGCGGTGACCCGCAAGCGCCGTGCGGAGTTCGGCCTCCAGCAGCTGACAGGGGCGACGCGCCGCCAAGTGCTCGGCATGCTGACCGTCGAGGGCGTACTCATCGGAATCATCGCCACGGTCCTCGGCACGATCGCCGCGGCGACCACCATCGTGCCCTACAGCATGGTCAAGGCCGACTCCTACCTGCCCTCCGGATCCCTCGGGATCTACCTCGCCATCGTCGGCGGGTCCGTGGTGCTGATCTTCGGCGCCACCCTCCTGCCCTCGTGGCGCGGCATGCGCACGCCCGCCGTCGACGTGGTGAAGGCCGCGTGAGCCGCATCCCAACCGGGCCGTCCCCGGCACCCCCGTACGGGGACGGCCCATCCCTCGCCCTTCCTCGCGGATGGGAGGATGGGCGCATGCGACTGAGCCGGGCCGCCCAGGACACACTGGTCGGCGCACTGATTGCCGCCGGAGCCCTGACCTCGGTCGTCCTGTTCGTCACGACCACGTACTTCGTCATCATGTGCGTCATCGGGATCGGCTTCCTCGCCCTGCCCCACCTGACCACCGCGGTGCGCTGGCTCTGCGACCTGAACCGGCGCGCCGCCGCACGCTCCGGAGTCCCGGTGGAACGGCCGTACCGGCCCGAGCCGGAAGAGATCGAACAGGACATCGTCGGCTGGGTGCGCCGCTGCAAGTGGATCCTGGCCGACCCGGCGAGCTGGCGGGACCTGCTGTGGTTGCTCCTCAACAGCGCCGTCGGCCTTCTGCTCGGCTGCGCCCCGGCCGCGCTGCTGTACTACGCGGCGGAGGGGCTGGCGCTGGCCTGCGGACTGTGGCGGCCCGTCGCCGCCGACGGCGTAGGCCGCTGGTACGCGTTCATCACCGTCGACAGCTGGCCTGACGCCCTCGCCGTGGCCTTGGCGGCACTCGCCGTGTTCGCCGGCTGGCTGTACCTCAGCCCCTGGGTGCTGAAGGGCTACGCCTACTTCGTCCTGTTCCTGCTGGGCCCGACCCAGCGCGCCCGCCTGGACTCCCGGGTGCGGCACCTGTCGGAGACGCGCTCCGGCGCGCTCGACATCCAGGCCGCCGAACTGCGCCGCATCGAACGCGATCTGCACGACGGCGCCCAAGCCCGGCTGGTCAGCCTCGGTCTCACCCTCGGCGCCGTCGACCGGCAGTTGGACCGGAACACCGACGAGGCCCGCCGGCTGCTGCACGATGCGCGAAGCTCCTCCGTGCAGGCGCTGCGTGAACTGCGCGGCCTGGTCCGGGGGATCCACCCCCCGGTGCTGGCCGAGCGCGGACTCGCCGACGCCGTAAGGGCTTTGGGCCTGGCCAGTCCACTGCCCGTCACGGTCATGGCGGACGTGCCCGGAAAACTGCCCGATCCGGTCGAGTCCGCCATCTACTTCTCGGTGTCGGAGCTGCTGACCAACGCGCTCAAGCACGCCGATGCCCGACAGGTCGAGGTGGCTCTCCGGTACGCGGACGGCGCCCTGCACGGGCAGGTCACCGACGACGGCCGAGGGGGCGCCGAGATGTCGGCCGGGAGCGGCTTGGAGGGTATCCGCCGGCGGCTGGCATCCTTTGACGGTGTCCTGGAGATCAACAGTCCCCCGGGCGGTCCGACCGTCATGAAAATGGAGTTGCCGTGCGCGTTGTCCTCGCCGAAGACCTCTTCCTCCTGAGACAGGGAATCATCCAGCTGCTGGAGGCCTACGACTGCAAGGTGGTCGCCGCCGTCGACAACGGGACCGACCTGAGGCAGGCCATAGCCGAACACCGTCCCGACGTGGCAGTGGTGGACGTCCGCTTACCACCGACGTTCACCACCGAGGGCCTGCAGGCGGCCCTGCTCGCCCGCCGGGAGCAGCCCGGTCTGCCCATCCTCGTCCTGTCCCAGCACGTCGAGCAGATGTACGCCCGCGAACTGCTGGCCGACGGTACAGGCGGCATCGGCTATCTGCTCAAGGACAGCGTCCTCGACGACGGGCAGTTCATCGACGCCGTCCGCCGGGTCGCGGCCGGCGGCACGGCCATGGACCCCGCCGTCGTGGCCCAGCTGATGACCTCCCACTCCCGCGACGAGCCGCTGTCCGCGCTCACAGCCCGCGAACGCGAGGTGCTGGAACTCATGGCGGAGGGATGCTCCAACACCGCCATCGCCCAACGGCTGACCGTCACCGAGGGCGCGGCGGCCAAGCACATCTCGAGCATCTTCTCCAAGCTCATGCTCCCCCCGTCGAGCGACAACAACCGCCGCGTCCTGGCGGTCCTGGCCTACCTCAACGCGTGAGTCCCGCCTACCGCCCCCCGGCCAAGGGGGGCGGTAGGGGTGTGGCCCACGCACCCGGCCGGTGAGACTGTTGGGGCACGCTCGGTGCGGCAGGTCCGCGCCGCCGCAACGAAGGGAACCCGCACCCCATGACCACGCCGGCTGAGCTCAACCGCCTGTGGATACGCCGCTACCACCCCCGTCCGGACGCGGCGGTCAGGGTGGTGTGTCTGCCGCACGCGGGAGGCTCGGCGAGTTTCTACCGGCCCGTGTCGGCGGGCCTGCCCGCCGACACGGACGTGCTCGCCGTGCAGTACCCGGGACGACAGGACCGGCGGGCCGAGCCCTGCGTCGCCACGATCACCGAACTGGCCGACCAGGTGACCTCCGTACTCCTGGAGTGGGCGGACCGCCCGCTGGTTCTGTTCGGGCACAGCATGGGCGCGACCCTCGGCTTCGAGGTCGCGCGTCGGCTCGAGCGCGACCACGGCGTCGTGCCGCACGCTCTGTTCGCCTCCGCGCGCCGGGCCCCCGGAGCGCCCCGCACGGAGACCGTCCACCTCCGGGACGACGACGGCATCGTCGAGGAGATGAGGCTGCTGAGCGGTACGGACTCGGCCATCCTCGATGACCCGGAACTGATCCGCATGGCCCTGCCGGCGATCCGCGCCGACTACCGCGCTGCCGAGACCTACGTCTACGAGCCGGGCTCCGCGCTGCACTGCCCCGTGTGGAGCCTCGTGGGCGACAACGACCCCAAGGTCACCCTCGACGAGGCACGGGCCTGGTCGAAGCACACGGAGCAGGCCTTCGAGTTCCGCGTCTTCCGGGGCGGCCACTTCTACCTGGTCGCGCATCAGCAGGAGATCATCCGCATGATCGCCGACCGTGCGGCGGTACCGGCGGTCACCGGCTGACCGGGCAGGCCGGCAACGTCAGGCTGGGGGCTGCGGTGGCCACACCGACTGCCAGGCCGTCCGGATCTTCCCGGACGGCCATCGCGGCAGTGGGAGGATCGAAGGAATCCACCACGTTCCGGGTGAACAGACCGATTACTCACCCACATGCGCCGGGACAGCTGGGCCATGTCGAAGCGCAGCCTCCTGCTGTGGTCCGCCGCCCAACAGCTCACGCTGCGGACATTCGGTCCCCGACCCACGGGAGCACAGCAACATGCCCGCACACCAGCCCATTTGATCTGCGGAATTCGCGACGCACACCGCTCATTCCGGCAACCGTGAGACCGAGCTCGCTCGTGCGTCGTCATGCATGAGCGGGCATACCTGGTCCTTTCGGACGTGTGGCCGAGGCGGTCCTGACGATACGGGTGGTGCGGCGTTACCCTGCGCGGACGATCCTGCACTGGAGGTATGGATGCGTCATTCCGTCGGCCGGAATGTGTCGTTCCCCATCGTGATCGCCGTCATCGGCACACTCGGCGCCGCGGCGCCCGCAGCCTCGGCGCCACCCGTGCCGCCCCCCAAGTCGCCGGTGGCGGTGGGCTACGGGGGAGCCGTGTCGAGCGTCGACCCGGACGCCTCGGCGGCCGGCATCGAGGTGCTCCGCAAGGGAGGTAACGCCGTTGACGCCGCCGTTGCCACCGCCGCCGCACTGGGTGTCACCGAGCCCTACTCGGCGGGTATCGGAGGCGGTGGGTACTTCGTCCACTACGACGCCCGGACGGGGCGTGTACAGACCGTCGACGGCCGCGAGACCGCGCCACGCAGCGCGGACTCCTCTCTCTTCCTGGAGGACGGGCAGCCGATCCCGTTCAACGACGCCGTCACCAGCGGACTGGGGGTCGGCACCCCCGGTACGCCCGCCACCTGGGAGAAGGCGCTCGACGCCTGGGGCAGCAAGCCGCTCGCACAGCTGCTCCGGCCGGCCGAGCGGCTGGCCCGCGAGGGGTTCGTCGTGGACGAGACCTTCCGCTCCCAGACCGCGGCCAACCATGCGCGGTTCGCCGACTTCCCGGCGTCCGCCGAACTGTTCCTGCCCGGCGGCCAGTTGCCGGTCACCGGATCGGTGTTCAAGAACCCCGACCTCGCCCGTACGTACAGGACGCTGGGCCGCGAGGGCGTAGACGAGCTGTACCGGGGCGAGCTGGCCCGGGACATCGTGTCGACGGTGCGGAAGCCGCCCGTGGACCCGGAGGCGACGCGTGTGGTGCGACCGGGAGACCTGACGACCGGTGACCTGAAGGCGTACCGCGCGCTGCGCCAGGCCCCGACGAAGACCGCGTACCGGGGCCTCGACGTGTACGGCATCGCACCGTCCTCATCCGGGGGCACGAGCGTGGCCGAGGCCCTCAACATCCTTGAGTCGACCGACCTTTCGAAGGCGAGTGAGACGCGGTACCTGCACCGCCTCATCGAGGCGAGCCGCATCGCCTTCGCCGACCGGGGCCGCTGGGTGGGCGACCCGGCGTTCGAGGACGTGCCGACGCGAGAGCTGACCGGCCAGCGCTTCGCCGACTCCCGCGAGTGCCTCATCAAGGACGACGCGGTCCTCACCAGCCCGCTCGCGCCGGGCGATCCGCGCGACCCCGCCCGCTGCGCCACCGGGGGCCAGGCCGCCCCGACGACGTACGAGGGTGAGAACACGACGCATCTGACCACCGCCGACAAGTGGGGCAACGTCGTCGCGTACACCCTGACGATCGAGTCGACGGGCGGCAGCGGCATCACCGTGCCGGGGCGGGGCTTCCTGCTCAACAACGAACTGACCGACTTCTCGTTCGCACCGGCGAACCCGGCGGTGCATGACCCGAACCTGCCCGGCCCGTCGAAGCGTCCGCGCTCCTCGATCTCACCGACCATCGTGCTGGAGCACGGGAAGCCCGTAGTGGCCCTGGGATCGCCGGGCGGTGCCACGATCATCACCACCGTCCTGCAGTCGCTGACCGGCCATCTGGACCGGGGGCTGCCACTGGTCGACGCGATCGCCGCGCCGCGTGCCAGCCAGCGCAACTCGGCCACGACCGAGATCGAGCCGGGGCTGTGGAACAGCCCGGTGCGCACGGAGCTCGAGGCGCTCGGGCACGTGTTCAAGGCGAACCCGGAGATCGGGGCCGCCACGGGCATCCAGAGGCTCCCCGGCGGACGCTGGCTCGCGGCCGCCGAAAAGGTGCGGCGCGGTGGTGGCTCGGCCATGGTGGTGTATCCGAGCGGTCGTTCGTGACCGGTCATCAGTAGCAGCAGTAGCAGTGGCCTCGGGGCCGGCAGAACGCGCTCAGTCGCGTTCTGCCGGCCCCGAGGCCGTGCGCGGCGGGGACTGCCCCCGCCGCGTAGAAGAGGAAGGACCCGCCGGGGTTCTTCGCGTCCAGCGAAAGGCATCCCCCACGGTGCGTACGAGCATGCTCGCCCTCTCGGCCGTCTCCGGCGCCGTTCTGCTCGCTCCCACAGCCTTTCCCGCCGCGGCCGGCGATGCCGACGGCGTGACCGGGGAGGGCTCGGTCAGCGCCGCCGAGTTGCTGGCCCGGGTGAAGACCTGCACCCGGATCTCCGACGGGAAGTACCGAACGGACCAAGGCGGCCCGGCGAAGGTACCGGTGTGCGGGACGAAGGGAGTCGTGTTCTGGAAGGCGGACATGGACATCGACTGCGACGGCCGGATCACCAGGGCCTGCAACAACAGAATCGACCCCTCCTTCCTGCCGGCTACAACGTTCCAGACGTCGCGGGGCAAGCCCCTGGACGCCGCCCGGCTGCCGTACGTCGTCGTACCGGGCCCTGGGCCGCTCTGGAAACACACCGAGTCCGGGATCAGCGGTGGCGGTGTGGCCGCCGTCATCTACCGCGGCAAGGTGCAGTACGCCGTCGTCGGGGACACCGGACCCACCGGGATCATCGGGGAGGCCTCGTATGCCACGGCCGAAGCCCTCGGTATCGACCCGGATCCGAAGAGCGGCGGAACCGCGTCCGGCGTCACCTACATCCTGTTCAAGAACTCCAAGGCGTCGCCGATCGAGAGCCACCGGGCCGCCGTCGCCGCCGGCCGGTCGCTGGCCCGTTCGTTCGTCCACGGCGACCGATGACGGGGTGTGTTTCGGCTGAGCCGACATGATGGGGCCTCGACAGCTGTGCGACCTCACGGCGGGGGCCGACGGGAGCCCCCAAGGCCGTGGGCGGAACGGGGGGGTGCTGCTGCTCACCGCGCAGGCCGAGTAGGGTCGCGCCCGTGACTCTCCAGGACTTCGCACACAGTGAGTACGTCAGCCTGACCACGTACCGGAAGGACGGCACGCCCGTCGCCACGCCTGTCTGGGCCGCGGCGGACGGTGACGTGCTGTACGTCTGGACCCGGTCCGACTCCTGGAAGGTCAAGCGGCTGCGCAACGACAGCAGGGTCCTCGTCACCGTCTGCGACGTCCGCGGCCGGATCGCCGAGGGCGCGCCGAGCACCGAGGGGACGGCCCGGCTGCTCGACCGCGACGGGACCGCGGAGGCGCGCAAGGTGCTCGCCCGCAAGTACACCTGGAAGTTCTGGCTCGTGGACTGGCCCGCCATGGTCGTCCGGCTCGGCAAGAGGCCCCACACCGGGATCGCCGTCACGTTCTGACAGGGGGCGCGCCGGCCCCGGTCGCGCTCCGGACGCACCGTGCCGGAAAAGCGCGTGTAGTCCTCCCGTAACACGCGTGCGGTCGAATGCCCGCGGACTGGAACGTCCCAGTCCCGGGCGACCGATGGGGCGGCGATGACAGAGCATCAGCACGCGGTGGAAGTAAGGGCGTTCGCGCTGTATTTACGTGACATGGCTGGCTCGCTCGATCCCGGGCAGGGCTGGTACGGAATCTTCTGCGCACGCGATCCCCAAGGCATGCGCGCCTGCTTCGACGGCTCGGAGGTCCCGCCCTGGGACGTGGTCGAGTCGTTGCTCGAGGACCTCGCAGCGGTGCGCGGCACGGCGTTCGCCGTGCGGGAGTCCGTACAGGCCGCCGCGCTGTGCGCCGCCTCGGCGGCCGCGCACGACAGGCGCCCGGGCGGGCGGCAGGCCCTCGCCGACCGGCTGAACGTGATGCTCAGGGAGCAGGCGTACGCGGCCCGGCGGATGCGGGCCGCCGGGGCGGACGGGGAGACGGAGGCGTTGGCCTGGGCGCGGGACGACCACGCCCGTGCCACGGCGCGCTGTGCGGAGCTCCGTGCCCGGCTCTCGGCGACGGAGAGGGCGGTGGCGTACGTCCGGTCCCACGAAGGCGGGGACATGAACACACCGGAGCCCGGCAACGCGCCCACGGCCCCAGACCCCCGCCGCCCGGAAGCGCCCGGGGCCGACGGTGCGCGATCCGATGCGCCCACCCCCGCGAAGAAGCGCAGGAAGCCGCGCGGTGCGCGTTTCGCGGGCCTCGAGATCGAGGACGGGGCGGAAGCGGGTCCGCTCCCGTCGGAGGTGCCCGTACTGCCGGTCCCCTCGTCGGCCGCCTCCCTGCCACGCGGGGCCCGCTTCGGCGGCACCCCGGCCGAGGAAGGCGCCGGCCCGGCCGCACCGCAGGCCCCGGCGCCCGGCCCCGCCGCGCGCCGGGCCGCCGCAGACGCTGTCGCGCTGCTCGTACGGCTACGCGCGGAGGGCCGCAGCGGTGAGGCGCACGTGGTGCTCTGCGAGGCGGCAGCGTGGCCGGCCGGGCATCTGCCGGTGCTGGCCGTCGCCCTGCACGAGGCGGGCCTGGGTCCCGACTGGGCGACCCTGCTGTGGGAGGTGTCCTCCCAGCCACCCGCGTCACTCGCCGCCGCCGCGGGTGCGCTGGCGGCCGCGGGCCGCGCCGACGACTGCGGGCAGCTGCTCCGGCAGGGGGTGGCCCGGCCCGCCGGTGAGATCGCCGACGCCGTCTCAGCCCTCGACCGGGCGGGTCTGCAACCCGAGGCGCGGGCACTGCTCAGCGCGTTCGTCCGCGTACGGACTCCGCGGGACGCGGCGAGCATCGCCGAGGGAGGGCCACGCCACCTCGTCCCCCAACTGCTCGCAGCGGCACGCGAGGTATCTGCCGCGAGGGAGGGGGACCTGATTCACGCGCTTCGGATGGCGGGCATCGCGGCGCCGTAGGGCTGGCGACCGGTCCTCATCCGGAACCCTCCGCCCCCGCCCGGGCGACGCGCTGCCGCACCGCTCCGGCGGGTCCCGCGCTTCACCGCCTTCGCCGGCTTCCTTCCCGGCTCGGCCACGGGCCTCGTAGCTCGCACCGACACGGCTCCCACCTCGCCTGCACCCTTCATCCTGTCCGCGTACGGAACTCCGTACGGACCGGAGTCACAGCCCCGGGGATGGTGTGGACCGCTCGAGTGTGAAACATGATCGACTCCGCCGGTTCACGGCGATGGTCTTGCCCCGCTGTGTGACGGGGCTTACGTTCTCCTCCTACGCACCGTGGCTACGGGCGTAGAGAACGCGTAAAGGCTCTCTGACGCCGCGTCGAAGGAGCAGCTCGTGGCCCACGTCGTACGCGCCGCACTTGTCCAGGCGACCTGGACCGGCGACACCGAATCCATGATCGCCAAGCATGAGGAACACGCGCGCGCAGCCGCCCGGCAGGGCGCGAAGATCATCGGCTTCCAGGAGGTGTTCAACGCCCCCTACTTCTGCCAGGTCCAGGAGCCCGAGCACTACCGCTGGGCCGAACCCGTCCCGGACGGGCCGACGGTCCGGCGTATGCGGGACCTGGCCCGTGAGACCGGCATGGTGATCGTCGTGCCGGTCTTCGAGGTCGAGCAGTCCGGCTTCTACTACAACACCGCGGCGGTGATCGACGCCGACGGCTCGTACCTCGGCAAGTACCGCAAGCACCACATCCCGCAGGTCAAGGGCTTCTGGGAGAAGTACTACTTCAAGCCCGGCAACGTCGGATGGCCGGTCTTCGACACCGCCGCCGGCAAGGTCGGCGTCTACATCTGCTACGACCGGCACTTCCCCGAAGGGTGGCGACAACTCGGACTCAACGGAGCCCAGTTGGTGTACAACCCGTCCGCCACCTCGCGGGGGCTCTCCGGTCATCTGTGGCAGCTGGAACAGCCCGCGTCCGCCGTCGCCAACGAGTACTTCGTCGCGGCGATCAACCGCGTGGGCCAGGAGGAGTACGGCGACAACGACTTCTACGGCACGAGTTACTTCGTCGACCCGCGCGGGCAGTTCGTGGGTGATGTCGCGAGCGACAAGGAGGAGGAACTCGTCGTACGCGACCTGGACTTCGGTCTGATCGACGAGGTCCGCCGGCAATGGGCGTTCTACCGGGACCGCAGGCCGGACGCGTACGACGGGCTGGTGGAGCCGTGACCGGACTGCACGAACGGCACCTGGCCGTCAGCCCCGACTGGCTGGCGCTCTACTACCGGCACCCCCTGGAGCTCACCCACGGCGAGGGCCGCCGTGTCTGGGACGCGGACGGCAACCGCTACCTCGACTTCTTCGGCGGCATCCTCACCACGATGACCGCGCACGCCCTGCCCGAGGTGACCAAGGCCGTCGCCGAGCAGGCCGGCCGGCTCATCCACTCCTCGACCCTCTACCTCAACCGCCCGATGGTCGAACTCGCGGAGCGGGTCGCCACGCTGTCCGGTATCCCCGACGCCCGGGTCTTCTTCACCACGTCGGGCACCGAGGCCAACGACACCGCCCTGCTGCTCGCCACCGCCTACCGCGGGTCCAACCAGATCCTGGCGATGCGCAACAGCTACCACGGCAGGTCGTTCTCGGCGGTGTCCGTCACCGGCAACAAGGTCTGGTCGACCACCAGCCTTTCGCCGCTGCAGACGCTGTACGTCCATGGCGGGGTGCGCGGCCGGGGACCGTACGCGGAGCTGAGCGACGAAGGGTTCATCAAGGCCTGTGTGGCCGATCTGGAAGACCTGCTCGGGCACACCAGGGGTGTCGCGGCGCTGATCGCCGAGCCCGTGCAGGGAGTCGGCGGGTTCACCGCGCCGCCCGACGGGCTGTACGCGGCCTTCCGTGAGGTCCTCGACCGGCACGGCATCCTGTGGATCTCCGACGAGGTGCAGACCGGCTGGGGGCGTACGGGTGACCACTTCTGGGGCTGGCAGGCGCACGCTTCGAACGGGCCTCCGGACATCCTCACCTTCGCCAAGGGCCTCGGCAACGGCATGTCCATCGGTGGAGTGGTCGCTCGCGCCGAGGTCATGAACTGCCTCGACGCCCACTCCATTTCGACGTTCGGCGGATCCCCGGTCACCATGGCGGCCGGGCTCGCCAACCTCTCGTACCTGCTGGAGCACGACCTCCAGGGCAACGCCCGGCGGGTCGGCGGCCTGCTCATCGAGCGGCTCCGGGCGGTGGGCGCAGGCTCACCGGCCGTACGGGAGGTGCGCGGCAGAGGGCTCATGATCGGCATCGAGCTGGTGAAGTCCGGCACGGACGAGGCCGACCCGGAGGCCGCGGCGGCCGTACTCGAAGCGGCCCGCGCGGGCGGGCTGCTCATCGGGAAGGGCGGCGGTCACAACACCAGCGTCCTGAGGATCGCTCCGCCCCTGTCTCTCACCGTCACCGAGGCCGAGGAGGGCGCGGAGATCCTCGGCGAGGCTCTGCACGCGGCGCGGTGACCCGTCTGGGCGGGGAAAAACGGAAGCATCTTCGTCGTCCCGGGCGGCGTCGACGCACACACGTACCGTCAGACGCCGTTCGGAGGGGTCTGCGCCGCCGAAAACTTCGAGACCGGGACCCGGGCCGCGGCCGGGGGCGATACCACCACGATCGTCGGCTTCGCCATCCGGACCAGTGGCCGCTCCCTGCGCGAACGACTCGGTGCCCGGCATGCGAAGGCCGACGGCAACAGTGCCATCGACGACGGCTTCCCTGCGGGGAGGGGCCGGCCCCCCGCCACCGCCCTCTGCCGGGGCGGGGCCGTCCTGACGGCGAGCCGGTGCCGGGGTCCCGTTGGACGAGAACTCGTGATCCGAAGCGAATGGAGCCGAGCTGTGGCACGCACTCTGATCACCGGTGGTCTGGTCATCACCGCGTCCGACGAACTCCACGTGGACGTGCTCGTGGACGAGAGCCGGGTTGTCGCGCTGGCCACTCCCGGCAGCCAGGGGTGGACGGCTGACCGAGTCATCGACGCGAGAGGGAAATACGTCATCCCGGGCGGGGTGGACGGGCACACCCATATGGAGATGCCGTTCGGCGGCACCATGTCCTGCGACACCTTTGAAACGGGAACCCGGGCGGCCGCCTGGGGAGGCACCACCACGATCGTCGATTTCGCGATCCAGTCGAAAGGCAGCTCTCTCCGGAAAGGTCTCGATACATGGCATGAGAAGGCCAACGGTAAATGTTCCATCGACTACGGCTTTCACATGATCATGTCCGACGTGAACGAGTCTTCCCTCAAGCAGATGGATGCCCTGATCGAGGCCGGCGTGACCTCGTTCAAGCTCTTCACTGCGTATCCCGGAGTGTTCTATTCGGATGATGGTCAGATTCTCCGCGCCATGCAGCGAGCGGGTGCGAATGGCGGGCTGGTCATGATGCACGCCGAAAACGGCATCGCTATCGACGTCCTCGTGGAGCAGGCCCTCGCACGAGGAGAACGTGATCCGCGGTATCACGGAGAGGTCAGAAAGGCTCTCCTGGAAGCCGAAGCGACACATCGCGTCATTCGGCTGAGTCAGGTCGCCGGCGCTCCGGTCTACGTCGTTCATGTCTCCGCTCAGGAGGCTCTGGCGGAAGTGACACGAGCCCGCGACGAGGGATTGCCGGTGTTCGGTGAGACCTGCCCGCAGTACCTTTTCCTGTCCACCGACAACCTGGCCGAGCCGGACTTCGAGGGCGCCAAATACGTCTGTTCGACGCCGCTCCGGCCGAAGGAGCACCAGGCGGCATTGTGGCGGGGGCTGCGGACCGACGACCTGCAGGTCGTCTCCACGGACCACTGCCCGTTCTGCTTCAAGGGACAGAAGGACATGGGCATGGGGGACTTCTCGAAGATCCCCAACGGAATGCCGGGCGTGGAGCACCGGATGGATCTGCTGCACCAGGCCGTGGTGGACGGGAACATCTCCCGCCGTCGCTGGATCGAGATCGCCTGCGCCGCCCCGGCCCGGATGTTCGGCCTCTACCCGAGGAAGGGAACGATCGCGCCGGGCGCGGACGCGGACATCGTCGTGTACGACCCGGAGGCCGAGCAGGTGTTGTCCGCCGAGACGCACCACATGTACGTGGACTACTCCGCGTACGAGGGCAAGCGGATCACCGGGCGGGTGGAGACGGTCCTGTCGCGCGGCGTCCCCGTCATCGAGGACGGCTCGTACGTGGGGCGTGCGGGCCACGGAGTGTACGTGCCACGAGGTTTGTGCCAGTACCTGTGAGCGGACGGGCGCTCGGCCCGTGGCCTACCACCGGCATGGGACCGGTGAGGTCGCATGTTCATGTGTCGCGTTCATGGCTGACGCTCCGGGCGCCCCGGCCCGCCGGGGCGCTGAGGACCGGAGGGGGTGCGGCTGAGCGTGGACCGTGCAAGCTGACGTGGGGGGCGTGCCCGATAACGCGTGGAGCTGAACGGTATGGGCTCTGACACGTCAGGTGATGGCCGGCAGGCTGAGGGGGCCTCCGTCAGTGGCCGCGACGAGATACTGATGGAAGCGGCGCGGCGCATGCTGTCCGATCTGCGAGCCTCCTCAGTCGCCGTCGTGGGGGATCCGCTGGTACACGTGAAGCCCTACTCCCTCACGAACGCCAGGAGGTCGGGATTGATGACATCCGGTTGCGTCGAGAGCATGCCATGGGGATAGCCCTCGTAGCTCTTCAGCCTGCCGTTCGGCAGAAGTTCGGCGGACAAGGGCCCCGCGTCTTCGTAGGGCACGATCTGGTCATCGGTGCCGTGGGCGACCAGGACCGGCACCTCGATCTTCTTGAGGTCCTCGGTGAAGTCGGTCTCCGAGAAGGCCTTGATGCACTCGTAGTGGGCGTTGGCCGCACCTTGCATGCCCTGCCGCCACCAGTTGTTGATCAGTCCCTGCGACACCTCGGCACCGGGACGGTTGAATCCGTAGAACGGGCCCGACGGCACGTCGATGTAGAACTGCGCGCGATGTGCGGCGAGGGAGGCGCGGAACCCGTCGAAGACCTCGATCGGCAGGCCGCCCGGATTCGACTCGGACTTCACCATGACCGGCGGCACCGCACTGACCAGTACGGCCTTCGCCACCCGGCCGGGCTGGGCCCGGGCGACGTACCGGGCGACTTCGCCGCCACCGGTGGAATGGCCGATGTGCACGGCCTCCCGCAGGTCGAGCGCCTCGGCCAACGCCGCCACGTCGGCGGCGTAGGTGTCCATGTCGTGCCCCGTCGCGCTCTGGGTGGAGCGCCCGTGACCCCGCCGGTCGTGGGCGATCACCCGATGGCCGTGGGCGAGGAAGAAGAGCAGCTGGCTGTCCCAGTCGTCGGAGCTGAGCGGCCAGCCGTGGTGGAACACGATCGGCTGGGCGTCTCGCGGGCCCCAGTCCTTGTAATAGATGTCGGTGCCGTCAGCCGTAGTGACCGTGCCCATGGCCGATCCTTCCGCTCGAGGTGCTTGTGCGGTGAGACGTGCGACATGCTCAGCCTCGTGGGGGCGGCAGGAAGTGCCGGCGCGGACGAGGCCGAGACCGCGACCAAACGCCACAAACGATACCTTCACGTGGTGAAACCCTCACTTCGTGGCTTCACGGCCTACCGGAGGGCGATCGGGCGCGCGCCGAGCCGTTCACGGGTGGGCCGGCCCCAGGGTCCGCCGTCCATGCTCCAAACTTTTGTCCCCCGCGACTCGCGATCCGATGAGCCGCGGCGGCGGACCCGGCGCTGCCCGATGCGGAAGACTCTGCCCGGAGCGGGCCGCCCGGAAAATCGCCCGCAGTCCTTCTGACCGGGCGCCATGTGTCAGTACTTCGAGTAGGAGCATCTGTCATGGATTTCGGACTCGTCCTCCAGGCCGACCCGCCCGCCTCGGCCGTCGTCGGACTCATGCGCCGCGCGGAACGGAACGGGTTCCGCTACGGCTGGACCTTCGACTCCGCCGTGCTGTGGCAGGAGCCCTTCGTCATCTACAGCCGGATCCTGGAGCACACCGAGCGGCTCATCGTCGGGCCCATGGTGACGAACCCGGGGACCCGCGCCTGGGAGGTCACCGCCTCCACGTTCGCCACCCTCAACGAGATGTACGGCAACCGCACCGTCTGTGGCATCGGGCGCGGCGACTCCGCGATGCGAGTGGCCGGCCGCAGGCCGAACACACTGGCCAGACTGGGTGAGGCCATCGAGGTGATCCGGGACCTCGCCGAGGGACGCGAGGCCACCGTCGACGGACAGCCGGTCCGGATCCCATGGGTGAAGGACGGCAGACTCCCCGTCTGGATGGGCGCGTACGGGCCCAGGGCCCTCGCGCTGGCCGGGGAGAAGGCCGACGGCTTCATCCTCCAGCTGGCCGATCCCTACCTCACCGAATGGATGATCAACGCGGTACGTGACGCGGCCGCCGGCGCCGGCCGCGACCCGGACTCCGTCACCATCTGCGTCGCCGCGCCCGCCTACGTGAGCGAGGACCTGGACCACGCCCGCGAGCAGTGCCGATGGTTCGGCGGGATGGTCGGCAATCACGTGGCCGACCTCGTCACCCGTTACGGGGAGCACTCCGGCCTCGTGCCCGACGCGCTCACGGAGTACATCGCCGGACGCTCCGGATACGACTACAGCCATCACGGCCGCACCGGAAACCCGGACACCGCCTTCGTCCCGGACGAGATCGTGGACCGCTTCTGTCTGCTGGGGCCCGCCGAGGCCCACATCGAAAAGCTCCAGGTCCTGCGGGACCTGGGCGTCGACCAGTTCGCCGTCTACGACATGCACGACGCGCGTGAGGCGACCATCGATGCCTACGGCTCCACGGTCATCCCCGCGCTCTCCGTCTGACCGCTTCTTCCACCGCGGCCGAGCCGCCGAACGCTCAGCGTCCTACGGTGTGTGGTCCCCCACCCGCAGGTGGGGGACCACACACCGTAGGACCGGCCGGGAGAACCCTCTCCGGGCCGGTGCGAAGGGGCTCAGACGCCCTGCCCGGCCGCCCGCGCCATCTCCTTCACCCGGCCGCGGACCAGGAACCAGCCGCCGACCAGTGCCGCCGCGATCAGCGGCAGGCACGTCACGGTCGTCCGGCCGACGCCGCCGCCCCACCACATCAGGAAGGCAACCCCGAGGAGGAACAGCAGGGTGACGATCTGGGTGTACGGGGCCCAGGGCAGGCGGTAGGCGGGCCTCGTGACCCGGCCGTCCTGCGAGCGGTGCCAGAACACCAGGGAGCAGAGCATGATCATGCCCCAGGTCCCGAGGATCCCGATGGACGCGAAGTTCAGCACGATTTCGAACGCCTGGCCGGGAACTACGTAGTTCAGCCCGACTCCCAGCACCCCGAAGCCCGCGGTCAGCAGAATGCCGCCGTAGGGAACCTGCCCCTTGTTCATCAGGCCGGTGAAGCGGGGTGCGGAACCTGACAGCGACATGGAGCGCAGGATGCGGCCGGTGGAGTAGAGACCGGAGTTCAGACTGGACAAGGCGGCAGTCAGCACGACCAGATTCATCACGCCGGCCGCACCCGGTACGCCGAGTTTGTCCATGACGGTGACGAACGGGCTCTGGCCCCCGGAGTAGGCGGTGTAGGGCAGCAGGAGCGCGAGCAGCACGACAGAGCCGACGTAGAACAGTCCGACCCGCCACATGATCGAGTTGATCGCACGAGGCATGATCTTCTCGGGGTTCTCGGTCTCGCCGGCGGCGACGCCGACCAGCTCTACGGACGCGTAGGCGAAGACGACGCCCTGGATCACGAGCAGCATCGGAAGTGTGCCGACGGGGAAGACACCGGTGTCCGAGACGGTGGACAGACCTGGGGTGTGGCCGTCCACCGGATGCTGGGTGACGACGAGGAAGATGCCGATCAGCATGAAGGCGACAAGGGCCGCCACCTTGATGATCGCGAACCAGAACTCCATCTCGCCGAAGTACTTCACCGAGATCAGGTTGGCCGTGAGCACCACTGCGAGGGCGATCAACGCGAGGATCCACTGCGGGATGTCGCTGAACATGCCCCAGAAGTGGGCGTAGGTCGCCGCCGCGGTGATGTCCGCGATCGCAGTGGTCGACCAGTTGAGGAAGTACAGCCAGCCGGCCGCGAAGGCGCCCTTCTCGCCCATGAACTCACGGGCGTAGGAGACGAAGGCGCCGGACGACGGGCGGTAGAGGATCAGTTCACCCAGCGCGCGCACGACGAAGAACGCGAACACACCGCAGACGGCGTAGGCGATGGCGAGCGAGGGCCCGGCGTCGGCGAGACGTCCGCCCGCACCCAGGAAGAGCCCGGTGCCGATCGCGCCGCCGATGGCGATCATGTTGATGTGGCGGGACTTGAGGTCCTTGCTGTAACCGGCGTCGCCGGCGTCCACATGGGGGGAGCTCGTCGCCGGTGTGCCGGCGGCGAGCTGATCGGCTGCTGTGATGCTGCCGTCACTCATGGAGGGGGTTCGCCTTTGTGAGGGGAAGATGGTCGGTCCCGGCCGGGGCCCGTGGGGGAGTGACCCGGCGATGGCCTGAGGTGCATGATCAGGAGCCCTGTGATTCTGGCAGTGCTTTGTACCTGACGAAAACAAATCTGAGGTATTCCAGAGGTTTTGGCTCGGTAAAGCAAGCGAGCCCGCTCTCACGGAGGAGTGAGGCGGGCACGGTCTCGCGGCAGCCCCTCACCGCACCCGGCTGCTCCGCCGACGAACGCCGGTGACGCCCCCCACCACCGTCACCAGCTCACGCGGGCCCTGCCGCCTCTGTATCGGCGGGGATGCCCAGCAGGCCGGTCACCGTGGTGAGGGCCGTTCCCAGCGGGAGCGAGACGCGGGTGACGGCGTGCTGGTCACCCCGGGTCGGGTCCCGGTTGACGATCAGTACCGGCTTTCCGTCCTGGGCCGCCTGGCGGACGAACCGGAGCCCCGACATCACCGTCAGCGAGGAGCCCAGGACCAGCAGCGAGGACGCCTCACGGACCAGTTCGCGGCAGAGCTCGACCCGCCGCGGGGGCACGGCTTCGCCGAAGAACACCACGTCCGGTTTGAGGATGCCGCCGCAGACCGTGCAGGACACCACGCGGAAGTCCCCGACCTGTTCGTCCGTGAGGTCGGCGTCACCGTCCGGGTTGATCGCGGCGGCCACCGGCCCGAAGCCCGCATTGGCCTCCTCCAGCCGCCGGGCGAGTTCGCGACGCGGGCTGAAAGCACCGCAGGACAGGCAGACCACCCGTTCCAGGCTTCCGTGCAGTTCCACGACACCCTCGCTGCCGGCGGCCTGGTGCAGGCCGTCGACGTTCTGGGTGATCACACCCGAGAGCAGGCCGCGCCGCCCGAACGCGGCCACGGCCCGGTGCCCGGCGTTGGGGCGGGCGCGGCCGAAGGTGCGCCAGCCGAGATGGCTGCGCGCCCAGTACCGGCGCCGGGCCTGGGCGCCGGCGGTGAAGTCCTGATAGGTCATCGGGGTGTGCCGGCTCAGGCTCCCGCCCTCGCCCCGGTAGTCGGGAATGCCCGACTCCGTGGAGATGCCTGCCCCGCTGAGTACCAGCACACCGCCGGCGCGCAGCGCACCGGCGACCGGCTCCGGATCCGTGGTGCCCGGCGGCAGGTTCTCGGCAGGGGTCCAGCTCAGAGTCGGGCGCATGCGCATGGCCCCCAGCGTACGGAACTGGCTGCCACCACCCGTCTCCGTCGTCTCGCGCACACCTCGTACGTCTGCTGGCCGGCGGCTGACGACGACCCGTGACGGCTGAGCGGCAGGGCTGGTGCTGTCGCACCCCGTGCCGAGCCCGGAGGTCAGGACTGCGCCGGGGCCCGGCCGAGCAGGGCGCTGACGTCGACCGTGTCTTCCGCGGACGGTGTGGCCGTGGGTACCGGATCGTCGAAGCCGGAGAAGTCCACGGACGCGTCCGCCCCGTCGCCCCGCACGGTGATCCGCACCGGGTGGTGCGCGCCTTCGGTGTCCACGTAGGCCGTCAGCCGCTGTCCGTGGAGGGTCCTGGTGACCGGGACGGTCCGTACGCCGTCGACCGTCGTCACCTTCCCCTTGGAGAACGCCCCGGCGGCCGTGTCGGCGTTGTCCGAGACCAGTTCGCGGAAAGTGTCCAGATCGCACGCCTCCACGACGGGCCGCAGCCTGGAGTCCTCGGCCGACCCCTTCATGTACCGCCCGGCGAGGACGGCGTCGAAGGCCGAGCCGCCGACCGGGACCTGGTCCTTCCAGAAGGTTGCGTCCGGCTTCAGCCAGACCGAGTCGCCCCGCTTGACGATCTCGACCGAACCCTTGTCCTCGCCCAGGTCGACGCCGCCCACACAATTGCCGTCCCGGTCCAGGCTGAGGTCGACCGTCATCGGAGAGCGGTTCTCCCCGAGGTCGCCCCGCGCCCGCAGATGCAGGGACCGGGCGTCCAGCAGGGCGTCACGGGAGCGGTCTGCGATCTGCTCGGCGGGGAGCGATTCGATGTCGTCGTCCGCCTGCGCCGCAGTGCCGCCGGTGGCAGCGAGTACGAGCACTGCCGCGCACGCGGCAGCGCGTGTGGCGATGCGCTGTTCTGTCACCGCGCCTCCTCGGGAACATCCCTGGTCAGGGCCTTCACAAGCTGGACTCACCCCTCTTGGCGAGCGTACGCCCGCGCACGGTCCCCTGCGCGACGGGCCCGGTGTACGGAGGGTGAGGTTCGGCGCTGTTTTCGGCTACGGAACGTGGGGGAGAGCTGCCCTGGAGATCACCGGAACTCGACCGGAATCAAGGGGAGAAATGAAGAACACGCTCAAGGGGAACGCCGCCCGCGCGCTGGTACGAGGCGCTGCCGTCACGGGTCTCACCATGGCACTCGCCGTGCCGGCCACCGCCGCGGCCGCCGTCGCACAGGCCGCCGCCGTTCCGCCGGGGCTGTCCTGCGACACCGGTAAGCACGCGATCGACGACTACACCGGATTCGCGCTCTGCAGGAACAACGGCTCGGCCACGCAGACCTTCTGGGTGCACCTGGTCTGCGGCTGGTCCCCCGATGTGGACGGTGAGCACGTCACGCTGAGGCCGGGCGAGTCCGGGCAGTCGACCGCCCACTGTGCCGGCCTCGGCTCGGGCATCGGCGAGATCCACGTGCGGCCGTAGCGACCCGCCGTGGGAACCCCGTCTCGCTTCTTCGGGGAGGGGAGACGGGCTCCGATTCGCGTGCGGCGTGCTTGAGTGGGCTCTCCGGCCTCGTTACTCTCCAGTAGACCCGCCCGGTCGGACCCTGGGCGGACCCCCGAGGGCCGGTGCTCCGGCGGACGTGAGGAGGCGGTGGCGATGTCCTCAGCAGACCCCACGGAGCGGACCGGGCCCCTCGGCCCGGCGGAGCCGCCCGTACAGCCCGGACTCCTGGACTGCGTCCGGGAACTGGCCGAGGGCCGGACGACCTCGTCCGCCCTGGTCGCCGCGGCGCTCGCGCGCATCGAGGCGAGCCGGCCCACCCTCAACGCGTTCCGTCAGCTGCGGGCGGAAGCCGCGCTCGCCGAGGCCTCCGAGGCCGACCGGCGGCTCGGGGCGGGGGAGCGGCTTCCGCTGCTCGGGGTGCCGATCGCAGTCAAGGATGACACCGACGTCGCCGGTCTCCCCACGTACTTCGGGTGCGACGGCGTACTGCCGCCCGCCACCGCCGACAGCGAGGCCGTCCGCAGGCTCCGGGCCGCCGGGGCCGTCGTCGTAGGCAAGACCAATTCCTGCGAGCTGGGGCAGTGGGCCTTCACCGAAGGGCCTGCCTTCGGCGTCACCCGCAACCCCTGGAGCACCGCGCACACGCCCGGCGGTTCGTCCGGCGGCTCCGCGGCGGCCGTCGCCGCCGGGCTCGTCCCCGCCGCCCTGGGTTCCGACGGCGCGGGGTCCATCCGTATCCCCGCCGCCTGGACCCACCTCGTCGGCATCAAGCCGCAGCGCGGCCGGATCTCCGTCCACCCGCGCATCGACGCCTTCCAGGGCCTCACGGTCAACGGCCCCCTCGCCCGTACCGTCGCGGACGCCGCCCTGCTCCTGGATGCCGCGGCGGGACCGCACCCCCATGACCCGCACCGCCCGCCCGCCGTCGACGCGTCCGCCGCGGCCCGCCGCGACCCGGGCCGGCTGCGCATCGGCCTGTCCCTGCGGCCCCCGCTCACCCTCACCCGCAACGCGCCCCACCCGGAGGTCCTGCGAGCCGTCACCGCGCTCGCCGAAGTTCTCGCCCGGCTGGGCCACCATGTCGAGGAGGCCCGCCCCCGCTACGGCCTGATCGGCCTCTCCTTCGTCCCCCGTGCCACCGCCGGCATCGCCGAGCTCGCCGCGCTGCACCCCGAGCCCGGGCTCCTGGACCCGCGCACCCGCAGTGCCCTGCGCACCGGGACCCGTCTCGGCGGCCGTATCGTGCGGGCCGCCCGCGCGCGCGAGGTGCGCCAGCACGCCAGGATCGGGACCTTCTTCGACACGGCCCGCGGCGGATCCGGACACGGATACGACGTGCTGCTCACCCCGACCACGGCCGCCCCGCCGCCGAGGGTCGGGGCCTTCGACCACCTCAACGCCTGGCGCACCGATCTCGCGATGACCTCGGCCTGCCCCTACGCCTGGCCCTGGAACGTCCTCGGCTGGCCCGGGATCAGCGTCCCGGCGGGCTTCACGCACGACGGCCTCCCCATCGGTGCCCAGCTCCTCGGCCCCTCCCGCAGCGAGGCCCGGCTCATCTCGCTCGCCGCCCAGCTGGAGGCCGACCGTCGTTGGTACGAACACCGGCCGCCGGCCCCGGGGGCGCCGCCGCTCAGCGGGACGGCTGTCGGGCCCTGACCAGCCAGAAATCCACCGCGTCACCGGGAGCGAGGTGACATCGCCGTCCACATGGTGGTCAGTCCTTCCACGGCCGGAACCCACATCAGCCGGGCCATGACCGAGCCGGGCGCCCGTGCCGGGCCCAGCCGGCGGTCTTCGCGTACGAGTCGGGGCCGGTCGAAGCCGCGCAGGCGGTCCCGCCCTCCGCGCCCGGCCGGACAGGAGTGACCGGTTCCGCCGGAAAAGGGCGCGGGCCACTGTGGAGAGGGGCCGGTCAACGAGATATCTTGATGTCAAGCAATGTTGCAGACGTGGAGCGGAGCACCCGGTGACTGACTCGACCATCATCTATACGCACACCGACGAGGCCCCTGCCCTGGCGACGTACTCGTTCCTGCCCGTCATCGAGGCTTACGCCTCGACCGCGGGTGTCACGGTGGAGCGCCGTGACATCTCCCTGGCGGGGCGGATCATCGCCGGCTTCCCGGAGCGTCTCAAGGCCGATCAGCGTATCGATGACGCGCTCGCGGAGCTCGGTGAGCTGGCCAGGACTCCCGGCGCGAACATCATCAAACTGCCCAACATCTCCGCCTCGATCCCGCAGCTGAAGGCCGCGATCGCAGAGCTCCAGGAGCAGGGCTACGCGCTTCCGGACTACCCGGACGACCCGCAGACCGACGAGGACAAGGACGTCCGCGCGCGGTACGACAAGGTCAAGGGCAGTGCGGTGAACCCCGTCCTGCGTGAGGGCAACTCCGACCGCCGCGCCCCCGCGTCGGTCAAGAACTACGCCAAGGCGCACCCGCACCGCATGGGTGCCTGGACCGCCGACTCCAAGACGAACGTCGCCACCATGGGCGTCGACGACTTCCGCTCGACGGAGAAGTCCGTCGTCATCTCCGAGGCCGGCTCGCTGCGTATCGAGCTCGCGGGCGACGACGGCACGACCACCGTGCTGCGCGAGTCCGTTCCGGTCCTGGCGGGTGAGGTCGTGGACGCGGCCGTCATGCGCGTCGCCGCGCTGCGTGAGTTCTTCACCGCCCAGGTCGCGCGCGCCAAGGCCGAGAACGTGCTGTTCTCCGTGCACCTGAAGGCCACGATGATGAAGGTCTCCGACCCGATCATCTTCGGCCACGTGGTCCGCGCCTTCTTCCCGAACACCTTCGCCAAGTACGGGGATGTGCTCGCGGCGGCCGGCCTGACCCCGAACGACGGTCTCGGCGGCATCCTCAAGGGTCTCGACTCCGTGCCGCACATCGGCGCCGAGGTCAAGGCGTCCTTCGAGGCCGAGCTCGCCGAGGGCCCCGCCCTGGCGATGGTCGACTCCGACAAGGGGATCACCAACCTGCACGTGCCGAGCGACGTCATCGTCGACGCGTCCATGCCGGCCATGATCCGTACGTCCGGCCACATGTGGGGCCCGGACGGCAACGAGGCCGACACCCTGGCGGTCCTGCCCGACAGCAGCTACGCGGGTGTCTACCAGGTCGTCCTCGACGACTGCCGCGCCAACGGCGCCTTCGACCCGTCGACCATGGGCTCCGTACCCAACGTCGGTCTGATGGCGCAGAAGGCCGAGGAGTACGGCAGCCACGACAAGACCTTCGAGATCCCCGCCACCGGCACCGTGCGGGTCGTCGACGGCAAGGGCGACGTGGTCCTGGAGCAGGCCGTCGGCGCCGGTGACATCTTCCGGATGTGCCAGACCAAGGACCTGCCGATCCAGGACTGGGTCAAGCTCGCCGTCACCCGCGCCCGCGCGACCGGTAACCCGGCCGTGTTCTGGCTCGACGAGGGCCGCGCGCACGACGCCAACCTCATCGCCAAGGTCAACACCTACCTGGCCGACCACGACACCGACGGCCTGGACCTCTCCATCCGGACGCCGGAGGAGGCCACGGCCTTCTCCCTGGAGCGCATCCGCCGCGGCGAGGACACCATCTCGGTCACCGGCAACGTGCTGCGTGACTACCTCACCGACCTGTTCCCCATCCTCGAGCTGGGCACCAGCGCGAAGATGCTCTCCGTCGTCCCGCTCATGAACGGCGGCGGACTGTTCGAGACGGGTGCCGGCGGCTCCGCGCCGAAGCATGTCCAGCAGCTGGTCAAGGAGGACTACCTGCGCTGGGACAGCCTGGGTGAGTTCCTCGCCCTCGCGGTCAGCTTCGAGCACCTGGCCACCACCACGGACAACGCGCGCGCCAAGGTGCTCGCCGACACCCTGGACCGGGCCACGGGCACCTTCCTCAACGAGGACAAGTCCCCGAGCCGCAAGCTCGGCGGTATCGACAACCGAGGCAGCCACTTCTACCTGGCGCTCTACTGGGCCCAGGAGCTGGCGGAGCAGACCGACGACGCCGCGCTCGCCGAGGCGTTCGGGCCGCTCGCCAAGACGCTGTCCGAGCAGGAGCAGACCATCATCGACGAGCTGGTCGCCGTCCAGGGCAAGCCGGCCGACATCGGTGGCTACTACCAGCCCGACCCGGCGAAGGCGGAGGCCGTCATGCGCCCGTCGGCCACCTTCAACAAGGCCATCGCGACCCTGGGCTGATCCGGGCCGCGTAGCACGTCGAACGGCCGCCCCGGCAGGCATGTGCCTGCCGGGGCGGCCGTTCCCGTTCCGTCGTTCCGATGGGTGGCGCGCACCACCCGGCCCGGCGGGACGGTGTCAGAACGCGTAGCGGATCGGCAGCCACGGCGTGTGCGTGCGCACCAGGCGGCGTACGGTCTCGACCGCCTCCGCCTTGACGGCGTTGCGGTAGCGCACGTTCCAGCTGCCGTTCTCCGAGCGTTTGGCCTGCTGAAGCCCCGGACGCCAGATGGCGTCCTCGGCACGCGGGTGCCAGTTCATGTTGACGTCGTGCAGGTCCCGGTTGTGCGTCAGCATGATCACCTCGGCCGCCGCCTGATCCTTGACCGTGCGGGGCAGTACGTCGTCCATCTGCTCGAGCAGCTGAGCCCAGGCCTCTTCCCAGCCGGGCCTGATGACGACGGGGGAGAGGTTGAAATGAACCTCGTAACCGGCCTCGACGAAGTCCGCCGCCGCGTCGATGCGCTGCTCGACCGGGCTGGTGCGGATGTCCAGCAGGCGTGAGTCGTCCGGCGGCATCAGGGAGAAGCGCACGCGGGTGCGGCCGCGGGGTTCGAGCTGCAGAAGGTCGGGGTTCACGAATTTCGTCGCGAAGGAGGCCTTGGCGGTCGGCCAGCGGGTGAAGGCGTGCACCAGATCAGCGGTGTTCTCGCTGATCAACGCGTCGACCGAGCAGTCGTTGTTCTCTCCGATGTCGTAGACCCAGGCGCTCGGGTCGCACTGGTTCGGCTCCTTCTTCGGGCCCTGGGCGGTCACGTGGCGCCTCAGCCGGCCGACGAGGGCGTCGATGTTCGTGAAGACGGTGATCGGGTTGGCGTAGCCCTTGCGCCGTGGCACATAGCAGTAGGCGCACGCCATGGCGCATCCGTTCGCGGCGCCCGGGGCGATCCAGTCCGCCGACCGGCCGTTGGGCCGCACGGTCAGGGACTTCTTCTCCCCGAGCACCAGGACCGTGCTCTTGACCCGTACCCAGCGTTCCGCGTTCCCCTTGTTGCCGTGGAGTTCCGGGATGCGCCAGTGGGAGTCCGTGGGGATGAGCTCGGCGTCCGGGTATCTCGCGAGGATCTGCCTGCCACGCGGTGAGGCGGCGGCGCCGGGCTCGGCGTGGATCTCGCGTACCGCCAGCATCCTCCGGGCGTCGTCCGAGTCGCGGAAGAGCGGCCCGGCCGGCCGGGGGACCTCCGGTCCGCTGCGGATGTCCTCGATGCCGAACAGACCGTCCTGGCCTTCGCCCGGCTCGCGGGCGACGTGGGGGGAGTCCATGGCTGCTCCATGATCGATGGCTGTACGGGGCAGGGCGCTCACGGCACCCGTGCGGTCCACTCCTCGGTGGCGAACTTGATCTGCACCAGCTCCTCCGCCCGGGCCAGCTCTTCCGCTGTGACCTCGCCGCTGGTCAGCCCGTAGCGGTCACGGAAGGAGGCGATCATGTTCTCGATCACCTGCTCCCGGGCGAGGCCGGTCTGGCGGCGGAGTGGGTCGACGCGCTTCTTGGCGCTCCTGGTGCCCTTGTCGGACATCTTCTCCTTGCCGATACGCAAGACCTCGAGCATCTTGTCGGCGTCGATGTCGTACGACATGGTCACGTGGTGCAGGACGGCTCCAGGACCACCGCCGGGGCCGACCACGCGCTTCTGGGCGGCACCGGCGATCTTGCCGGCGTCGGTGGCGATGTCGTTGAGAGGCTGGTACCAGGCCTTGATCCGCATGTCGCCGAGTGCGCCCAGGACCCAGTCGTCGAGGTAGGCGTAACTGTCGGCGAAGGAGAGGCCCGACACCAGCGGCTCCGGCACGGACAGGGAGTAGGTAATGGTGCTCATGGGCTCTACGAACATGGCCCCGCCACCGGAAATACGGCGTACCACGGTCATCCCGTGCTTCGCCGCCCCTCCGGGGTCCACCTCGTTCCGCAGCGACTGGAAGCTGCCGATGACCACAGCAGGCGAAGCCCATTCCCAGACCCGCAAGGTGGGTGCCCGTCGCCCGGCGGCCACCTCGGCGGTGAGGACTTCGTCCAGCGCCATGTGCAGGGCCGGGGCCTGCGGCCCCATGTGCACCAGCTGCCAGTCGTAGTCGCTCCACTCGGTCGCGTGGCCCACGGCTCGCCGAACGGCGATGCCGACGCCCTCCGCGGTCAGTCCGAGCATGACGGTCGGCTCCGGGAGTGCCGCCGTGATCCGGGCGGCCAGGTCTGCGGCATCCGCCGAAGCAGGGGCGCCCTCCAGGGCTCTGTCGATCGAGAGGATCGCCTCGTCGGGCTCCAGGAAGAAGTCCCCGGCGACGCGCACGTTGCGCAGGACGCCTTCCTCGACGTCCAGATCTACGACGACAAGCTTGCCGCCGGGCACCTTGTACTCGCCATGCACGGCTTCGTTCCCTTCCAGTACGCGGCGCGGATCCTGAGCCTGTTGCTCCAACACCGGGATAGACGCGTACATACTTCGCATCGCACTCTAGTGCTCGCCCGTGAGGAGCGGCTACGCAGTCCCGATGCCGCTGGGAGCGGCATCGGGCGTGCGACCCTCACGCCTGCCATGCACCTGCGGGCCGGACGGAACCCGGCGTACCGCCCGACTCGTGCCTCCACCGGCGGCTTGCCCCGGATGGCCGGCCTCTGATCTGCACGGGGACCTGACCGCTGCGGGCGATGTGGCGAGAGCGGCGCTTCGCGGTGCGGGAAGGGGCGGGGAGTGTGCCAATGCCTCGGTTCGGAAGAGGTGGTTACGGATCAGAGGCGGGCCCGCGAAGATGCGGCACGGTCCGGCACCTCCCCTCCGGTGGGTTGTCCGGCTCGCCGGTCGGGTGGGGGCGCGCTCCGGCGTATGGGGGCGCGGCGTGATATTCGGATGTAACTGGAGTGCGCGGGCGCACGCCGGAGGCTATCCGAAAGTGCGTGGTGCATATCAAGTTCTACCCGCACTTTAAGGACATCTGGTGGCTGAATATTTCTGCGGAGATCCCGTTGGCATACACCCCGGGTGCTTGTGCTTCCCGGCGGCTGATCGGGGACTTGTGGGTAACCTGGCGAATACACGCCGTTCCCCGCCTCGAGTCCTCTAATGTGATTGGCGCGAACGGGTGGAGTCGGGTTGGCCCTGGATTGATCAGAAGGGCTGGGGGCTCGACGGTGTGCCGCGGAAGCGACCGGCACGGTATGACCGGGCACAATTCATGAACATGTCGTAGACGTGTGCTAACAGGTGGGGGACGGCCGTGACCAATCCTTTCGATGACGAGTCGGGACGGTTCGTGGCACTGGTGAACGACGAGGGCCAGTACTCGCTGTGGCCCGCGCACATCGATGTTCCGGGCGGCTGGCGCGTCGACGGGACCGGAGGGTCGCGTCAGGAATGTCTGGACGTCATCGAAGGCGCCTGGACCGATATGCGCCCCGCCAGTCTGGTGCGGGTGATGGAGGCCGACGCCGGATAGGCCGACGGCCGGCCGCCGAGGTGCTTCCCCAGGTCAAGGGGAGTGCAGGCGCACTCCGGCTGATCGATTTCGCTTTTGAGCGAAATCGATCAGGTGTGACCGCGTAGTTGTCGCAGTTCGCTCGCGCGTGCTCATGTCTCCTTCGCGCGGCGTTCATATATGACCAATGACTACCTCGTGCCCGCCGCCCTCGACGCGCGGGTCGACGAGCCTGCTGTCGGGCGGCCATGGCCGGTACATGATTCCAGCCGCGCCTGTCGTCGTGGGCATGGCATGCTTTTCTCCGCCTGCGCCTGCGCCTACCCCGGCGTTGGTGAGGATGCACTGGCGTGGTCGGTTTTACCCGGCCTTTCTTCACCGTCCCCGAAACTCTCCCCAAAGGTGTGGACCGGCATGCAGGAAAACCGTTCACTTCCGACGAACATACTTCCCGAAGATCTCCTCGAACTGACCACGGCTCAGCAGGGCGTCTGGTACGGGCAGCTCATCGACCCTGACAGCCCCAAATACAACATCGGGGAATGCTTCGAGATCCTGGGCGACCTCGACGAGGTATTGTTCGCCGAGGCATTCGGCCGGGCCGTCGACCTGTGCGACAGCCTTCACCTCGAGTTCGTCACCCAGGGCGATACAGTGCGGCAGCACGTCGCACGCCGCCCCACGGCCGGCACCGAGCGGCTCCGCATGGTCGATCTGTCCGGCGCGGACGATGCCGCCGCCGCGGCCGAGGTCTACATGGCCGACGACATGTCCACCGTCGACCGGCTGGACGCCCCGCGCCACCACTTCGCGCTGCTGCGCCTGGGCGTCCGGCTGCGCTACTGGTACGTCCGCTTCCACCACATCGCCTTCGACGGCCTGAGCGGCGCCGTCTTCGGCCGCGCCGTGGCCGATCTCTACGGGCGGGCCGTGCGCGGCGAGAACCTCGCCCTGGCCGAGCTGCCCGCCGCACCCCTGCGCGACCTCGTGGCCGACGAGGCGGCCTACCGCGGCTCGGGCCGCTACGAGGCCGACCGTGCCTACTGGACCGGCAAGTTCGCCGACCTGGCGGGCGCCGACGCGGTGGATCCGGCCGGTGCCGGGACCGATGTGCACGCGCGCGGCGGCAGGGCGCTCATCCGGCGGCGCACCGACGCTCCGGCACCGGCCGCATCCGCCGGAGCGGACATGCGGATGCACCACGGCGAGACCCTGCCCGTCACCGTCCTCGACGACCTGCGCAGGCTCGCCGCCGCTCATCGCACCAGGTGGACCGCCGTCCTCGTGAGCGCGGTCGCCGCCTACGTCGGCCGGGTCACCGGCGCACGGGACATCACCGTGGGCCTCGCCTCCAACGGCCGTCACAGCGGACTGCGGCACGTCGTCGGCATGACGGCCAACATTCTGCCGCTACGCCTGACCGTCACCGCCGACATGACGGTCGGCGCTCTCGTACGTGCCGTCGCGGCCGAGATGGGCGGCGCCCTGCGCCATCGCCGCTTCTCCCGCGACCAGCTCGCCCGTGAGCTGAACATGCCGGAAGGTGCCGCGCGCCTCTCCGATGTCGTCGTCAACATCATGGGCTACGACTACGACCTCGACTTCGCCGGCAGCCCTGCCCCCTCCCGCGTCCTGTCCATCGGACCGGTCGACGACGTGGCTCTCTTCGTCTCCGAACGGGCGGAGGGCAAAGGGCCGTTGATCGGCTTCGACGCCAACCCGCAGTTGTACCGCACCGAAGACGTGCGGCTGCTCCAGCAGGCGCTCGTGTCCTTCCTGTCGGCTCTGGCCCGCGCAGACGCCGAGACGCCTCTCCGTGACCTGCCGTTCTTCGACGGCGCCGCCGCCGAAACGCTGCTCGCCCGGGGGCGAGGCACTGACCTGCCGCTCATGAAGACGGCCTCGAGCCTGCCGGAGGCCTTCGGCGCGCAGGCCCGCCTGACCCCCGACGCCCCGGCAGTGGTGGACGGTACCGTCACGCTCTCGTACCAGCGGCTGGCGCAGGCGGCCGAAGACCTCTCCGGCGCCCTGGCCGGCTGGGGCATCGGCGCCGAAGACGGCGTCGGTGTCCTCGTGGGCCGGTCGGCAGCTCTGGTGTCCGCCACGCTCGGCACGACCGGCGCGGGAGCCGCGTACGTACCTATGGACGCGGCCTGGCCTGCCGAGCGGCTCGGCCGTGTCGCCGAAGTGGCCCGCGTCCGCGCCCTGGTGGTCGACGAAGCCACCGCCACTCGGCCCTGGGTCGAGGAGACGGCCGCCTCCGTGCCGGTGATCGTCGTCGACGGTCTCGGCGGTGTCGTACGCGGCGCTCCACCACGACCGAGACCGCTGCCGGGAGTGAACCGCGCCGACCGGCTCGCCTACGTGATGTTCACCTCCGGCTCCACCGGCCTGCCCAAGGGCGTCGGTGTCACCCACGCCGACGTCCTGGCGCTGGCCGCCGACGCCGCCTGGACGGACGGTGCCTGTGAGGCGGTGTTGCTCCACTCGGCCTACGTGTTCGACGCCTCGACGTTCGAGATCTGGGTGCCGCTCCTGAACGGCGGCTCTGTGGTCGTCGCGCCCGGCGGTGTCCTGGAAGGCCCGGACCTCGAAGATCTGGTGGACCGGCACGGGGTGACCGCACTGTTTCTGACGACAGCTCTGTTCAACGTGGTGGCCGAAGCCGACCCTGCGGCGTTCGCGGGGTTGAGCCTCGTCGCCACGGGTGGTGAGGCCGCCCGCCCGGACCTCATGCAGCAGGTGACCGCGGCCGCGCCCGGCACGCGCGTTCTGCACGTCTACGGGCCCACGGAGACCACGACCTTCGCCACCCGCCACCAGGTCGCCACCGGCACACCGGGTGTCCCGCCCATCGGCCGGGCCCTCGACGGAATGCGCCTGTACGTGCTCGACGGCGCCCTCGGACTGGTGCCGCCCGGCGTCGTGGGGGAGCTCTACGTGAGCGGCCGCGGGGTCGCCCGCGGCTACCAGGGGCGACCGGCGCTGACCGCCACCCGGTTCGTCGCCGACCCGTACGACGCGCGCGGTGGCCGCATGTACCGCACCGGCGACCTCGTGCGCTGGACCGCGCACGGCGACATCGAGTACGTCGGACGCGCGGACGGGCAGGTCAAACTCCGCGGGTTCCGCATCGAGCCGGCTGAGATCGAGAACACCCTGCTCACCGACCCGGCCGTGCGCGCCGCCTGTGTCGTGGTCCGTGAGGACATACCGGGCGACCGGCGGCTCGTGGCCTATGTCGTGGGAGTACCGGGCGCCCGGCCGGACGACACCGCGCTTGCCCGCCGCCTAGGACGCACACTGCCTGCGTACATGGTGCCTTCCGCGTTCGTTTTCCTCGGCGCGCTGCCCCTGAACGCCAACGGCAAGGTCGACCGCCGCGCCCTGCCCGCCCCTCGCGTCGTCGCCGCCACGGGCCGTTACCCGCGCACGGCCTACGAAGAGGTCCTGACCGGCCTCTTCGCCGATGTCCTCGGGGTGGCCGCCGTCGGTACCGACGACAACTTCTTCTCCCTGGGCGGCCACTCCCTGCTCGCCACCCGCCTCACCGGCCGGGTGCGGGCCGTCCTGGGCGCCGAACTCGATCTGCGTACCCTTTTCGGCCACCCCACGGCCGCCTCGCTGGCCGCCGTCCTCGACACGACCCGGACAGCCCGGCCTGCTCTCATCCCGCAGCAACGGCCTGAAACGGTGCCGCTGTCCTTCGCGCAGCAACGCCTGTGGTTCCTCAACCGCGTCGAGGGCCCCAACGACACCTACACCGTCCCGCTCGTCCTCGAACTGGAAGGCCTTCTGGACACGGAAGCGCTGCGTGGCGCCCTGGCCGATGTGGTCGTCCGGCACGAAAGCCTGCGCACCGTCTTCGCCGAGCACGACGGCACAGCCCGCCAGGAAGTCCTCGACGCATCCGCCGCCGCGACGCTCGTCCCCCTCTTCGCCGAGCTGCCCCCGGCCGGGAAGAGCGCCGAAGCCTGGGCCCAGGAGTCGGTACGCCGCCTGTCCGCGGTGCCCTTCGACCTCACCGGCGACGTCGGCGTCCGGGCGTATCTGCTCCGCCTGGGCCCCACCCGCCATGTCCTGATCCTCGCCCTCCATCATGTCGTCGCCGACGGCTGGTCCCTCGCCCCGCTCAGCCGCGACCTCGGCGCCGCCTATCGCGCCAGGAGCTCGGGCACGGGCACGCCCGACTGGCCCGTGCTGCGGGTGCAGTACGCCGACTACGCCCTCTGGCAGCGTCGGCTGCTCGGCGACGACCGCGACCCGGACAGCCTGGCCGCACGCCAGCTCGCCTTCTGGCAGAAGGCGCTGCGCGGCGCCCCTGACCTGCTCGACCTGCCTCTCGACCGGCCCCGCCCGGCCGTGCCCAGCCACCGGGGCGACGCGGTCCCCTTCGAACTGCCCGCGCCCGCGCACGCCGCGCTCACCCGGCTGGCACGCGCCACCGGCTGCACCCCCTTCATGGTGCTTCAGTCGGCCCTCGCCGTGACGCTGCAGGCCCACGGCGCCGGCACCGACATCCTGATGGGCACCGCGGTGGCCGGGCGCACCCACGAGGCACTCGACGACCTGGTCGGGTTTTTCGTCAACACCGTCGTCCTGCGCGCCGACCTGTCCGGCGACCCCACCTTTCGTGAACTGCTGGAGAGGGTCAAGGAGTTCGACATCGCCGCCCTCAGTCACAGCGACATCCCCTTCGAGCGGATCGTGGAGGCGGTGAACCCTGAGCGGTCCGGTGACCACCACCCGCTCTTCCAGACCATGCTGGTCCTCCAGAACCAGGAGCGGGCGAGGCTCGATCTTCCCGGAGTCACTGTCCACGACCGGTCCCGGCACACCGGAGTCAGCAAGTTCGACCTGACGTTTTCGCTCACCGAAGTCACCGAAGTCACCGAAGTCACCGAAGTCACCCGACCCGCCGCACACCCCGACCCGGCCGAGGGCGCGTCCGCGGACACCTTCGCCGCGACCGGCGGCATCGGCGGTCACCTCGAATACGCCACCGACCTCTTCGACGCCGCCACCGCACACGCTCTGTGCGCACGCTTCGCCCGCGTCCTCACCCTGGCCGTGACCGACCCCGACCGTTCAGTCGGCGACCTCGACCCCCTCGCTCCGGGCGAGCGGGACCGCCTCCTCGGCCTGGGGCGCGGGGCGGATCTTCCACTGCCCGCCCGTACGGCGCCCGGAGCGGTCCGGGAGTGGGCCGCACGCACACCCCACGCCGTCGCCGTGCGCGACGAGCACACGAGCCTCACCTACGCCGAGCTCGACGCCCGCGCCGACGCACTCGCCCACGTCCTGCGCGAGCGAGGCGCGGGCCGGGAGGACAGGGTGGCCCTTGCCGCGCCGCCGTCCGTGGACACCGTCGTCGCCATGCTGGCCGTTCTGCGGGCAGGCGCCGCCTACCTGCCCGTCGACCCGCAGTATCCGGCCGCCCGCATCCGGTACGTGCTCGACGACGCCCGGCCCGTCCTGCTGCTCACCACCGCGGACGTCCACGCGAGCCTGCCCGCCTGCGACGTACCGTGGCTCGCCCTCGACGGCCCGGCCGCCCGGCCCACGGGGCCCACCGGACCCGTCCCGGACCCACCCCACCCGGCGGATCCCGCGTACGTCATCCACACCTCCGGCTCCACCGGCCGCCCCAAGGGTGTGGTCGTGCCACACTCCGCTCTGGCCAACCACATGGCCTGGATGGCGCGGCACCTGGCCGTCACCCCGGGCGACCGGGTCCTCGCCCGCACCTCGAGCAGCTTCGACGCCTCCGTATGGGAGCTGTGGCTCCCGCTGACGAACGGCGCCGAAGTCTGTCTGCTCCCGCACGACGCCAACCGGGAAGCCCGCACCCTCGTCTCCTGGATGAGCCGATTCGGCGTCACGGTCGCCCAGTTCGTTCCCTCGCACCTGGCCCTCGTCCTGGCCGAGGCGGCGCACGCCGCGCCGCTCCCCAACCTGCGCGCCGTATTGTGCGGCGGGGAACCGTTACCGCGCGCCCTCGCCGACGACGTCACCGAGCTGTGGCGGACCGAGGTGCACAATCTCTACGGGCCGACCGAAGCGACCATCGACGCCACCGCCCACCGCACGGACGGACACCCGGATGCCCGCACGCCGTCCGAGACCGTGCCGATCGGCCTCCCCGTCGACACCATGCGCGCCTACGTCCTCGACGGCCGGCTGCGGCCCGTACCACCCGGCGTCACCGGGGAGCTGTACCTGTCGGGCCCCAACCTCGCCCGCGGCTACCTGGACCGACGGGGCCTGACTGCCGCGCGGTTCGTGGCCGACCCGTTCGACGCCACCGGTGCCCGCATGTACCGGACGGGCGACCTCGTGCGGTGGAACGGGCACGGTCTGCTCGACTACGTCGCCCGCGCCGACGACCAGGTCAAACTCCGCGGCTACCGGATCGAGTTGGGCGAGGTCGAGGCCGCCCTCCTGGCGAGACCCGGCGTCACCGCCGCCTGCGCGCTGATCCGCGAGGACATACCGGGGCGGCGCGGGCTCGTCGCCTACGCCGTCACGGAAGACCCCGCGCTGCGCCCCGCCACTCTGCGCGACGGCCTCGCCGAGACCCTGCCGCGCCACATGGTTCCCGGCGCCGTCGTCGTCATGGACAGCCTCCCGCTTCTGCCCAACGGCAAGGTGGACCGGCGTGCCCTGCCCGAACCCGAGGCGGGCAGCGACACCCCCGGCGGGCCGGGCGGGAGCACACTCCAGGAAGACGTGCTCGCCGGAATCTTCGCCGATGTCCTGGGCCGGTCCCTCGTCGGACCGCACGACAGCTTCTTCGACCTCGGCGGGCACTCGCTCCTGGCCATGCGCGTCGTCAGCCGCGTCCGTGCCGTCCTGGGTGCCGAGACAGCCGTACGCACCCTTTTCGAGCACCCGACCGTCGCCGGCCTGGCCCGTGTCCTCGGCACACCGGGCCGGACCCGCCCACCGGTGGTGCCCGTGGCACAACGGCCGGACCCGCTGCCGCTGTCCTTCGCGCAGCAGCGCCTGTGGTTCCTGAACCGGCTCGAGGGCCCCAGCTCCACCTACAACATCCCGCTCGTCCTCGAACTCGACGGCGCCCTGGACAGCGACGCCCTGCGCGTCGCCCTGCTCGACGTCGTGGAGCGGCACGAGGCGCTGCGCACCGTCTTCCCCGAACGGGACGGCGTCCCGCACCAGGTGGTGCTCCCCGCGAGCACCGCCGCACCCCGCCTGCCCGTCGTGACTTCGGCGCCCGCGGACCTCGAGGACGCCGTCCTGGCCGCCGTGCGCGAGCCGTTCGACGTCGTGACGGACGCGCCGCTGCGCGGCCTGCTTCTGCGCGCCGCACCCGGCCACCACGTCCTGGTGCTCGTCCTGCACCACATCGCGGCCGACGGCTGGTCACTCGCTCCGCTCGCCCGCCACCTCGGCGACGCCTACCGGGCCCGGCTGGCGGGCCAGGAACCCGAGCAGACGGTCGGCACCCCGCTCCAGTACGCCGACTACACCCTCTGGCAGCACGCGGTCCTGGGGGACGGCGTCGCGCCGCAGAGCGTCCTGCGGCAGCAGCTCGACCACTGGCACGTCGCCCTGGCGGGCCTGCCGGGTCTGATCGACCTGCCGCTGGACCGGCCTCGCCCGGTCACGACCGACCCGAGGGGAGCCGTCCACACCTTCGACGTCCCGGCCCATCTGCACACCCGTCTTCTGCGTCTCGCCGCGGAGTCGGGCAGCAGCCTGTTCATGGTGCTCCAGGCGGCGGTGGCCACCCTGCTGCACCGGCACGGCGCGGGTGACGACATCCCGCTCGGCTCGCCCGTCGCCGGCCGCTCGGACGAGGCACTGGAGGAACTGGTCGGGTTCTTCGTCAACACGCTCGTCCTGCGCACGGACCTGTCCGGTAGCCCGACCTTCCGGGAACTGCTCGTACGGGTGAGAGAATTCGACCTGGCCGCGTACGCACACCAGGACGTGCCCTTCGAGCGTCTCGTCGAGAGTGTCAACCCCGTCAGGGCGCGCAACCACCACCCTTTGTTCCAGACCATGCTGGTCCTGCAGAACCAGCAGGCGGCCCGCGCCGACCTGCCGGGTCTCACCGTCCAGGACCGGCTCGCGCACAACGGCCTGAGCAAGTTCGACCTCACCTTCGCCTTCACCGAGGAGCGGGCCGAGGGCGGCCTCACCGCCGGGATCGAGTACGCATCCGCCCTCTTCGACCGGACCACCGTCGAAACCCTCGCCACCCGCCTGGTCCGCCTCCTGGAGCAGGTGGCGGCCGACCCCGGCCTGCCCCTGGCGGGTTACGGCCTGATGACCCCGGACGAGCACGCCCGTGTCACGCACTGGGGCACCGGCCGCAGCCTGCCCACGCGTGCCGTGGACGCCACGCTGCCCGTGCTTTACGCGGCTCAGGCACACCGCACACCCGGCGCCGTGGCCGTGACAGGCGGCGACGCCACCCTCACGTACGCCGAACTCGACCAGATCTCCGACGACCTCGCACGCACCCTGGCGGGCCACGGCGTCGAACCCGAGGCCGGGGTCGGCGTACTGCTCGCCCGGTCGCCGGCCGTGGTGTCGGTGTCCCTGGGCGCGGTCCGCGCGGCAGGCGCCTACGTTCCGCTGGACGCGCGCTGGCCGGAGGAACGGCTCGACCAGGTCGCCGAGGTGGCGGCTGTGCGCGTCCTCGTCGTCGACGAGGAGGCCTCGGCCACTCCCTGGGTCACCGCGACGGCCCGCCGGCTGCCGGTCGTGGTCGTGGACCGGCTCGGCCGGGTCCTTCGGGGCGCTCCCGATCGGCCGGGCCGCCCGGCCGCCGTACCGGGCCCCGGTGCGCTCGCCTACGTGATGTTCACCTCCGGCTCGACCGGCCTGCCCAAGGGCGTCGGTGTCACGCACGCCGACGTGCTCGCGCTCACGGCCGACTCCGCCTGGGACGGAGGCGCCGCCGACGCGGTCCTGATGCACTCGGCGTACGTATTCGACGCCTCCACCTTCGAGATCTGGGCTCCGCTCCTGCGCGGCGGCCGGATCGTCGTGGCGCCGGACGGCTTCCTGGAGGCCGGTGTACTGGGCGACGCCGTCCAGGAGCACGGCGTGACCGCCGTCTTCCTGACGACGGCTCTCTTCAATGTGATCGCCGAGACCGGGCCGGGCGCCTTCGCAGGCCTCCGACTCGTGTGCGCCGGTGGGGAACCGGCTTCACCGGAGGCGATGCAGCGGGTCGCCGGCACCGTGCCCGGCGTGCGTGTCCTGCACGTGTACGGGCCCACGGAGACCACCACCTTCGCCACCCGCTACGACGTGGCGGCCGACCTGCCGTCCGGCCCGCCGCCCGTCGGCCGCGCCCTGGACGGCATGCGCCTGTACGTCCTCGACGGCTCCCTGGGCCCGGTGCCACCGGGAGTCGTGGGCGAGCTGTACCTCGCGGGACGCGGCGTGGCACGCGGGTACACCGGCCTCCCGGGCCTGACCGCCACCCGTTTCGTGGCCGACCCGTTCGATCCCGCAGGCGGGCGCATGTACCGCACCGGCGACCTCGTCCGGTGGGCCCACGACGGCCAGATCGCCTACGTCGACCGCGCGGACGGGCAGGTGAAACTGCGCGGATACCGCATCGAACTCGGCGAGATCGAAGGCGTGCTCGCCTACTGCGACGGCATCGCCGACTCCGTCGTCGTCGTCCGCGAGGACACGCCCGGCGACCGGCGGCTGGTCGCCTACGTGACGCCCGCCGACGGCGCGCGCCCTGAACCCGGCGACCTCGCCCACGCCGTCGGCCGGTCCCTGCCCGCCTATATGGTGCCCTCCGCCTTCGTCGTGCTCGACGCACTGCCGCTGACCCTCAACGGCAAGGTCGACCGGCACGCTCTGCCCGCCCCCGAGCTCCATGCTCCGGCCCGCGGACGCGCCGCCCGCACCGCCGTCGAGGAGATCGTGTGCGGACTCTTCGCCGACGTGCTCGGCCTCGACGGGGTGGGCGCCGACGACGACTTCTTCGCCCTGGGCGGCCACTCGCTGCTCGCCACCCGCCTCACCGCGCGCATACGCCCCGCACTCGGCGTGGAGGTCCAGGTCAAGGCCCTCTTCGAACACCCCACCCCGGCGGCGCTCGCCGCCACGCTGGACGGCGCCGAAACGGCCGAACGCCCCCTGGAGCGCGTCACGGACCGCCCCGATCCGCTGCCACTGTCCTACGCCCAGCAGCGCCTGTGGTTTCTCAACCGGTTCGAGGGCCCCAGCGCCACGTACAACGTGCCGCTGGTGCTCCGCCTGCACGGCCCGCTCGACGCGGACGCGCTGGAGAACGCCCTCGCGGACGTCGTCGAACGCCACGAGAGCCTGCGCACGGTCTTTCCCGACACCGACGGCGTGCCGCGTCAGGTCGTCCTCGACGCCGCCGGCGCCGACCTCGACCTGACGCCCCGCGACACCGCCCCCGACCTCCTCGACGACATCCTGAGCGCCGAGGTGGCGCACACCTTCGACGTGAGCACGGACATTCCCGTACGGGCCCGGCTGGTGCGGCTGGACGCCGAAGACCACGTCCTGGTGCTGGTCGTCCACCACATCGCGAGTGACGGCTGGTCCCTCGCCCCACTCGCTCGCGACCTGGGCGAGGCGCACCGGGCACGTACCGAGGGGGTGGAGCCCTCCTGGACACAACTCGGCGTCCAATACGCCGACTACACCTTGTGGCAGCGTGCGCTCCTCGGCGACGAGGAAGACCCGGCCGGGCAGGCCGCCCGCCAACTGGAATTCTGGCGCGCCGCACTCGCCGGCGCTCCCGACCTGCTCGATCTGCCCTACGACCGCCCGCGCCCCGCCGTCACGGCGCACAGCGGTGACGCGCTCACCTTCCCCGTCGACGCGGACACCCACCGGGCCCTGGTGGAACTCGCCCGGGCCCGCGGGTGCAGCCTTTTCATGGTGCTCCAGGCGGCTCTGTCGGTGCTCCTGTCCCGTCACGGCGCCGGCGAGGACATCCCGCTCGGCACCGCCGTCGCCGGACGCACCGACCAAGCCCTCGACGAACTGGTGGGCTTTTTCGTCAACACCCTCGTCCTGCGCACCGACCTGAGCGGGGACCCCACCTTCGGCGAGGTGCTCGACCGCGTGCGGGAATTCGACCTGGCCGCCTACGCCCACCAGGACGTACCGTTCGAACGGCTGGTGGACTCCCTCAGCCCGGCCCGGGCCCAGAACCACCACCCGCTGTTCCAGACCATGCTCGTCCTCCAGAACCAGGCGGACGCGGTGGTCGATCTGCCCGGTCTCACGGTGACGGAACAGCCCGTGCACACCGGCATCAGTAAATTCGACCTGACCTTCACCTTCACCGAGACACGTGACGGCGCAGGCCGGCCGGCCGGCCTCTACGGCGTCCTGGAGTTCTCCACCGAACTCTTCGCCCATGCCACCGCGCACACGCTTGCCGCCCGGCTGACCCGCCTGCTCGCCACACTGGCCGCCGATCCCGGACGGCGCGTCCACACCACCGACGTCCTGGACCCGGCCGAGCGGCGGAACCTCCACCGCGCCGCGCACGCCGCGGTCCGGCCGATCAAGGCCCGCACGGCGCCCGAGGCGTTCCGCGCCCAGTGCGCACGGACCCCCGCGGCGACCGCCGTGCTGGACGGCGAGCACCGCCTCACCTTCGGCGAACTCGACGCGCTCTCCGACGACCTGGCGCACCACCTGCACAGCCGGAGCATCGGCCGCGACGACCTCGTCGCCCTCGCCCTCGAAGGCACCGCCGACCAGGTCGTGGCGATGCTGGCGGTCGCCAAGGCCGGGGCCGCGTACCTGCCGGTCGACCTGGAGTACCCCGAGGCGCGTATCACCTACATGCTCGACGACGCCCGTCCGGCGCTTCTCCTCACCCACGGCACCGCCCGGGCCGCGCGGTACGGCGCGTCCATACCCTGCCTCGCCCTCGACGACCGGGCGGCCTGGTCCACCGGGCGCGCGGCTCCGCAGGCCGTCGTGCCTGACCCGCAGGACGCGGCGTACGTCATCTACACCTCGGGCTCCACCGGCCGCCCCAAGGGCGTCATGGTCACCCACGCCTCCCTGACCAACCACATGGCGTGGATGGCGGACCACCTCGGCCTCACAGGCGAGGACCGGGTCCTCGCCCGCACGTCGCCGAGTTTCGACGCCTCGGTCTGGGAGACCTGGCTGCCCCTCCTGCACGGCGGTGCCACCTGTCCCGTGCCGCCCACCGTCAACCACGACCCGGCGGAGCTGCTGGCCCGGATGCGCGAGGCCGGCACGACCCTCGCCCAGTTCGTGCCCTCACACCTCTCGCTCGTCCTCACGGAGACCGCTCCCGAGGAGGCGCCCACGACGCTGCGTGCCGTCCTGTGCGGCGGTGAACCCCTGCCCCGGAGCCTGGCGGAGCGAGTCCGGTCGGTGTGGTCGGTCGACGTGCACAACCTCTACGGGCCCACCGAGACGACCATCGACGCCGCCGCCCACCACTACCGGGGCGGGAAGGCGGACGTCCCGGCTGGCGAGGGGACCGTCCCGCTCGGCCGCCCCGTCGACAACACTCGCGCCTACGTCCTGGACGCCGGTCTCCAGCCGGTGCCGCCGGGCGTCACCGGTGAGCTCTACGTCGCGGGCGACGGCCTCGCGCGCGGCTACCTCCGGCGCCCGGGCCTGACCGCCTCACGGTTCATCGCCGATCCGTACGGTCCCGGGGGGAGCCGCATGTACCGCACGGGCGATCTCGTCCGGAGGGACACCGACGGCCTGCTCAGCTATGTCTCCCGTGCCGACGACCAGGTCAAGCTGCACGGCTTCCGCATCGAACTCGGCGAGATCGAGGCCGCTCTCGCCGCGCTCGACGGCGTCGCCGCCGCCTGCGTCCTCGTCCGGGAGGACCGCCCGGGGGAGCGGCGTCTGGCCGCCTACACCGTCTCCGACGAGCGGGGCGGCACCGCACCCCTCACCGACGGTGAGCTGCGTGCCCGGCTGATGTCGGCCCTGCCGCCGTACATGGTGCCCGCCGTCTTCGTCCCCCTCGACGCGCTGCCCCTGCTGCCCAACGGAAAGACCGACCGGCGCTCCCTGCCCGCCCCGGAGCGCCCCGCGGCCACCCGGCCCGGCGGACAGCCGCGCACCGCCCCGGAAGGCGTCCTGTGCGACGTGTTCGCTTCCGTCCTGCGTACACCCGCCGTCCGCACCGACGACGACTTCTTCGCGCTCGGCGGTGACAGCATCCTCTCCATCCAGCTGGTCAGCCGCGTCCGCGAGGCCGGCCTCGGTGTCACTCCGCGCGATGTCTTCGTCCACCGCACGCCCGAGGCCATCGCGGCCGTCGCCACCCCCCTGGGCCGCGAGACCGCCGCCCCGGCCGGGCCGGGCACGGGCGAGATGCCACCGACGCCCATCGCCGCCTGGTTCCTGGAACGGCCCGGCACCACTGACGGATACAACCAGTCCGGGGTGCTGCGGACGCCCGCAGGCGCCGACGAGGGTTCCCTCGTCGACACCCTCCAACTGCTCATCGACCACCACGACATGCTCCGCCTGCGCACCACCCGGTCGGCGGACGGCGCACCCGTCCTCGAGGCCCTGCCACCCGGCTCCGTGCCGGCCCGACGCCGCTTCACCCGGGTCGACGTCGCGGGTCTCGACACCGACGGCGTCCGCGCCGCCGTCACCGAGGCGGGCGAACAGGCCCGCAGGCGGCTGCGGCCCGCACACGGGCGGGTGATCGAGGCCGTCTGGTGCGACGCCGGGCCCCGCACACGCGGGCGGCTGCTGCTCGTCGTGCACCACCTGGCCGTCGACGCGGTGTCCTGGCGCATCCTCGCCGCCGACGTGGCCACCGCCTGGCAGGTCACTACCGAGGCCCCCGCCGCCGGGGAACGGGTGGCGGCACTTCTCCCGGCTGCCACGTCCTACCGGCAGTGGGCACAACTCCTCGCCTCCCAGGCGCGCGACGCCACGCGCGAGGCGGAACTCGATCTGTGGCGAACGGCGCTGAGTACCCCCGACCCGCAGATGGGGTACCGGGCGCTCGACCCCGACCGGGACACCGCCGACCGGACGCGCACCCTGATCACGCACCTGCCCGCCAGGTGGACGAAAGCCCTGCTCACCAACGTGCCCGCCGCCTTCCACGCAGGGGTGGACGACGTCCTGCTCACGGGACTCGCTCTTGCCGTCTGCGCCTGGCGGGCGGAGCGGGCCGACGCCCTCGGTGGGGCCCGGCCGGGCGGCACCGCCGTGCTCCTCGACCTGGAGGGCCACGGCCGCGAGCAGATCGCCGGCCACCTCGACCTCTCCCGTACCGTCGGCTGGTTCACCAGTCTCTACCCGGTCCGGCTCGACCCCGGGCCCGTCGACGCCCACCGTCCCGGACGCTTCGACGCGGTTCTGGTCGAACGCGCCCTCAAGCGCGTCAAGGAACAGTTGCGAACCATCCCCGACCACGGTGTCGGCTACGGAATGCTGCGCCACCTCAACCCGGCCACCCGTCCTCCGCTGGCCACTGCGCCCGACCCCCAGATCGGCTTCAACTACCTCGGCAGGTACGCCGCCGCGCACGGGACGGCGTACGGGGGCGAAGGCGTCGACTGGGAGGTACTGCTCGACGGCGGCGGGCCGCGTGCTCAGGACCCCGACATGCCCGTCCACCACGTGCTCGACATCAACGCGCACACCGAGGACCTGCCGGAGGGTCCACGCCTGGTGACCCGCTGGACCTGGCCCAGCGACCTCCTCAAGGAGGAGGACGTGGAGGCCCTTACCGGCACGTTCGTCCGCGCCCTGCGCGCCATCGCCGAACATGCCGGACGGCCCGAGGCCGGCGGCTGGACGCCCTCCGACCTGCCGCTGGTCTCGCTCGACCAGGCCCAGATCGACCGACTGCAGAACAAGTGGGGTGGACGCAAGTGACCGGGTTCCGACTGGAAGACGTACTTCCGTTGACGCCGTTGCAGGCAGGCATGCTCTTTCACGCGCTGTACGACTCCCACGCCGTGGACGTCTACACCGCGCAGTTCGTCTTCGACCTCGAAGGCCCCGTCGCTGTCCCCGCTCTGCGTGCAGCCGTCGACGGCCTGCTGCGGCGGCACGCCAACCTGCGGGTCGGCTTCCTCCACGAGGACCTGGACGAGCCCGTCCAGGCGGTCGCCGCCGAGGTTCCGGCGCCGCTGGAGGAACTGGACCTGAGCGGCGCCGACGGCACGGGTACGGCACAGGCGCGTCTCACCGCGTTCCTCGCCGCCGACCGTACCCGGCGTTTCGACCTCGCCACCCCGCCGCTGATGCGCTTCACCCTGGTGCGAACCGGAGCGGAACGCCACAGGCTCGTCATGACGAGCCATCACATCCTGCTCGACGGATGGTCGATGCCCCTGCTCGTGCGGGAACTCTTCGAGCTGTACGCACGCCGAGGCGACGACAGCGCCCTGCCGCGCGTCGCCCCCTACCGCACCTACCTCGCGTGGCTGGCCCAGCAGGACCGTGCCGCCGCCCTGGACGTCTGGCGCACCGCCCTGGCCGGAATCGAGACGCCGACCCTGCTCGCGGGGCGTGGCGGGGCGGACGTGCCGGAGTCCGGTGACCTGCCCGAGACCCTGGTGCTCGACCTGGACGCGGCCACGACGCACCGGCTGCGTGAGACGGCCCGCGCCCACCGGCTCACCCTCAACACCTTGGTCCAGGGCGCCTGGGGTCTGCTGCTCGCGCACCTCACCGGACGCTCCGACGTCGTGTTCGGCACCACCGTCTCCGGCCGACCGCCCGAGGTCCCCGGCATCGAGTCGATGGTCGGCCTCTTCATCAACACCGTGCCGGTACGGGTCCGCCCGGCACCGGGCGAGACCCTGGCAGCCCTCCTGACCCGCCTCCAGGAGGAACAGGGCCGTCTCCTCGGCAGTCAGTACGTGGGTCTGACCGAGATACGCGGCGTCACGGACCTGGACGAACTCTTCGACACCCTGGTCGTATTCGAGAACTACCCGATGGACGCCGAGGCCCTGCGCACCGCCCAGCAGGGTCTCGGAATCACCGTGACCGGATTCAGCGGGACGGACGCGGCTCACTACCCGCTCACCCTCACCATCGCTCCGGGCAAAGCCCTGAGGATCACCTTCGGTCATCGGGCCGCTGCCGTCGACCGTGACGAGGTGGCCCGCACGGTCGTCCGCATGCGGCGGCTGCTGACCGCGATGGCGGAAGGGCTCGACAGTCGCGTCGACGCCGCCCCCGTCCTCCTGCACGGCGAGCGTGAGGCGCTGCTCGCCCAAGGGCGTGGCTCGGAGCTCGCATGCGGTTCCCTCGACGAGAGCATCCCGGACGCCGTCGCCAGGCGCACCGCCCGGCATCCGGATGCCGTGGCCGTTTCCGGAGCGGGTGAACAGCTGACGTACCGTCAACTCACGGACATGACGGCCGGTTTGGCCGGTGCCCTGGCTGGGCTCGGCACGGGCGCGGAGGATGGTGTCGGCATCCTCCTGGGCCGCTCGACGGCCCTGGTCACCACATCCCTGGCGGTCTTGCGCGCGGGCGCCGCCTACGTACCGCTCGATCCGAGCTGGCCCGCCGAAAGGCTCACGCGTGTCGCCGAGGTGGCCGCCCTGCGCGTCCTGATCGTCGACGGGACGACCCGCACACACCCGTGGGTGTGCCGACTCGGCCCCGGGGTGCGCGTGGTGACCGTAGACGGTGCGGGTCGGGTCGTCCACGGAGGGCCCACCGTCCCGGGGGCTCTCCCCACCGTCACGGGTGGCGCCCGGCTCGCGTACGTGATGTTCACCTCCGGTTCCACCGGCCTGCCCAAGGGCGTCGGCGTCTCCCACGCCGACATCACCGCCCTCGCGTTCGACCGGACGTGGAGTGACGGCGCGGCCGAAGCCGTCCTGCTGCACTCGGCGTACGTCTTCGACGCCTCCACCTTCGAGATCTGGGCCCCTCTCCTCAACGGGGGCCGCGTCGTCGTGGCCCCCGAGGGTGCCCTCCAGCCCGCCGTGCTCCGGGACCTCGTCGCCCGCGACGGCGTGACGGCGGCGTTCTTGACGACGGCCCTGTTCAACGTCGTCGCGGAGACCGACCCCGGTGCCCTGGGCCTGCTGCGGCTGGCCGCCTCCGGAGGCGAGGCCGCGGCGCCCGGCGTCCTGCAGCGCATCGCCGCCACCCATCCGGGTACCGCCTTCTTCAACGTCTACGGGCCCACCGAGACCACCACGTTCGCGACTCGGCACCGCGTACGCTCCGGCGACGCTCCCGACGGCGTGCCGCCGATCGGCCGGCCGCTCGACGGCATGCGCGCCTACGTCCTCGACGCGGCGATGCGGCCCGTGCCGCCCGGTGCCGAGGGCGAACTGTACGTCGCCGGCACGGGTGTCGCCCGCGGTTACCTGGGGCGCTTCGGCCTCACCGCCACCCGGTTCGTCGCCGATCCGTTCGCCGGGACCGGCGCGCGGATGTACCGCACCGGCGACCTCGTCCGCCGGGGGAGCGACGGCACCCTGCACTACATCGCCCGAGTCGACCAGCAGATCAAACTCCGCGGCCACCGCATCGAGCCCGCCGAGATCGAAGCAGTCCTCCGCGCCGACGCGTCCGTGCGCGCGGCCTGCGTCCTCGTTCGCGAGGATCTGCCCGGCGATCGCACCCTGACCGCCTACGTCGTCCCGGCCCCCGGACACACCGCGGACCCGGAACTGCTCGCCGCACACGTAGGCCGTCAGCTGCCCACCTACATGGTGCCGGCCGCCATCCAGTCACTCGTCGCGCTGCCGCTGACTCCCAACGGCAAGCTCGACCGGTCGGCCCTGCCCGCGCCCGACACCCTGCCCGGCGCGGGGGGGCGTCCGCCGCGAAATGCGTACGAGGAGATCCTCGCCGGGCTGTTCGCCGGCGTACTGGGTGTGACCCGCGTCGCCATGGACGACAGCTTCTTCGCCCTGGGCGGACACTCCCTGCTCGCCACCCGGCTCGTGGGCCGCATCCGCACCGCCCTGGCCACCGAGACCGAAATCCGCACCCTCTTCGAGAACCCCACCGTCGCCACCCTCGCCACCGCCCTGCAGGACGCGGACCGTCCCGCCCGCCCCGCCCTCGTGCCGCAGGAACGCCCCACCGTGCTTCCGCTCTCCTACGCCCAGCAGCGGTTGTGGTTCCTCCACCGCCTCGAAGGCCCCTCCGCCACCTACAACATTCCCTTCGCCCTGCGCATCGACGGACCGCTCGACACGGAAGCCCTGGGCCGGGCCCTCCGCGACGTCATCAACCGGCACGCCTCCCTGCGCACCGTCTTCCCGGCCGGTGACGGCAGACCGCACCAGCACATCACCGCCCCGGACGACGTCCGCCTCCCGTTCACCCTCGAAGCCGTCCGGGAGGAGAGGCTCCCCGACCGGATCAGAGCCGCCGCGACCACACCGATCGACATCGAGCACCGTCTCCCGCTCCGGGCGGTGCTGCTGCGCCCAGCCGACGACGCCCACGTCCTGGTCCTCGTGATCCACCACATCGCCGCCGACGGCTCCTCCCTGGCACCCCTCGCCCGCGACCTCGGCGTCGCCTACCGCGCCCGCGTTCGCGGCGGGGCGCCGGCATGGACGGAACCTCCCGTCGACTACGCCGATCACACCCTCTGGCAGCGCCGCCTGCTGGGCGACGAGCACGACCCCGAGAGCCTCGTGGGACGACAGCTGGCGTACTGGAAAGGCGCGCTGCACGGACTGCCCGAGATGGTCGACCTGCCGTGGGACCGGCCGCGTCCCGCCACGCCCCGGCACACCGGCGCCACCCACGACTTCGCCCTCGACCCCAGCACCGCCCGGCGGCTCGCGCAGCTCGCCCGCGCCCGCGGGTGCAGCGTCTTCATGGTGCTCCAGGCCGCCCTGTCGACCCTTCTCTCCCGGCACGGCGCGGGCGACGACATCCCGCTGGGCACGGCCGTCGCAGGACGCACCGACGAGGCCGCCTCGGACCTCGTCGGCTTCTTCGTCAACACACTCGTGCTGCGCACGGACCTGACCGGCGACCCCACGTTCCTCGAACTCCTGGACCGCGTGAAGGAGTTCGACCTCTCCGCGTACGCGCATCAGGACGTGCCCTTCGAGCGCCTGGTGGAGCTGCTCAACCCCGAGCGCTCGCGGAACCACCACCCGCTCTTCCAGACCATGATCATTCTCCAGAACCACACCCCCGCGGCTCCGGTCGACCTGCCCGGCCTCACTGCGTGCGGCGTACCGGTCGACCTCGGGGTCAGCAAGTTCGACCTGTCGTTCACCTTCACCGAGACGTACGACGACAGCGGCACGCCCAGCGGTATGCGGGCCGCCGTCGACTACGCGACGGAACTCTTCGACGCGGCCACGGTCGGCGGCCTCGCCGGACGGCTCGTCCGGCTGCTCACCGCCGTCACCACCGACCCGGAGCGCAGGCTGAGCACGTACGACGTTCTCACCGCCGCCGAGCGCACCCGCCTCGCCGCCTGGGAAACCGGTCCCGTCGAGAACGTGCCCGAGTCGACAGTCCCCGCACTCTTCGAGCAGTGGGCCGAGCGCACCCCGGACGCCCCGGCCGTCCGCGACGCGGGCACCACCCTCACCTACGGTGAGCTCAACGCCCGCGCCGACGCCCTCGCCCGGCACCTCGCGGCGCGGAACATCGGCCCGGAGGACCGGGTGGCCGTCGCTCTTCCCCGCACCCAGGACCTCGTCGTCGCCCTCCTCGGCGTCCTCAAGGCCGGCGCGGCATACGTGCCGCTCGACCCGGATTACCCGGCCCGTCGCCTGTCCTACATGCTCGACGACTCCCGGCCGCGCCTGCTCCTCACCACGCCCGCCGTACGCCGCCGCCTCCCCAGGTCGACGACGCCCTGCATGTACGTCGGCGACCTCAGCACATCGACGTCCGCTCCCACCGGCCCCGCCCCGGCCCTGCTTCCGGCGCACCCGGCGTACGTCATCTACACGTCCGGCTCCACCGGCCGCCCCAAGGGGGTCGTGGTCACCCACCGGGGGGCCGGCGCCATGGCCAGGACCCAGAGCGAGCGGCTGCGCGTCGCGCCGGGCAGCCGGGTACTGCACATGGCATCCGTCAGCTTCGACGCCGCGTTCTGGGAACTGTGCATGGGCCTGCTTTCCGGGGCCTGTCTGGAGATCGACGAACGCGACGCCCTGCTGCCCGGTCCCACCCTCGCCGCGCTGGTCCGCGAGCGGGGCGTCAGCCACCTCACCCTGCCGCCCGCCGCCCTCGCGGTGATGCCGCCCGACTCGCTGCCCGTCGGGACCACAGTGGTCCTCGCCGGGGAGGCGTGCCCACCGGCCCTGGTGCACACCTGGGCGCGGGACCGGTTTCTCGTCAACGCCTACGGCCCGACGGAAACCACCGTCTGCGCCACCATGAGCACCTTCCAGCACGCGGAAGGGCCGCTCGCCCCCGACCGCACCGTGCCCATCGGCGTGCCCGTCAACGGCACCCGCGTCCACGTCCTGGACGACCGGCTGGCACCGGTGCCGGCCGGCGTCGTCGGCGAACTGTACGTCGCCGGTGCGGGAGTGGCCCGTGGGTACCACGGCCGGGCCGCCCTCACCGCGTCCCGCTTCGTGGCCGACCCGTTCGACCGGGCGGGGGGTCGCATGTACCGCACCGGTGATCTGGTGCGCTGGACTGCCGACGGGGAGCTCCTCTATGTCTCCCGCGTCGACGACCAGGTCAAACTCCGCGGCTTCCGCATCGAACTCGGTGAGATCGAAACCGCGCTCACCGCCCTGCCCGGGGTCGCCGCGGCCTGCGTCGTCGTCCGCGAGGACCGGCCCGGCGACCGGCGGCTGGTCGCCTACACCGTGTCCGCGGGCGGTGCCGCAGGCCCGGACGACGTCGAGGTGCGCACGCACCTCGCCGCCACCCTGCCCGACCACATGATCCCCGCCGCCCACGTACGGCTCGACGTCCTGCCCGTCACTCCCAACGGCAAGACCGACCGGCGCGCCCTGCCCGCGCCCGACATGACCGCACCGGCCGGCCGTCGGGCGCCGGGCACCGCTCGCGAGCGCGCCCTGTGCGAGGCCTTCGCGGAGACGCTCGGCGTGCCCGAGGTGGGAGTCACGGACGACTTCTTCGCCTTGGGAGGCCACTCGCTTCTCGCCGTCACCCTCGCCCAGCGGATCGCGGAACGGTGCGGCCGGCGCCCCTCTCTGCGCGCCCTGTTCGCGACACCCACGGTCGAAGGCATCGCCCGTCTCCTGGAGAGCGGGGCGGGGGAGGAGAACCAGGAGAACGCCGTGGCACCGGACCTCGCCGCCGATGTCCGCCTGGCAGCGGACATCACGGTCCGGACCGACGCGGCCCCGGTGCCCGCCCCCGCCCGCAGGCCGGCCCGCCCTTCCGCCCGGCCTCTTCTGACCGGCGCTTCCGGGTTTCTCGGCGCCTTCCTCCTGCGCGACCTCATCGAGACCACCGACGGCCCGGTCGACTGCCTCGTACGGGCCGAGGACGAGCAGCGTGCTGCGCACAGGCTCCGCGCCAACCTGGAGCGCTACGGCTTGTGGAGCCCCCGGTACGCGGACCTGATCCGCCCCGTTCCCGGGGACCTCGGCGCACCCGGCCTGGGTCTGTCACCTGCGGACCGGACGGCCCTGGTCCGTCGCCTCGGTCCTGTCTTCCACAACGGCGCGCGCGTCAACTTCGCCGCCGGATACGGTGAACTGCGAGCCCCCAACGTGGCCGGCACCGAGGAACTGCTGCGCCTGCTCGCCGACTCCGCCTCACCAGGGATGCATTACCTCTCGACCACGAGCGTCTACGCCCCGGCGCCCGGCCCCGATCCCGTCACCATCACGGAGTCGACCCCGACGGGCCCGGCCTCCGGCCTGCCCGACGGATACGCCCAGAGCAAGTGGGTCGCCGAACAACTCGTCGGCCTGGCCCGCGGACGCGGCCTGCCGGTCACCGTCTACCGGCCCGGCCGCATCAGCGGTGACACCACCACCGGCGCCTGCCAGGAACGAGACCTGCTGTGGCAGCTCATCAAGGGGTGCCTCCAGGCGGGCGCGGTGCCGGACCTGCCCTACGGCACGACCGACTGGGTACCCGTGAACTACGTCAGCGCGGCGGTAGTGGCGCTTTCCGCGTCCAGCCGGACGGGTGCCGAGACCCATCACCTCACCAACCCGGACGCACCGGGTCTGGACCGCGTCTTCGAAGCGGCCGCCCGCCTCGGCCACGCGCTGCGAACCCTCCCCGCACCGCAGTGGCAGGCCCGCGTCGCGACACAACACGACAACGCGGCGCAACTGTTCCTCGGTGAGGAGGGGCGGACCCGGCACGAGGCGATGGAGCGCCGCGGCTTCGACTCGAGCCGGACGGCCAAGGCAGCGGGTGCCCTGGGCATCCACCTGCCACCCCTGACCGACGACATCCTGACCCGCTACCTGACCTACTTCCACGGAACAGGCTTCCTGCCCACTCCGCAGGGGGGACGGGCCGCGACGTAACCGGTCCGCGCGCCGCAGCCGGCGTCGGACAGGGCCGCGCCGACCGCGGTCACGACGGTCCGGCCGAGGTGACGGGCCCCGGAGGGGTCGCCGAGCAGGGCTCGTACCGCGCGCGGTCCGAAAGGGCTCCCCGCGGGCCGTCGCGGGCCCCGAGGCACGGGCGCGGAGCGACCGGCTCCGCTTTGCTGTGCGACCGCGTCGGCGCTGCCGCGCGCGGGCGCCCCTCGCTCGGTCAACTTCGGACGCTGCGAGTCGTCGGTCCGCTGTCGTCCCGGGTGCCGCTGGTGAGTCTTCCGGTGGTCGCCCGGGACATGGAAGGCTTTCGGGTCGGTGTGGTGAGCACGGCGAGGCAGCCGACGACCAGGACGATGCCGCCCCATCCGAGGAGGGGCAGGCGCTCTCCGACGACCAGCACGGCGAGGACGGCTGCGACCACCGGTTCGAGCAGTGAGAGTGTGGTCGCGGTGCTCGCCGGGACGTGGGCCAGTCCCCAGCCGAACAGGACGTAGCCGATAAACATCGGCACCAGAGCCATGTAGGTCCCGACGGCCGAGTTGGACCAGGAGTGGAGTAGCGGGGCGCCGGTGGCCAGCAGCACGGGCAGGAGCAGCAGAGCGCCCAGCCCGAAGATGGTTCCCATGGCCGCGCCGGAGGTGACGCCGTCGCTGATGAGGCGGTGGGCCGACCAGGAGTACAGGGCGTAGGTGAGTCCGGCTACCAAGCCGAGCCCCACGCCGAGTACGGTCTCGCCCACGGACCGAGTCCCGGGGGCGGAGTGTGCTGTGGTCGCCTCCGCCACGCACAGCAGCACGGTTCCGGACAGGCCCAGGGCGGCGCCGGTCATCCAGCGGCGGGTGAGGCGGCGCCCGTCCACGGTGCCCTCGATCACAGCGGAGGCGAGCGGGGCGGAGCCGATCGACACCACGGTGCCCGCGGCGACTCCGGCCAGGTGCATGGAGCTGTAGAACGCGAGCGGATAGACCCCCACCGCCAGTGCGCCCAGCGCGATCGCTCCGGGCTGCGTGCGCAGCCGAGACGTCTGGCGGGCAATTCGGGGGGCGGCTACCAGGGCCTGGAGCAGTCCGCCCACGCCCATGGCCGCGGCACCGATCGCGAGAGGCCCTACGGCGGGGGCGAAGGTCGCAGCGGTGCCCGTGGTCCCCCACAGGACCGATGCCATGAGCACACACAGAGAGCCCAAGCCCGTCGAGCCGGCCGCATGTCCGGTTGGCCGCGTCACAGCCGGTACAGGAGGTTGGCTGCCATCATCCGAGCCTGCTGCAGACGCGTTCCTGCACCCTCCAGGCCGGCGCGTGTCATCGCGCCTTCCAGCAGGAGGGCCGCCTCGGCGGTGATCGTGTCGATCCCGGTTGCTGATATGCCGTCCGCGTGGAAACGGCGCTCTGTGGCGGCGAGTAGCCGCAGGCGCGCGGGCTCCGGCTTCTTCCTGGGTCGCGTCTCCGGGGCTGGGGCGTCGCTCATGTAGTCCCTCCGAGGTGCTGGGTAGGTCAGTCTGCCTAATCGAGAAGTGGGCGGACCGGGCGCCCGCATGGTGAGTGCTGTGCGGGCCGGAGGATCTCCGGTGGCCGGAGGAGCACGAGTGGCAGGCCGCCCTTGACCACCTCGAAGGAGACCAGGAGTGAGCCCCACCCAACAGGCCCCCCGCAAGCGCCTCACCACCTCGGCGAAGAGCGCCTTGTTCGCCGACCCGGGGCAGCGCACCGCCCGCGCTCCGTTCGGTCACGCGCTCAACCGGCTCGCCGAGGAGCGTCGGGAGATCTCCGGGCTCTCGGCAGACCTGGCGAAGTACACCGACATGCACGTGCGCCAGGGCCCCGGCGCGAGACGCGTGCCAGGTCATCCCCGAGCGGCCCTTGCCAGGAACGCCTACGACCGCCCGGCCGGTCACTATTCCGGCCCGGACGATTTCAGCCCTCTGTACAACCCCGGCCCCACCGAGTGCGTACGCCGTGTGGGTCCGCGTCACGATCTTGCCGTGAAGGGGCCGTCCACTCACCGTCGGCGACGTGGACGAGCATGACGCGGAGGCGGTTCTGTCGGAGTAGTGACGAAATGCCGAGGGGGTCTGAACACCCCTCTAGGCTGGAAGGAGCTGCTCGGTCCAAATCGTTTTGCCGACGCCTGTGGAGCGACTGCCCCAGCGCTCCACGATCTGGGCGACGATCATCAAACCGCGGCCGCCCTCATCGTAGTAGCGAGCTCGACGAAGGTGCGGGGCGGCGTTGCTGCCGTCGGAGACCTCGCATATGAGCGTGTTGTCAAGGATGAGGCGCAGCTGCACGGGAGGGCCGCCGTATCGGACGGCATTGGTGACCAACTCGCTGACGACGAGTTCCGTCGTGAAGACGACTTCCTCCAGGTGCCAGGCGGACAACTGGGCGCGGGCCAGCTCGCGGGCACGAGCAACGACCGCGGGATCGCTCGGTAGCTCCCACGTGGCGACCCGGTCGGAGTCGAGCGAGAGGGGGCGCGCCAGGAGTAGTGCGGCGTCGTCGGCGCGTCGCTCTGATGACAGGTTACGCATCACCGCGTCGCATGTGTCCTCCAGGGCGCGGTCCCGAGCGGCGAGTACGGCATGCAGCTGGGCATGGCTATCCGCGGAGGCGGTGTCGAAGAGGCCATCGGTGTAGAGGGCGAGGACACTGCCTCTGCTCAGCTCGAACTCCGTAACCTCGAAGGGCAGCCCACCGACGCCCAGGGGAGGGCCGGCGGGGATGTCAAGCTCGCGGACAGTTCCCCCCGGAGTGACCAGGGTCGGTGGAGGATGGCCGGCCCGGGCCATGGCACAGCGGCCGGAGATGGGGTCGTAGACGGCGTACAGACACGTCGCACCCATTTCACCGACAGGCTGATCAGCTGGGTCGGAGCCGTCGTCCACCGTGTCACTGCTGTCCAGCCGCAGCACGATGTCGTCCAGCTGCGTCAGCAGCTCGTCGGGTGCCAGGTCCACGTCGGCCAGGGTGCGCACTGCCGTGCGCAGCCGCCCCATGGTGGCGGAGGCCTGAATGCCGTGGCCGACCACGTCACCCACCACAAGGGCGACTCTTGCCCCGGACAACGGTATGACGTCGAACCAGTCGCCCCCGATGCCGGCTCGGGAGTGAGCGGGCAGATAGCGGGAGGCGACCTCCACGGCGGACTGCCGCGGCGCCCGCTGGGGGAGCAGGCTCCGCTGCAGGGCCAGAGCGACGCTGCGTTCGCGGGCATAGCGACGTGCGTTGTCCACACATAGGGCCGCCCGGGCTGTGAGCTCCTCGGCCAGGTGCAGATCCTCTTCGTCGAACGGTTCCGGCGCCCGGTGGCGGGCGAACATGGCCAGTCCCAGGGGGATGCCGCGGGCCTGCAGCGGGGTGACCATCAGGGAGTGCATCCTGTACGCAGTGATACTGCGGGCGCGCTCGGAGGAGCCGGCGGCCCAACTCGTCAGGTCGCGAGCATCGACCTGGTGGAGTGAAGCGCGGCCGGTGGCCAAGGCGCGGCCCGGCGGCGAGCTCGCAGCGTAGGTATGGGTTGCGCCGACGGCGACGACCGCCTCCGGGCACCCCGCCAGCACGGAGTGCTGGGCGGTACGACGGAAGAGCAGGACGTCGCCCTGGGGCACCGCGTCCATGTCTTCCCCCTGCAATACCGGCTCCAGCAGATCTACCACGGCGAAGTCGGCGAAGTGGTCACAGGCAAATGCCGCCAGTTCCTCCGCAGTACGCCTGAGATCGAGTGTCGTGCCGAGGTGCAGCCCCGCATCGTTGAGCATGCTCAGCCGCCGTCGGGCCCGAAACGGTTCCGTGGTGTCCATTGCTGCCATGGACATGGCATGAATGGTGCCCCTGTCGTCCCGGACCGGAGACAGGGACAACAGCCACGCGTGTGGGCGAGCCTCTCCTGGGGCCCTCAGGTATACCTCCCATGGCACCGTTTCTCCGTCGCGGAGCACCCGAGCGACAACGCCTTCCACTTCCTCCATACCGGCGATGGGCTGCCCGGGCCCGGACGTTCCGATGCGTACTCCGAGCAGCTCCCGTTCGGACTTTCCCATGGCGCGTTCCATAGCCGCGTTGACGGAGATGGCGAGCCCGGCGCGGTCGAAGAGCGCCATGGGAAGGGAGATCTGGTCCAGCGCCCACTCTTTGAACAGCGCAGTCGCCTCGGCTTCGCCCTGCACGCTCGGACGGCCGCTGAGGACCCAGTGGGTAGTCCGCACTTCCTGCAACAGAGGACGCGCCTCGACTGCTACGTCCACCCGGTGTCCGTCCCGGTGTTGCAGAGTGATCGATCCGCTCCAGCGATGACCGATTTCGCAGGCCGCCGTAGCTGTGGCGGGAAGCGTCCCCACGAGCAGTGCGGCGGCCGGCCTCCCGACCACTTCGACCGGTTCGTAACCCAGCAGCCATTGCGCGCCGGCGCTCCAAGCGGTGAGCCGACCGTGGTCGTCGACCGAGACCACGGGTCTCCCGATCGGCGAGGGCCCCGAGCGGCTTTCGCCGGCCGCTGCTGCGGCGTCGTCGTTCATGGCACAGCTCAGGCCTCTCTTCGGCCGGCGTATGGCGGTCCACGCTGTCTTGCTCACGGCTCTATTCCAAGACTGCTCCCTACGTGCACACTCCACAAGCAGAGGTGGATAAGGACTTCGCACTCCCGAAGGGCGGCAAAACGCGCGTAGTGGATGTGCTGGAATCCGTTGCGAGTGCACCTTTTGAGCACATGAGCCATCGGTGGCGGTTGAGCTTCCCCGGGGCGGCCCGGAATCGGAGCGGGAGAGGGAGAAGCACGATTTCGTTGCCACCACGATGTACGTCAGTGGTGACATCGGCCAGATGGCTGGGGCACGCGTTACCCACCATCACCCTCGACCACCACGCGCACTTCGACGCGGAGGCGGGTCGGCAAGGGACGACAGGCGATCGATAGCCTGCTCGACGATCAGGTGAACGACCTTGCAGGGTGGATCTTCCCGGATTCTCCCCAGGCCCGATCGTGAGCCGTGATCGGTCCGCTTGGCACGTACGAACAGCAAGGTGACGCGCGATGTTCACGACCCGCCCCACCCTCCAGGGCACCTTCGGCATGGTGTCCTCCACCCACTGGCTCGCCTCGCAGTCCGCGATGGCCGTCCTGGAGGACGGCGGCAACGCCTACGACGCGGCCGTCGCCGCCGGATTCGTCCTGCACGTCGTCGAGCCGCACCTCAACGGCCCGGCCGGCGAGGTCCCGATGATCCTCGCGCCGAAGGACGGCGACGTACAGGTGCTGTGCGGCCAGGGCCCCGCCCCCGCGGGCGCCTCCGCCGCGCACTACCGCTCGCTCGGCCTGGACCTGGTCCCCGGCACCGGCCCGCTCGCCGCCGCCGTACCGGGCGCCTTCGACGCCTGGATGCTGCTGCTGCGCGACCACGGGACCAAAACGCTCGCCGAGGTCCTGCGCTACGCGATGGGATACGCCGAGGACGGCCACGCCCCCGTCGAGCGCGTCGGTCAGACCGTGGAGACCGTACGCGCGCTCTTCGAGACCGAGTGGCCGACCTCCGCCGAGGTCTACCTGCCCGGCGGAAAAGCGCCCGAGCCCGGCACGCTCTTCCGTAATCCGGCCCTCGCCGCCACCTGGCGCCGCCTGATAGCCGAGGCCGAGGAGGAGGGCGGCCAGGACCGCGCCGCCCAGATCGACGCCGCCCGAGCCGTCTGGCGCACGGGCTTCATCGCGGAGGCGCTGGTCCGCCAGGCCGCCGTCCCCACCATGGACACCAGCGGAACCCGCCACACCGGCACCCTCACCGCCGCCGACCTGGCGGACTGGTCCGCGACGTACGAGGCGCCCGCGACCTACGACTGGAACGGCTGGACGCTGGCCAAGGCGGCCGGCTGGAGCCAGGGCCCCGCCTTCCTCCAGCAGCTCGCCCTCCTCCCGGCCGAGCTCCCGGCGTACGGCTCCGCCGACTACGTCCACCTGCTCGTCGAGGGCTGCAAGCTCGCGATGGCCGACCGCGAGGCCTGGTACGGCGACGCCACCGGCGTACCGCTCGACACCCTGCTCTCCGGGCCGTACAACGACGAGCGCCGCGCCCTGATCAAGGACACCGCCTCCCTGGAGCTGCGCCCCGGCAGCCCCGACGGCCGCACCCCGGTCCTCAGCGCGCACGCCCACGCCGTCGCCTCCGGCTTCGACGCCATGGGCGTCCCGGTGGCCGGAGCGGGCGAGCCGACGGTGGCCAAGGACGGCGCGACCCGTGGGGACACCTGCCACCTCGACATCGTCGACCGCTGGGGCAACATGGTCGCCGCCACGCCCAGCGGCGGCTGGCTCCAGTCCAACCCGGTCGTGCCCGAGCTGGGCTTCCCGCTCGGTACCCGGCTCCAGATGGCCTGGCTCGACGAGGGCCTGCCGAACACACTGACTCCCGGCCGACGCCCGCGCACCACGCTCACCCCGTCCCTGGCCCTGCGCGACGGAGTCCCCGTCATGGCCTTCGGGACGCCCGGCGGCGACCAGCAGGACCAGTGGCAGCTGCACTTCTTCCTCGCCGTGGCGCTGCGCGGCACGGTACGCGGCGGCCTCGACCTCCAGGGCGCCATCGACGCCCCGAACTGGCACAACGACAGCTTCCCCGGCTCCTTCTTCCCGCGCGGGATGCGCCCGGGCAGCGTCACCGTGGAGGAGGGCATGGACCCGGAGGTCGTCGGGGAGCTGCGCCGCCGCGGCCACGACGTCACGGTCGGCGACCCGTGGTCCGAGGGCCGGATGTGCGCCGTCGCCAGGGACCCGGAGACCGGCGTCCTGTCCGCCGCCGCCAATCCCCGGGGGATGCAGGGCTACGCGGTCGGCCGCTGACCACCTGCCCGGAGTGCCCCCGGCGGACCGTGCTTAGCTGGAGTCATGATCGATGACTTCCTGTACGGGACCGCCGGACGGACGGCCGAGGTGGAGGCGGCGGTAAGGGAGGCGGCCGCCGCCGAGATCCTGCCGCGCTACCGGCAGCTCGCCGCGCACGAGATCGTCGAGAAGAGCGGCCCGCACGACCTGGTCACCGCCGCCGACCGGCTGGCCGAGGAGTATCTCACCGCGTCCCTCACCCGGCTGCTGCCCGGCTCGGTCGTCGTCGGTGAGGAAGCCGTCCACGCCGACCCCTCGGTCAACGACGCGCTCGGCGGCGACGCACCCGTGTGGATCGTCGACCCGGTCGACGGCACCCGCCAGTTCGTACGCGGCGAACCCGGCTTCTGCACCCTGGTGGCCCTCGCCCTGCACGGAGAGGTGTACGCCTCGTGGACGTACGCCCCCGTCCTCGACGAGATCGCGGTCGCGGTGAAGGGCCGGGGCGCCACGCTCAACGGCACCGCGCTGCACAGCGGTTCGCCCGCGCCCGGCGCGGTGCTGAAGGTGGCTATGTCCCACCCCGACTACACCTCAGACGCCCAGAAGCGCGCCCTCCTCGGCCTGCGCACCGACGGCATCGACGCCCGCGCGTGCGGATCGGCGGGCCTCGAGTACCTCGCCGTCGCCTGCGGCGCGCAGGACGCGGTCGCCTTCAACTGGGAGTTCGCCTGGGACCACGCGGCGGGCCTGCTCCTGGTCACCGAGGCGGGCGGCTCCCAGTCGACGCTCTCGGGCGTCCCGTACCGCATCACCGGCGGAAACGACCTGCCCTTCACCGCGGCCAGGGACGAGGCGACGGCGGAGAGGGTCCTTCAGGCGCTACGGACCGGCCGGAGAGCGGACCCCGCCGCCGGCTGAGGAGCCGTCCAGCACAGCCCGTACCTCGCGGACGACACCGGCCGCCGTCTCCACCGCGGCCGTGTCCAGACCGCGCAGCGCACCGGACACCCGGGCCACGAAGTCCGCCGGGGTGTCCGGCAGGGCGGCGGCGGAAGCGAGCGCCCCCTTCTCGTTGAGACACCAGACCCGGTGGTGGGCGTGCAGGGCCTGTGCGAGGACCCCGAAGGCCTTCGACAGACAGAGGGCGACGTGGAGCGTGTCCCCGGACGGGGCCGACTTGCGGGCGGCGGTCACGGAGAAGTCCGCCTCCCACGCCGCGTCGGCCAGCGCACCGCGCAGCGGCTCGGGATAGGCGCGCGTCGCCTCCCGGAGGGCCGCGAGCTCACCGCGCGGGTCCTCGAGCACCTGCCCGAGGGCGACCTCGCCCACGTAACACGGGGACCAGAAACCCAGTGGGTGGCCGGGCTGGATCCCCACCTGGAAGCGACCCGCCCGGCAGTCCGACCACACCGCCTCCACCCGGTCCAGATCGCGCAGGATCCAGTCGACGGCGACGCCGTCCACCGTCAGCCACGCCCCGCCGTTCACCCAGGTGCCCCATCCGCCGGGCCCCGTCACGTCGGCAGGCGCCCCCTGGACCTCGGACGCCGACGCGGTGAGGGCGGCCAGGTCCGGGGCGCCCCGGTAGTAGACACCCAGATCCCAGTCGGAATCGGGACGGTGGGTGCCGCGGGCCCTGCTTCCGCCCAGGGCGACGGCCTCGACACCGGGAAGCCGGGCGAGCCGGGAGGCCATCGCGGCGACGGCGGGAGAGGGTACGCATGCGCGGTTCATAGCGCGGGAGGCTACCCGGGGGCCCGTTGTGGGCGCGCCCGAATATCCTGGGTTCCCTGGCCATCGGCTGACAAAGGAGTCCGAAGGTGCCATCGATGCTGGATGCAGTCGTCGTGGGGGCGGGCCCGAACGGGCTGACAGCCGCGGTCGAGCTGGCCCGCCGCGGCTTCGCCGTGGAGGTCTTCGAAGCGGGGGAGACCGTCGGGGGCGGTGCCCGTACGGAGGAGCTGACCCTCCCCGGCTTCCTCCACGACCCGTGTTCCGCCGTGCACCCGCTGGGCATCGGCTCCCCGGCCTTCAAGGCGATGCCACTCGCCCGGCACGGCCTCGAATGGCTCCACGCGCCCCTGTCGCTCGCCCACCCCTTCCCGGACGGCTCCGCCGCGGTGCTCACCGGGTCCGTAGGGGAGACCGCCATGTCGTTGGGCCCGGAGGACGCGGGCGCGTACCGGAGGCTGGTCGCACCCTTCACCGGCCACTGGGACACCCTCGCCGAGGATTTCCTGCGCACCCCGTGGGACGGCCTGCCCAAGGACCCGTACCGCTATGCGCGCTTCGGGATGGCAGCGATCCAGCCCGCCACGCTGCTCTCCCGGCGTTTCCGGGGAGAGAAGGCGCGCGGTCTGATCGCGGGCCTCGCCGGTCACGCCATCGCACCCGCCAGCGGCGTCGCGACCGGCGGGATCGCGCTGCTCTTCGCCCTCGCGGCGCACGAGAACGGCTGGCCGGTGCCGCGCGGCGGCTCGCAGGCCATCTCCGACGCGCTGGCCGCCTTCCTGCTCGAAGAGGGCGGCACCATCCGCACGGGCATCGAGGTCAGACGCCTCGACGAGCTCCCGCCCGCCCGCGCGTACATCTTCGACACCTCACCGACCGCGCTCGCCCGGATCGCCGGGCTCGGCGGCGCCTACGACCACTACCGCTACGGCCCCTCCTGTTTCAAGATCGATTACGCGCTGTCGGGCCCCGTGCCCTGGACCGCCGAGGAGGCCCGCCGCGCCGGCACGGTCCATCTCGGCTCCTCCGCCGCCGAGATCGACACGGCCCTGCGCGCCGCCGGGGAGGGCCGCGACCCGAGCGTCCCCTTCCTGATCACCGCGCAGCCCAGCATCGTCGACCCGTCCCGAGCACCCGGAGGCAGCCATGTCTTCTGGGTGTACGGGCATGTCCCGTCCGGCTGGGAAGGCGACGCCACCGAGGTCATCGAGCGGCAGCTGGAGCGGTTCGCCCCGGGGTTCCGCGACCTGGTCCTGGCCCGCGCGGTCGCCGGGCCGCCCCGGCTCGCCGTACGCAACGCCAACTACGTGGGCGGCGACATCGCCACCGGGGCGTTCGCCGGGCTGCAGACGGTGCTCCGGCCCAAGCTCGCCCGCGTGCCGTACGCCACCGCGCACCCCGCGGTCTTCCTCTGCTCGTCGGCCACCCCGCCGGGCCCCGGTGTGCACGGCATGTCGGGTTACCACGCGGCGAAGGCGGTGTGGCGGCGCCTCAGGGCGGAGTGAGGGACGGCCGGGCTCAGCCCGCGGGTGTCAGCACCGTCGCACGCCCGCCCAGTGCCCGGGAGAAGGTGTCCGTGACCTGGGTGAGGGCCTCGGCCGTGCCGGGGGCGACGGTCAGCATGCCGTCCTCGCCGGTGGTGATGTCCTTGTCGAGCGTGAACCAGCCCGGGACGATGTGCGTCGCACCCATGGAGCTGAGCACCGGGCGCAGCGCGTAGTCGATCGCCAGCACATGGGCGGTGCTGCCGCCGGTGGCCAGCGGCAGCACCGTCTTGCCGGTCAGCGCGAACTGCGGGAGCAGGTCCAGCAGCGTCTTCAGCAGACCCGAATAGGCGGCCTTGTAGACAGGGGTGCCTATGACCACCCCGTCCGCCTCCTCGAACAGCGCCGTGGCCTCGACGACGGCAGGGTGCCGGAAGTCGGCGCCGAGCAGTGCCTCGGCGGGCAGGGTGCGCACGTCCAGTGGCGTCACGTCGTGGCCCTGGTCCCGGAGCCGGTCGTCCAGGTGGCGCAGGAGGCGTGCGGTACGGGAGGTGGCGGAGGGACTGCCGGAGACGGACAGGACGGTTGCCATGGGAGAGCCTTTCTCTACAGGTCGGAAGTGCCGGCGGTGCCGTGCGCGGCAGCGGCTACCACGCGCTCGATTCGACCGTGACGACCGGCACCAGCTCGTCGCGCAAGGTTTCGAGGAAGGTGACGATCTCTGCGGCCACCGAACGGTGCTGCATGTCGTTCAGGACGTCATGGTGTGCGCCCCGCACCACCGAAAGCCGGGCGCGCGGAAGCGACTTCGCCGTACGCAGGAGTGCCTCGCGGTCCGCGAGCGGATCGGCGTCGCCGGCCAGGAGCAGCGCGGGAACGCCCACGTCACCGCCGTACGCCGCCGAGAGCAGGGCCTGCGGCACCGCCTCCACGAGCGCGCCGCGCCTGATCCCGGTGTCCTCGGTGAGTGTGCCCCGATGGGCGGGGCAGGCGGTACGCACGTCGAGCTCGTCCTCCCAGCCGCCGGCGGCGATGGCCCCGCCGCCGGGGATGCCCGCGAGGACGACGGCGTCGGGCAGCGCGGCGGACGGAACGTCGTCCCGGCCGAGGAGCGCCGCGAGGGCGACGGCTCCTCTGTCCGCTCCCACGAGCACGAGGGGGCGTGCGACACCACCGTCCTCGCCGGTGGCCGAGTCCTCGGCGGCTGCGGCGAGTTGTCCACCGAAGCGGGTCAGCGAGCCGGCCAGGTCGTCCTCGTCGAGGCCGGGGGCGTCGACGACGCGGACGCGGTAGGCGTCGGCGGCCAGCCGCCTGCCGAGCCGGGTGTAGGTTGCCCGGGTCTCGCCCCGGCCGGGCACCACGAGGAGGGTGCCGCGCGTGCGAAGGCCTTCGGGGGCGTAGTAGTCGGTGTACTCGGTCAACTCGGGCTCCTGCGTATGCGTGTGTGGGCGTGCCTGTGTCAGGGGGTCCGGGCCTGGGTCAGCCCTTCGCGGCCTCGCGCTCGGCGGTGTGGCGGTTCGCGGGGACGGGCAGCCCGAGGTTGCCGCGCAAGGTGTCGGCCTCGTACTCGGTCCGGAACAGGCCGCGCTTCTGCAGGAGCGGCACCACACCGTCCACGAAGCGGTCGAGGTCGGTGTTGTTCCGGAAGGCCAGGTTGATGCCGTCCAGGGTGCCCGCGCCGGACCACCGCTCGATGGTGTCGGCCACGGTCTCCGGGGAGCCGACGAACGGCGAGCGGCGGAACGCGTTGACGGACTCCGCGACTTGACGCAGCGTCAGGCGCTCTGCCCGCGCGCGCTCGATGATCTTCCCGGCGCCCGTCCTGCCTCCCTTCTCCGCGAGGTGGGCGACGTCCGGGAACGGGGCGTCCAGATCGTGCGTGCTGAAGTCGTACGCGCCGAAGGAGCGGCCCAGGAGCGCGAGGTTGCTCGCGAAGTCGTTGTCCTCCTCGAAGATCTCCCGCTCCCGGCGCCGGGCCTCCTCGTCGGTCGCTCCGACGATCGGGCCGCCGTGGATGAAGACCTTGATGTGGTCGGGGTCACGCCCGTAGGCCGCGGTGCGCTTCTTGATGTCCGCGTAGTACTCCTGCGCCGACTCCAGCGTGCCGCCCGGTGCGTAGATGCCCTCGGCGACGCGCGCGGCGAGGTCGCGGCCCTCGGCGGATACCCCGGCCTGGAAGATGACCGGCTGTCCCTGCGGCGAGCGGGAGATGTTGAGCGGACCGGCGACCTTGAAGTGTTCCCCGTCGTGGTTCAGCGCGTGCAGCCTGGACGGGGCGAGGAAGACGTCGCGCTCCACGTCGGCGGGGAAGGCGTCGTCCTCGTAGGAGTCCCACAGACCGCGGGCGACCTGCACGAACTCCAGGGCCCGGCCGTACCGGGTGGCGTAGTCCAGGTGCTCGTCGAGCCCGTAGTTCTTCGACGTACCGGTGTCGAAGCTGGTCACCACGTTCCAGCCGGCCCGTCCGCCGCTGATGTGGTCGAGGGAGGCGAACCGGCGGGCGAGGTTGAACGGCGAGTTGTACGTCGAGCTGGCCGTACCGACCAGGCCGATGTTCCTGGTGTGGGTGGCGACGGCGGAGAGCAGGGTGAGCGGTTCCAGCCGGTTCAGATAGTGCGACGGGTACGTGGCGTTGATGAACTGGCTGTCGACGACGAACAGGGCGTCGAAGAGCGCGTGTTCGGCCGCCTGGGCCTGCTGTATGTAGTAGTTGATGTCGATGCTGGCGTTCTTCGCGACGCCCGGGTCCTTCCAGAGGCCGTGCTGGCCGGGGCCGCCGACGCCGTACGGGTGCAGTGCGAGATGGATCCTGCGGGACATGGGGTGTTCCTCTCAGTGGTGCGGGAAAGCCAGTGGGGCCGGAAGGCCTCCGGACGCTCTGTGGTCAGCCACTCAGCTGTGCGCGCAGGGCTTCACGCTCGGTCCTGGCGGCGGTCCGCGAGTGCAGCGTCGGCGCGGAGCCCACGAGCAGGCGCGTGTACGCGTGCCGTGGCTGGTTGATGACGTCACGGGCCGCGCCCACCTCGACGAGCTCACCCCGGTAGAGCACGGCGATGCGGTCGGCGGTCCCGGCGATGGAGCCGAGGTCGTGGGAGATGAAGACGAGGGACGTGCCGGCGGCGCGTAGCTCCTTGAGGATCTCCAGGACCTGGACGCGATTGGCGGAGTCCAGGGCGCTGACCGGCTCGTCGAGAATGACCAGGGCGGGCTCCGTGACCAGGGCACGGGCCACGGCGACCCGCTGGCGCTGACCGCCGGAGAGCTCTCCTGGCAGCCGCTCGAGCAGGTCGGCGGAGAGGTGGACCCGGTCGAGGAACGCACGGCCCCGTTCGGCCGCCTCCTTGCGCGGTACCCCCTGGATGAGCAGCGGTTCGGTCAGGGAGTCCTCGATGGTGAGGTCGGGGTCGAGGCTGCGCAGCGGGTCCTGGAAGACGTACTGGACGATGCCCCGGCGGCGCAGGGCGCGCCACTGGCGGTTGCCGTACCGGGTCACGTCCTCACCGCCGACCCGGATCGAGCCGGCCGAGGCCCGCACCAGGCCGAGCACGGCGCGGGCCAGCGTGGACTTCCCGGAGCCCGTCTCGCCGATGACGCCGACCGTCTCCGCGGGCCCGATGCTCAGCGAGATTCCTCGCAGGGCGCTCCGGCCCCGGCGTCCCCGGCCGTAACGGACCTCCAGGGCCTCGACGGACAGGACGGGGGCCGGAGCCTCGTCGTCCCGGCCCGAAGTCTTCGCTTCCGGCGACGCGGTGGTCATGACGCCTCCTTCGGTGTGAGGAACTTGTCCAGGCCGTACTGCTCGTGCTCGGCCATGAGCAGCCGGGTGTACGCGTGCTGCGGGTCGTGCAGCACCGACCGCGTCGGGCCCTGCTCCACCACCTCGCCCTGCCGCATGACCAGGACCTCGTCGCACAACTGACTGACGACGGCCAGGTCGTGGGAGACGACGACGAGCGCCAGACCGGTGCGCTCGCGCAGTTCGGCCAGCAGGTCGAGAATCTCCGCCTGGACCGTGACGTCGAGGGCAGTCGTGGCCTCGTCCGCGATGAGGGCACGCGGTTCGACGGCGATCGCCGCCGCGATCAGGACGCGCTGGAGCATGCCCCCCGACAGCTCGTACGTGTACTGGCCGTAGACCAGCTCCGGGTCCCGCAGCCGTACCGCCGCGAGGAGTTCGAGGGCCCGTCGGCGCGCCTCGCGCCGCTTCACGCCCCTTTTGACCCGGATGACCTCGGCTATCTGGGCGCCCACCCGGATCGACGGGTTGAGATAGGACGCCGGGTCCTGGAATACGGCGCCGATCGTGGTGCCCCGCAAGGCCGTCCACCGACGGGGCGTCAGGGTCGCGATGTCGGTGCCGTCGATCTCGACGGATCCGCCGGAGACCTCGAAGTGCGGGGGCAGGATGCCGAGTACGGCACGGCAGGTGAGGGTCTTGCCGCTGCCGGACTCGCCGACGATACCGACCGCTCTGCCAGGGGTGAGATCGAAGCCGACCCCGTGGACGATCTCCCGGTCGGTGACGCGGTCGCTGATGTGTACGTCGCGGACGGAGATGACCGGCGGAGCGACCGGCGCCGCCGACGCGTGCGCGCGGGCGCGGTCGGGGGCGGCGTTCTGGGACAGGGTCCTCATCGGGAGCCTCCCACGGGGACGGGGGCGGATGGGCCGGTGCGGGTCCGGGCCTTGCGCTGGTTGACCAGCGCGCGGCCCGCTTCACCCGAGACGTCGCGGATGGCGTCGGCGAGCAGATTGCACGCCCACACGGTGATCATGATCAGCAGGACGGGTGCCACGGGTGCCCAGGGCTGGTGGCTGAGGTAGCCCAGGTCGGAGGCGAGCAGCCCGCCCCAGGTGGGCGCAGGCGGCTGTACGCCGATACCGAGGAAGGTCAGGCTCGACACGATGACGAAACCCACGCCGATGGTCTGCGCGAGCGCCACCGCGATCGGCGGCAGCACCTTGACCCAGACATGGCGGCGTACGACCCAGCCGATCGAGGCGCCCGAGACGATCGCCGCCTCCACGTACGGCGAGCGGGCCACGGCCAGTGTGGCGGCGCGCGACACCCGGTAGAAGAGCGGTGAGACCAGCGCGCCCGTGACGAGCATGGCCTGCGTGATGCCGTTGCCGAGCAGCGCGATCACGGCGATGGCGAACAGCAGGAACGGCAGGGCGACCAGGGTGTCGGCCAGACGGAGGGTCAGCCATTCGAAGAACCGGCCCGAGTAGACCGACAGGATGCCGGGGATCGCGCCGACGACGAGGGCCATCAGCGCGACCTCCAGGGATCCGAGCACGCTGACCCGCGAGCCGTCGAGCAGGCGGCTGAACACGTCACGGCCCAGGTAGTCCGTCCCCAGCAAGTGGGCGCCCGAGGCCGATGCGAGCGTGTTGTCGCTGGTCGTCAGGGGGTCCTGCGGAGCGAGCCAGGGACCGCAGACGGCGAGCAGGGCGATCAGCACCAGGATGCCCACGGCGATCCGGCCGGATGTGAGTGAGAGGACGCGGCGCACCATCGTCATACCCCCCGCTGGGATGCCGGCATGACGCGCGCCAGCACCAGATTGATGATCAGGTTGAAGGAGACGACCAGCACGATCGACACCACGAGCACGCCCTGCACCGCCGGTACGTCACCGGCCTGGGCCGAGTCGTTGGCGAACCGGCCGAAGCCCTGGAGGCCGAAGATCCACTCCGTGATCACGGAGGCGCCGACCAGGGCCGGGAACTTCTGCCCGACCGTGGCGAGGGCGGGCCCCAGCCCGTTGCGCAGGACGTGTGCGAAGAAGATCCGCCGTGGGCTCAGGCCACGGACCACCGCACCCGTCACGTAGTTCTCGCCGTAGGCCGCGACCAGACTGGACCGCAGCTGGCGGGCGACGTCGGCGATGACGTCGAAGCTCAGCGCGAGCGCGGGCAACGTGATGTGGGCGAGCCAGGGCCCGACCCCTTGCTCGGCAGGGACGTAACCGGCCGAGGGGAACAGATCGAGGCCCACCGCGAGGACCGACACCAGCACGATGCCGACGACGAAGGCCGGCATCACCGAGATCACGGTGACGAATCCCGTGATCGCCCGGTCGACGACGGTGGTGCGCCGGAGCGCCGCCACCGTGCCGAGGGCGAAGCCGACGACCACACCGATGACCAGCGCGAAGGTCGCTACCGACAGGCTCACCCCCAGCCCGAGGCCGATCAGCGTGGAGATATCGGCCCCGTTGACCCAGCTGGTGCCGAGCTCACCGCGCAGGACACCGGAGAACCAGTCCCCGTACTGGGCCAGGAACGGCTTGTCGAGTCCCCACTCGGCCTCGATGCGCCGGATCGCCTCGGGAGTGGCCTCCTCGCCCAGCTGGATGCGCGCCGGGCTGAGTCCGCTCATGGACCGCAGCGCGAACGTCACGAAGGTCGCCACCAGGAACACCGGCACGAAGATCGCTACCGACCGGCCGAGCGCGGCCGCCACCCGTCCTGCCGCGTGCCGCGTCCTGCTCGTGGCCACCCGGTGGCGCCGCTCAGGAATGAGTTCCGGCGTGGTCGTCGTCATGGGGCTGCCCCCTCTCTGCAGTGGATGGAGTGGATGGACGGTCAGGAGCCGGAGGCGATCTTCACGCCGGTCCAGTCGATGTGGGCGGGGTTCTTCGGCAGGCCGGAGAGCACCTTGCTCTTGGCGAAGAGGTTGGGCGAGGAGAAGGTGAAGATCAGGGCCCTGCTCTCGAGGCCCGCACGCGTCGCCGCCTGGAGGACCCGTGTGTAGTCGGGTGCGTCCAGGGGCGTCTGACGGACCGCGGCGACGGCCTTCTCGAAGCCGTCCGGCTCGTACGGAGTGCTCAGGTTCAGCGGGCCGTCGGGGCCGAAGTGGGCGGTGAGCGTCTGCACCGCGGAGTCGCGTCCTGTCGTCGAGTACAGGGAGAAGGCCAGGTCCTTGGCGAAGAACGGGGTGGCCCAGTTCTTGTCGATCTTGATGGTGACCTTGACGCCCACTGCCGCGAGCTGTGACTGGACGATCTCGGCCTGGGGGTCCTCGGCCGGGATGACCAGGTTCAGCTTGATGTCGCCGGGCCGGTGGCCCGCCTCGGCCAGGAGCTTCTTCGACCTCGCCGGGTCGTAGGGGTAGGCGTTCTCCGACTCGGCGTCATACGCCTCGTAGCCCTTGGGGAAGGGCTGGTCGGTGACCTCGCCATGACCGAACGTCAGCTTGTCGACGAACTCCTTGCGGTTGACCGCGTGACGGAGCGCGTCGACCACCCTGTCGTCGTCGAACGGCGCTTTGTTGACGTTCAGGCTGATGTTGGAGGCGTTGAAGCCGGGCTGGGAGAACACGTCCAGGCCCGCCTTGTCGGCGGCAGTGGCCTGGCTCGGTTCGATGTCGGCGAAGTTGTAGACGCCGGTCTGGAGTCCCGAGACGACGGTGGAGGCATCGGGGGCGGAGACCAGCTCGACGTCGTCGATGTGGATGTTCTTCGCATCCCAGTAGTCCGGGTTCTTCCGCAGGACCGCCTTGGTGCCCGGGATCAGCTGGTCGATGACGAACGGTCCGGCGCCGACGGGGTTCTGGTCCAGCTCGGTGGGGTTCGCGGCCGCCTTCGGGCTGGCTATCTGCAGGACGCGCTGCCCGAGCAACTGCGGTATCTGGTAGTCGACCTGGGTGAGTTGGAGCGTGGCGTCCAGCCCGTCGGCCTCGACCGACCCGATCGACGTCAGGTCGCCGAACAGCGCGGAGTTCTTCTGCTTCTGTGCCCGCTCGATGGCGGCCTTCACGGCCGCGCCGTCGACCGGCTCGCCGTCGCTGAACTTCAGCCCGGGGCGTACGTGGAAGGTGATCCGGTCACCCTTCTCGTTGTACTCCCAGCTCTCGGCGATGTCGGGGACGGCCTTTCCCTCCTCGTCGGTACGAGTCAACGACGCGTATACGAGTGCGAGTTGACGAAACTGTGCGCCGCTTCCGCCCACCACCGGATCCCAGTGGCTCGGGAAGTAGGAGGAGGCCCACTTCAGGGTGGCGCTGCCGGCCGACGACGAGCCACTGCCGCCGCAAGCGCTCAGAGCCGGCACGAGCAGGGCGATGAAAGCGGTTCCGAGGGCAGCGACCCTCAGGCCGCCCGCCTGTCGGGTCGACCGGGCGTCCGGTCGGCGTCGGATCGTGAGTCGTGCGGACATGTCGTTCTCTCTGTTGGGTCCCGGCCCGGAGCAGGGCATGAGGAGGCGGGGGAGCGTGGGAGGGGGCAGCGCGGCACTCGCCCGGAACCGTCGTCGCCTGTGCGGCACGCGCCGTCGAGGTGTCGGCGCACAGCTGAGCAGGAGCGGTCCGGCGGGACGTCGAGGAACTCACGGTCCCGTACGGGGATACGACGAAAGGTCGCGACGGAAGGCGGGGAACCGGTGCGGGGGACAGGCGCGGATCAGCTGACCGGCGGACAGCCGGTGCCGACAGAGGTCAGGCGGCGCCTGTGGAGCGGGGGTGGTGGGCGGTCAGCGACAGAGTGCGCTGGAGGTGCGCCGCAGGTCCACGTAGCGGCACACCACACCGGGGTGCGTCGTGAGCATGGGCACATCCTGGCGGCAGTCCTCCGGGCCTGTCAATGGACACCCTTTGGTGTCTCATTCAGCGGGACGGAGCACAACCGCAGCTCAGAGCCCTGTGCCAGGGGGTCGAGGTACGTCCGGACGTGCTGATGCCTCGTCAGGATGCAGCCACAGCGGGCCGTTACCGGTTTCCAGCGGGACCGCCCGCGGCGGGGGCCACGCTCCCTCCGCCAGCAGGTGGCGCTCCGGTTCCGTCAGGCTCCCGTGACGCTCCAGCGCCTCGGCGGGGGAGAGCGGCGCGGCCGGGCCGAGGAGCCCCGGACAGAGCTCCTCGACGGCTGCGGCGTACGTCGCGTACGACCGCCAGCCGGGGACCGCGCGGTACCCCGAAGGGGCGCGCAGCAGGAGCGTCGGCAGCGCGTAGCGGTACCCGCCCTCGGAGGCCTCCTTGGCCGTGCCGGGATGCGGTGATCCACTCTGTACGTCCAGGACTTCGGGGACCGGCCGCCGCGCTTCCGCGCGGTCGGCGCACACCCGCTCCAGCACCCCGGGCGAGGCCGCGTCGGACCTCAGCCGGTCCAGGTCCAGGCCGGGGACGCCGTGTGTGGCGGCTACCGCGGCCTCCGGGGTGTCCGCCGGCTCACCCAGCACGAAGACGCTCTCCCTCAGCCGGCGCAGGACCCGTTCGGCCACGTCGTCGCCCTGGAGTTCGGCGGCCACCGCCATGAGGGACGAGGGCCAGGAGCTCGCCGCGACGCGGCTCAGCCGGGCCGCCCGGGGTGCGTGGGTGTGCGCGCTGATCCTCTCGACGTATCCGGCGTAATGCGCGGTCTCGGCTGCCGGATCGGGCGCCGGTTCGTCCTCGTCGTCGAAGAGGACCGCGTACGCACGCCGCCAGCGGACCCGGCCCGCCAGCGCGGTCCGCAGCCTGCGGAACACGGGCTCCGACCCCCAGGCCCAGGGGCACATCGGGTCGGTGTACTCCACCACCTCCACCGGGGGCGCATCCGGCCCGCCGGTCACGCGGCACCGATCGCGGACGGCTCCTCGCGCGCCTCGGCGGGAAGCAGCGCGGCCAGGGTCAGCCCGCCGAGCACCGCCGCGGCCTCCGACTCGACCCGCTTCCACACCCCGGGCAGGCCAACCGCGGGGCCGGGATAGTCGAGGCCGGCCAGCGAGTCACCGCGCAGAGTGATCAGTTCGCCGTCGACGGCGCGTACGACATCGAGCAGGGTGATCTCACCGGCAGGTCTGCCGAGCCAGTAACCGCCCTCGCAGCCACGCTGACTGCGCACCAGGTCGGCCTTGCGCAGTTCGCCCACCACGGACTTCAGGAACCTGAACGGAATCTCCTGCGAGGAGGCGATGGCTTCACAGGAGAGCGGACGGCCAGGATCACTCGCGAGCTCCAGAAGGGCGCGCGTGGCGTAGTCCGCCTTCGCGGAGATATGCATGCCCACATCATGCCCCGGCTAAGAGCTGCAGGCGAGGCTCCCCGGTCGCCCGCTCCTGCCCCACGTCCAGCATTGCGGGAACATTGCCGCAGGTGAACGGCAAAGGACACCTCTTGACATCCTTTTCGCCGCCGCCCTAACGTCCCAGCCATGAGCGAGCCGTTGACGACCCCCGGAGAAGGGTTCCACCCTCATCTCCATGAAGCCCCGGGCCGCCCGGCGGCGCCCCTGCGCACCCGTCTGCACCACATCCGCGCGGACGCGCTGGACGGCGACACGGCGCAGACCGGCGGCATGCGCAGATTCAGTGCCGTCAGCGGTAAGACCGTGGGCTCCGAGAAGCTGTGGATGGGTCAGACCCATGTGGCCCCCGCGACCGCGTCGTCCGACCACCACCACGGCGAGTCGGAGACCGCCATCCATGTGGTCAGCGGCCACCCGGAGTTCGTATTCCTGGACGACTCGGGGGAGGAGCCCGAGGAAGTGCGTCTGCGCACCTCGCCGGGCGACTACATCTTCGTACCGCCGTTCGTGCCGCACCGCGAGGAGAACCCGGACCCCACCGAGGAGGCCGTGGTCGTCATCGCCCGCAGCACTCAGGAGGCGATCGTGGTCAATCTGCCGCGTCTGTACGCCCTGGAGTCCGACGCGACCGACTGACCCTGTCCCTGCTCATGCGTGGCTGAGCAGGCGGCACGGCAGCGTCGGCTCGCTCGCCCTGCCGTCCTCGCCGGGCTCCACCCGGTGGAGGTGCGCGTCCGGGGCTTGGGCCACCGTCTCCTGCGGGCGACCGTCCGAGAAGAGGACCCCCATGCCGTCGTCCAGCGCGCACCCGGCAGGCAGCATGCCGGTGGCCAGGGCGTCCTGGCAGGAGGGCCGACGGCCCGGTTCGCTGTCGTAGTGGGGGCCCACCGACCCGGGCAGAGGACCGAGCCCGTCCCGCAGGTACGTCAGCGGGCCGAAGGAGCAGACGAAAAGATCCAGGTGAGCACCCTGCGCATGAGGAGGGTCCGGCTATCTCTGCCTCTCGGAGGAGTCGCCGGCCCGCTTGTTCCACGGGGTGTGGGTGGCGAGCATGTCGCCCACCGTGCCGATCCGTTGACCGTGATCCAGCCCACACCCTTCATGACGCGCACGACCGCCGAACCCGCGATCTCTTCCGTGGTGATCCCCTCACGTCCGTCTCCGTGGCGTACTTCGATCCTGAAGACGCGTTCCGCCACCACTGGGCTGTCCGCGGAGGACTAAAGGGCATCCGGCCCCCGCTCGCCCGTGCGGACCCGTACGGCGGTCTCCACGGGCAGCGCCCACACCTTGCCGTCGCCGATCTTGCCGGTGCGGGCCGCGCGGACCACCGCGTCGAGGACCGGCTCCGCGTCCGCGTCCTCGACGAGCACCTCTATTCGGACTTTGGGCACCAGGTCCACCCGGTACTCGGCGCCCCGGTAGATCTCGGTGTGGCCGTGCTGTCGCCCGTATCCGCTGGCCTCCGTGACCGTCATCCCGTTCACACCGAGGTCCTGCAGAGCGGTCTTCACCTCGTCGAGGCGGTGCGGCTTCACGACGGCGGTGATGAGCTTCATGGGGCGGTGCTCCTGTCCTGGGAAAGAAGTACGGAGTGACCCGGGGGCTGCGCGGCTGCATGACCCAGGCCGCCGTGATCGTAGGCGCTCTCCGCGTGCACTGTCTGGTCCAGGCCCGTGAGTTCTTCCTCCTCGGAGGCCCGCACACCCATCAGCCGGTCGATCGCCTTGCCGATCCCGTACGTCACCAGGAAGGTGTACGCGGCCACGGCGAGCACGGCGACAGCCTGCCGGAGGAGCTGGCCCGCTCCGCCGCCGTAGAGGAGACCCTCCGCGCCCCCGGTCATCGTGGCCGTCGCGAACAGCCCTATGAGCAGCGTGCCGACGACGCCTCCCACGAAGTGCACGCCGACCACGTCCAGGGAGTCGTCGTAGTCGAACCGGAACTTCCACGCGACGGCGTACGAGCAGACGACGCCGGCCACGAGTCCGACGACGGTGGCACCGAGGACGCCGACCGTCCCGCACGCGGGTGTGATCGCCACCAGGCCGGCGACCACGCCGGACGCGGCGCCGAAGGTGGTCGGGTGGCCGTCGCGCCTCTGTTCGACGAAGAGCCAGCCGAGCAGGCCGGTGCATCCGGCGACAAGGGTGTTGAGGACCGAGGCGGCGGCCAGACCGTTGGCGCCGAGCGCCGAGCCGCCGTTGAACCCGAGCCAGCCGAACCAGAGCAGGCCCGCGCCGAGCATCACCATCGGCAGGTTGTGCGGCCGCATCGCGTCCTTCTTGAAGCCGAGGCGCGGTCCGATCACCAGGGCGAGGGCCAGGCCCGACGCGCCGCACGTGATCTCCACGACGAGACCACCGGCGAAGTCCAGGGCGCCGAGCGAGTCCGCGATCCACCCGCCGGGGCCCCACACCCAGTGGGCGACGGGAACGTATACGAGCAGGGTCCACACCGGTACGAAGACCAGCCATGCCGCGAATTTCATACGGTCCGCGATCGCTCCGCTGATCAGTGCCGCGGTGAGGATCGCGAAGGTCAGCTGGAACGTGGTGAAGAGCAGGGTGGGGACGCTGCCGGTGAGGTCGTCGGGGCCGATGCCGACCATGCCCACGTGGTCGAGGCCGCCGATGAGCCCGGCGAACGTGTCGTCGCCGAATGCCAGCGAATAGCCCGCGACCAGCCAGACGACCGTGACCAACGCGATCGACACGAAGCTCATCATCAGCATGTTGAGGACGCTCTTCGTGCGGACCATGCCACCGTAGAACAGGGCCAGGCCCGGCGTCATCAGCAGGACGAGAGCCGTGGCGGCGAGGAGCCAGGCGGTGTCGCCTGTGTCGAGGCCTGCCGAGGCCAGGGTCACGGGGGTCATGAGGGGGTCCCTCCTCGGGGCGGCGTGCGGTCCGGCCCGGAGAGAATCGCGGGCGTGCGTTTCGCGGAGGACGCCGACGCGTTTCGGGTGTGTTTCGTTGCGTGAAGGTGACCAAGACCTCACGGTGAACGGACCGACGCCCTCCGCCGGTCGATACGTCCGTGTCGACGACCACGTCGTGACCTCGTCGCCGCCGAAGGCCACGACGAGGGAGCCGTCCGCGGCGAAGGATCAGTTCATCGCACCGGAGGGGGCGGAGCACCCCGACCGTGCGTGGAGGGAGTTCACCGACCTGAACGAGACGGGCGGGGCCCGTAACCTTCCGGAACCGGACGGAACGGGCCGCAGGCGTAGCATCATCCCTGCCGCATTTCCGCGCGAGGTCGATGTCGGATTTCCGCCAGCCGTCCGGCCCCTTCGTCCCCGATGCTTGGACCATGCACACCGACACCGAGCGCTGCGTGCGGGCCGTAGGGTCGAAGGACGCCCGCTTCGACGGCTGGTTCTTCACCGCGGTCCTCACCACCCGGATCTACTGCCGTCCCAGCTGTCCGGTCGTGGCGCCGAAAGCCCGGAACATGACCTTCTACCCCAGCGCGGCCGCATGCCGGCAGGCCGGATTCCGTGCCTGCAAGCGGTGCCGGCCCGACACCAGCCCCGGCTCCCCGGAGTGGAACGCCCGCGCCGACTCCGTCGCCCGGGCCATGCGCCTCATCCAGGACGGGGTCGTCGACCGGGAAGGCGTACCGGGACTCGCCGCCCGGCTCGGATACTCTGCCCGGCAGGTCGAGCGCCAGCTCCTCGCCGAGCTCGGGGCGGGGCCGCTCGCGCTGGCCAGATCGCAGCGCGCCCAGACCGCCAGGGTGCTGATCGAGACGACCGGTATCCCCATGGCCGAGGTCGCGTTCGCGGCCGGGTTCTCGTCGATCCGTACGTTCAACGACACCGTGCGGGAGGTCTTCGCGCTCGCCCCGGGTGAGCTGCGAACCCGCGCGGCACGAGGGCGCCGCACGCCGGGGACGTCCGGGGTCATCACCCTGCGGCTGCCGTACCGCGCCCCCCTGAACCCAAGCAACCTCTTCGGGCACCTCGCCGCCACCGCCGTCCCCGGCGTCGAGGAATGGCGCGACGGCGCCTACCGCCGCACGCTCACCCTCCCGCACGGGCACGGCATCGTGGCACTGTCCCCGCGGTCCGGTCACATCGACTGCCGGCTCTTCCTCACCGACCCCCGCGACCTCACCCAGGCCATCAACCGCTGCCGCAGACTCCTCGACCTGGACGCCGACCCCGTCGCCGTGGACGAACAGCTGCGCTCGGATCCGCTGCTCGCCCCGCTGGTCGAAGCGGGTCCGGGGCGCCGGGTACCGCGTACGGTCGACGCGGCGGAGTTCGCCGTACGCGCCGTGCTCGGCCAGCAGGTCTCCACGGCCGCCGCCCGCACCCACGCGGCGCGTCTGGTCGGCGCCCACGGCATTCCCGTGGAGGACCCGGAAGGCGGCCTGACCCATCTCTTTCCGACCTCCGACGCACTGGCCGGCCTCGACCCCGAGGCGCTGGCCCTGCCGCGCAGCCGCCGTGCCACGCTGACCACCCTCGTGGCCGCCCTCGCCGACGGGTCCCTGAGCCTGGGAGAGGGCACCGACTGGGAAAAAGCCCGCGCGGAACTGGGCGCGCTGCCGGGCTTCGGCCCCTGGACGGTCGAGGTCATCGCCATGCGGGCCCTCGGGGACCCCGACGCCTTCCTCCCCAGCGACCTCGGCATCCGCAGAGCGGCCGGACACCTCGGCCTGCCGGCCACCCCCGCCGCCCTCACCGCACGCGCCTCGCGGTGGCGCCCCTGGCGTGCCTATGCCGTGCAGTATCTGTGGACCGTCGACGACCACCCGATCAACCATCTTCCCGTCTGAAGGCACGAGGACGAACTGTGACCACCACACCCACGGTGACCAGGCAGCACACGGTCATCGACAGCCCGTACGGGGCGCTCACCCTGGTAGCGACCGACGGAGTGCTGTCCGGTCTCTACATGACCGGGCAGCGGCACCGACCGCCCGAGGACACCTTCGGCGTGCCGGACCCTCGTCCCTTCGGTGAGACCGCCCGCCAGCTGGACGCGTACTTCGCGGGCGAGCTGACGGAATTCGACCTCCCGCTGCGTCTGCACGGCACCGTCTTCCAGCGCGGGGTCTGGGCCGAGCTCGTACGCATCCCGTACGGCGAGACCCGCTCCTACGGAGAACTGGCAGACCGCCTCGGCAAGCCCGGTGCCTCCCGCGCGGTGGGCCTCGCCAACGGCAGGAACCCGGTCGGGATCATCGTGCCCTGCCACCGTGTCATCGGAGCCTCGGGGAGCCTGACGGGGTACGGCGGCGGGCTGGACCGCAAGCAGCGACTGCTGGCCTTCGAACGGGGAACGGAGAGCGAGGTACCTGCCCTGTTCCGCGTCTGAGCGCGGGCGGGGGTGTGGGGATCACCCGGCCCCCACACCCTGGCCCCGGCCGTGCTCTCAGCCCGTGAAGATCTCGACGACCGACCAGATCGCCAGGGCGAGCATGCACAGACCGCCGATGCGCTGCACCGTCTTCAGCGGCACCCGCTTGGCGATGAACCGCCCCGCCAGCAACGCCAGCGCGGACACCGACATGAGGGCGGCGGCCGCCCCGATGGCAGTGGACCAGGCGCCGCTGCTCGCGGCGAGGTTGGCGGTGGTGATCTGGGTCAGATCGCCCCACTCGCTGATGAACACCGCCATGAAGGCGGTGGAATATACCGGCCAGAAGCCGGTGACCGTCTTGATCTCCGCGTCCTCGTCGTCGTCACCGCCACCGCTGCGCAGCAGCATGAACGCGCCGAAGGCGAAGAGGGCTGCCGAGACCAGCTTGACGGTCCAGTCGGGAAGCAGGCCGATCAGCCCGCCCGCCCCGACCGCGATGGCGACGTGCACGATGAACGCGGACGACGTACCGAACCAGACATAGAGCGGGCGCATGCGTGTGCCCATGGCCAGCGAGGCGAACATCGTCTTGTCGGGGAGCTCCGCGAGGAAGATCAGCCCGAAGGCGGTGAGGATCGCCAGGGGGTCGAGATGCATTCCGGGTGGCTTTCTGTGAGAGCCGGGCCCCGGGCCTTCCGCGAAGTGCCACTCGGGCTTTTTCGGAGGACCACTCGGCCCGGCATGAGCGCAGCGCCCGCAGGGCGCGGGCGTGTCATACCTGACCGAAGGTCTCGCCCGCCCGTAAGGATCTACGAGCCCGGCCACCGGGAACCCGAAGGCTCCAGTGTGTCGACGACCGGTTTGCGGGGCTACTCCCCTTCGCAGCCGCCAACGATACCCCACCGGACCTGCGAGGGAGCGGCTCGGTACAGTCCTACGGTGATCAGCTACGCCGCGCCCGGAATTGGACCCGCATGAGCCGCCGACCGCGCAAGGCCGCTGGTGCCGGCCCGTCCCGGCCCACGGTGAGCGTCTGCCGGGGCTGCTGCTGCGGCACCCCGAAGATCCCGGGCGTGGACCACGCCGGGCAGCTCGCGCAGCTGCGGCAGTCCCTCGACGGGGCCGCCACCGTCCGGGCGGTGGAGTGCCTGGACGCCTGCGAGCACGGCAACGTCATCGTCGTACAGCCCTCGGCCGAGGGCCGTCGCGCGGGCGGCCGCCCCGTCTGGCTCGGGCTGGTCAACGACCCGCACGCCGTCGCCGACATCGCCGCCTGGGCGGCGGAGGGCGGACCAGGCCTGGCGGACGCGCCGGAGATCCTGGACCTGTACGCGTTCAGCCCCTCCCGCCGGATTCGCGCAGGACTGGACGGCGAGGGGTCGTGAAGGCCCGGACACGCGACAGGAGCAGAGCTATGAACCGACGTACCCGCCTGGCACTCGTGCTGGCACTGGGCGGACTGCTGAGCGGATGCGGGTCTGCTCCGGCGCCCACGCACTCTCCCCCGGCCGCAGAAGAAGCGTTCTGGCAGGCCGAGTTCGACGGATCGGCGGCCGCCCGCCCGTCGGAAGAATTCTGGACCACCGAAACCGGGAACCGGGACGCCGAGGGGTGGGGCAACAACGAGCTGCAGTACTACACGGACGACGCGGCCAACTCCGCTCTCGACGGTGCGGGTCACCTCGTGATCTCGGCGCGGCCGGCCCCGGCGGAGTCCGAGCTGCCCTGCTACACGCAGGATTTCTGCACCTGGACGTCGGCCCGCCTGACCACCGAGGGGAAGGTCGCGCTCACCCACGGACGGGTGGAGGTCCGCGCGAAGATGCCCACGGGCACGGGACTGCTGCCGGCGATCTGGATGCTGGGCGACAACGGAGTCGAATGGCCTGGACAGGGTGAGATCGACATCAGCGAGGTGGTCGGCGGAGAACCGCGAACGGTGTACGGCACCGTGCACGGGCCGACCTACTTCAACGAGAACGGTATCGACGGTTCCACCACCCTTGCGGCCGACGCGTCGCAGGCGTTCCACACCTACGCCGTCGACAAGCAACCGCACCGCATCACCTGGTCCGTCGACGGAAAGCCCTACTTCACGTTGACTCCGTCGAAGCTGCCCGCGCCACGCGACTGGGTCTTCGAACAGGACATGCACCTGTTGCTCAACGTCGCCGTCGGAGGCGACTGGCCAGGCCCGCCCGATGCCTCGACGCCGTCCCCCGCGAGCATGACGGTCGACTACGTGCGCTTCTACGGGACGGGCCGCGCCTGAGGATCCGCGAGACTCCTCAGAACGTGTCCGCGGCCAGCCGCTCCAGCAGCGCGGGCAGCGCCGTCCCGATGGGTTCGCGGGCGGTCTCCTCGGCCAGTGCTGCCCGCCTCCTACGCCGATTCCGCCGCGACTCGGGACGCGATCGGACGTCGCGCGACGGGTCGCCGAGGAACTGATTGCGCCCAGGCTCGGAGCCGGCGTCCGGCACGCACGTTCCCGCCTCATGCGGCCTCAAGTGCCCCCTGGTGCCGCAGACTTGTTTGTACGTTGAGAAGGGGTCCGACCGGCGTGGACAAGCAGGATCGAGGCTGCATGGAAACGGCACAGCCCGCTCGCCGGCGCAGACTGGCCCTGCTCGCGGCCCTGATGCTGGCCGCGTTCACGTTCAACACCACGGAGAACCTCCCGATCGGGCTGCTCGAGGTCATCTCGGTCGACCTCCAGGTGTCCCTCTCGGCGGTGGGCTATCTGGTCACCGCCTATGGACTGACCGTCGCCGTGGCCTCCCTGCCGATCGCACACGTCACGCGGTCCGTGCCGCGCCGTCATGTGCTCACCGTGCTCCTGGCCGCGCTCGTCCTGTCCAGTCTGGTTTCGGCGCTGGGCGCCGGCTACTGGCTGCTCATGGCCGCCCGGCTGGTGACCGCGCTCGCCCAGGCGCTGTTCTGGGCGGTGATGGGGCCGTTGGCGGTCGGGCTGTTCTCGCCGGACGTCCGGGGACGGGTGATCGGGGTGCTGTCAGTGGCCGGTTCGCTGGCCCTGGTACTCGGCGTCCCCGCCGGTACGTGGCTGGGCCAGCAGAGCGCGTGGCAGGTCCCTCTCGTCGTGCTGGCCGGGCTGGGGCTGGTCTCCCTCGTGACGATCGCTGCCCTGCTCCCGACATCGCCTCCGGGGGAGGGACACGCCGCCCACGGCTCGGCACCCGACAAGCGCCGGTTCGGGATCGTGCTGGTGACCACCGTGCTGTCCGTCACGGGCGCGTTCGCGGGTTATACGTACATCGTGAAGTTTCTGGGTGACGTGAGTGGTTTCTCCGACACCTCGGCCGGCGCCTTGCTGATGGTCTCCGGCGTCGCGGGCGTGCTCGGTGTGACGATCGCCGGACCGCTCCTGGACCGCTTCCCGCGCGGAACGCTGGTCGTCCCGGTGGCCACCCAGGCGGTCGGCATGCTGGGCCTGTACGCGGCCGGGACCGTCCAGGCCGCCGCGGTCGCGTGCCTGGCGCTGCTGGGAGGCTCGCTCGGCCCGGTGTTCATGGCTACGCAGAACCAGATGCTCCGTGTCGCTCCCGGCCGCACCGAGATCGCGCTGGCGGCCAACTCCGGTGCCTACAACGCCGGGATCGCGGCAGGGGCGCTGCTCGGCGGCATGATCCTGTCCGGGTCGGACGTGCGGGCCACGTTCCTCGTGGGCGGTCTGCTGACCCTCGCGGCGTCCGGGGCGCTGCTCACCGAGAGGATGTCGCCGTCCGTGGAACAGGGCCCTCCGGCCGAAACCGGCCGGAGGGCGGACAGCCATGGGCAGACCGGGGGCGGTCCGGATAAGGTCGGGGCGGCGCGACTGCCTGTTCGAAAGCAAAGGGATACAAGGTGACGGACGGAGCAGTGATGGAGACCCCCCACGTGCTCGTGGCGGCGGACAAGTTCAAGGGCTCCCTGACGGCCGTACAGGTCGCGGAGCGTGTGACGGCCGGGCTGCGGCGTGTCGTCCCCGGGCTGCGGGTGGAGATCCTGCCCGTCGCGGACGGCGGTGACGGTACGGTCGCGGCGGCGGTGGCCGCCGGATTCGTACGACGCGAGGCACGGGTGACCGGGCCGCTGGGCACCCCGGTCACCGCCGGGTACGCGGTGCGTGACGACACCGCCGTCGTGGAGATGGCCGAGGCCTCGGGCCTCCAGCACCTGCCCGCAGGGGAGTTCGCCCCGCTCACGGCGACCACGTACGGCTCCGGGGAACTGCTGGCGGCAGCGCTCGACGCGGGCGCTCGGACGATCGTGTTCGGCGTAGGCGGGAGTGCCACGACGGACGGCGGGGCGGGCATGCTCGCCGCGCTCGGGGCGCGTTTCCTGGACGGCGACGGCAAGCCCGTCGGTCCCGGCGGCGGAGCACTCGCCGAGTTGGCCGAGGCCGACCTGTCCGGGCTCGACCCCCGCCTCGCGGACATCGACCTGATCCTGGCCAGCGATGTGGACAACCCGCTGACCGGCCCGAAGGGCGCCCCGGAGATCTACGGACGGCAGAAGGGCGCCACCGAGGACGACGTCGCGGTCCTCGACGCGGCGCTCGTCCACTACGCGTCGGTGCTGGGACCCGAGACCGCCGCGCTGCCCGGAGCGGGCGCCGCCGGAGGCATCGGGTACGGCGCACTGGTCGCGCTGGGAGCACGCTTCCGGCCCGGCATCGAGGTCATGCTCGACGTCCTGGGCTTTGCCCCGGCGCTCGCCAAGGCCACGCTCGTCGTCACCGGCGAGGGCTCGCTCGACGAGCAGACCCTGCACGGCAAGGCCCCTGCGGGTGTCGCGGCCGCGGCGCGTGCCGCGGGTGTGGAGGCCGTCGCCGTATGCGGACGCCTCGCCCTGTCGCCGGAAGCACTGGGCCGGGCGGGCATCCGGCGTGCCTACGCCCTGACGGACCTGGAACCCGACCCGGCCATCTGCATGGCCCAGGCCGGCCCGCTGCTGGAACGCGCGGCCGAGGCGATCGCCCGCGACCTGCTGTCCTGACGCACGGCCTTGAGGGGGTGCCCGCCCGGCATCCCCTCACGGCTGCGGCGCCGTCAGTCTGAACGCGTCCAGCGCCAGCATCATCTCGATCAGTTCGCGCGGCCGTGACAGTGACCGCGAGGTCAGCCGCTCCATCCTCCGCAAACGGTTGAGCACGGTGTTGCGGTGGCAGTACAACCGCCCCGCCGCCCGACCCGCGGACCCGCCGCACTCCAGCCACGCCTCGAGCGTCCGGACCAGCAGCGCCCGGTCCGCCGGGTCCAGCGCCAGCAGCGGGCCGAAGACATCCGCGACCAGCCGGGCCGACAGCTCCGGCTGGCTCACCAGCAGCGCCGCCGGCAGCCGATCCTCCAGCCGGACGATCTCCCTCGTGCCCGGCGGACAGGTCAGCAACGCCACCTCGGCCAGCCGGCGCGCGGCCCCCAGTCCCCCCAGGCCGTCGGCCACCGGGCCGATTCCGCCGGCGCCCGGGCACCACCGCTCCAGCAGCGCGGCGAGCGCCGCCGGGTCCCGGTCACCCAGGGCGACGACGAGGATCTCCCGGTCCGCCCGTTCCCGCCGGAAGAACCGGAGCCCGTCCGCCTCCATCGCCACGCCCGCCGGCCCGCCTCCGCCGTTCCGGAGCACGGCCACCGCGTAGCGGCCCTGCTCCGGCAGATTCAGACCGCTCGCCGTGCGCGCCGCGAGGCCCGGCTCCGACCGGCCCTCCAGCAGGGCGTCGAGCAGCGCCCGGCCCCGCTCGTCACTGCGCCGCCGCATCTCTTCGCTCCGTTCCGCAGCCGAGCCGCTCATGGCTGATGAGAATGCCACCGGCCGTGCCGGGGGACCACGGGGCTTCGCCTCCCTCTGTGCACCCGCACAACCGCGCCGTTCGAAGACTGGTCACCCGCAGCGATTGCGCCGGGGGCCGTGGACGTGCGCCGCGCCCGCTGCTGGTCTGTGGCACCACGACGACCAGTCGGAAGGAGGAGGACGCATGGCAACGCTCGAGATCCGCGAACTGTCCGTGGGCTACGGCCCGGTACGGGCACTGCGCGACGTCTCCGTCGACGTGCCCGCCGGCGCGATCACCGCTGTGCTCGGTGGCAACGGCGCCGGCAAGACCACGCTGCTGCGGGCCGTATCGCGGACCCTCGGCTTCCACCGCGGCACGCACACGGGCACCATCCGCTTCGACGGCCGTCCTCTGGACGGGCTCCGCCCCGCCCAGGTGGTGGCGGCGGGAGTGATTCAGGTACCGGAAGGCCGACAGGTGTTCGCGCGGATGACGGTGGCGGACAATCTGCGGGCGGGCGCACTCGGGGCACGCGGCGGGCGCAAAGCAGCGGCCGCCGCCCTCCACCGCGTACACGAGCTGTTCCCGGTGCTCGCCGAACGCGCGCACCAGCGGGCCGGTCTGCTGTCCGGCGGAGAGCAGCAGATGCTGGCCATGGGCCGGGCCCTGATGGCCGGACCCCGCCTGCTGCTGCTGGACGAGCCGTCCCTCGGCCTCGCCCCGCTGATGGCGGCGAAGATCGCCGAGACGATCCAGGAGATCAACGCGAGCGGCACCTCCGTCATGCTCGTCGAGCAGAACGCGGCCATCGCGCTGCGGCTCGGCTCCACGGCGTACGTCCTGGACGTCGGCGAGGTCGCACTCGACGGCCCGGCCGACGAGCTCGCAGCCTCCGACGAGGTACGCCGCCGCTACCTCGGCGTCGTCGACGAGACGGCCGCCGAGGACGCGGCCCGGGCGGAAGGCGTCCCCCGCGCCCTGAGCAGGTGGTCCGCGTGACGACAGCCCCGGCCCCTCTCGCCGTACGCGACGTGACCGTACGCTTCGCCGGGCTCACCGCCCTCGACGCGGTGTCCTTCACCGTCGAGCCGGGCAGCGTGCACGCCGTCATCGGACCCAACGGCGCAGGCAAGTCCACCACCTTCAACGTGCTCTCCGGCGTGTACCGCGCCACCTCGGGCAGCGTGCACCTGGGTGACACCGAACTCACCGGCCTCGCCCCGCACAAGATCGCCGACCTCGGCGTCGCCCGCACCTTCCAGAACCTGGCCCTGCCGCCGCACGCCACCGTCACCGAAAGCCTCATGCTCGGCCGGCACCGGCTCACCCGCGCCGGCTTCGTGGCCTCTGGACTGAGGCTGCCCTCCGCGACCCGGGAGGCCCATCGGCATCTCGAACGGGTGCGTGAGATCGCGGGGTTCATCGGCCTGGAGAAGGAACTCGGCTTCCCCGCCGGGGCCCTCCCGTACGGGAAGCAGAAGCTCGTCGAGCTCGGCCGCGCCCTGTGTATGGAGCCCCGAGTACTGCTCCTGGACGAGCCCATCGCGGGCATGACCGCCGAGGAGCGCCGCCGCACCGCGGCCGTGGTCGCCGGCGTGCGCGACAGCCTCGGCATCTCGATCGTCATGGTCGAACACGACATGGGGGTGGTGATGCGGCTCGCGGACGCCGTGACCGTACTCGACTTCGGACGCCGGATCGCGGGCGGCACGCCCGCCGAGGTCCAGAACGACCCGGCCGTCGTGCGGGCCTACCTGGGGGCGCAGGAATGACCACCTTCATCGAGCTCCTCCTCGGCGGCCTGTCCATCGGCTCGGTCTACGCACTGATCGCGCTGGGCTTCGTCGTCATCTTCAAGGCGACCGAAGTCGTCAACTTCGCCCACGCCTCGCTGCTCCTGGCGGGCGGCTACGTCACCGCCGTGCTCCACGACGACATCGGCTTCTGGCCGGCGCTCGGCGTCGGGATCGCGGGCGCGGCGGTCGTCGGTTCGGCGGTCGAGTTCTTCGTGATGCGCCGCTACCGGGGGAGCGACCAGAGCGTTCTGGCCATCGTCACCATCGGCGTCGACATTCTCCTCACCACCGAACTCACCCGGCGGATGGGGACGGACGTCATGTCGCTGGGCGACCCGTGGGGCGACGACGTCGTCACCATCGGGGGCGTCACCCTCGCCGAGACCCGCATCGCGGCATTCCTGGTCGCGGGGCTGCTCATCACGGTGTTCCTGCTCGCCTTCCGCTTCACCTCGTGGGGCGTCTCCATGCGGGCCGCGGCCGAGAACCCGCAGACCGCCGCGCTGATGGGCATCCGGCTCGGCCGGGTCTCCCTCTCCGCCTGGGCGGTCGCCGGCGCACTCGCCGCCGTCGCCGCGCTCTTCCTCACGGTGTTCCCGACCCCCGGCCTGGAACGGGCCACCTCACTCGCCGCGCTCAAGGCGTTCCCCGCCGCGATACTCGGCGGCCTCGACTCCACGACCGGGGCACTCGTCGGAGGGCTCGTCGTCGGAGTCACCGAGTCGCTCGCCACGGGCTACCAGAGCGACCTCTCCTTCCTCGGACGAGGCATCGGTGATCTCGCGCCGTACCTGGTGATGGTGGTCGTCCTGCTCGTCCGGCCGGCGGGACTCTTCGGTACGAAGGAGCTGTCCCGTGTCTGAAGCCTCCAAGGACGCCACCAAGGACGCCGCCGGGGCCGCACCCGCTGCCGCCGCCGGACCGTCGTTCGCGGGGCGGCTGCGCCGCCCCGCCCCCAGTCTCTGGCTCGCAGGCTCCGTCCTGCTCCTGCTGCTCCCGTTCTACCTGGACCGCTTCTGGCTCCAGGCGGGACTGTTCGCCATGGCCGCCGCGATCGGGGCGATCGGGCTCAACCTGCTCACCGGCTCCACCGGCCAGCTCTCCATGGGGCACGCCTTCTTCCTCGCGGTGGGCGCGTACGGCTACTGCGTCCTGGCGGGGGAGAGCAGCACCGAGAACGGGCACACCCTCACCGGCCTCGGCCTGCCCACCTGGCTCGCGGCCATCCTGGCCGTGCTCCTGGCGGGCGCCGCGGGCGGACTCTTCAGCCCGATCGCGGGGCGGCTGAGCGGCGCCTACCTCGGTATCGCCACGCTCGCGCTGATCTTCATCGGCCAGCACGTGCTGTTCAACGCGGGCTCGCTCACCGGCGGTTTCAACGGCCGTCCGGTGCCGCCCCTCTCACTCTTCGGGTTCACCTTCGACGACACCGAGGTGCTCGTCGCCGCAGTGCCCTTCCAGTCCTCCGAAAAGCTCTGGTACCTCGGACTGGCCGTGCTCCTGGCCGGCGGGCTCTTCGCACGCGGCGTGCTGCGTGGCAGGCCCGGCAGGGCGCTCAACGCCATCCGGGACCACCGGATCGCCGCAGGCGTCATGGGGGTGCCGGTGGCCGGATACCGGGCCGGTGTCTTCGTCCTGTCCTCGATGTACGCGGGCCTCGCGGGCGTCCTGCTCGCGCTGGTCTTCCAGCGGACCGTGCCCGAGTACTTCGGCATGATCCTTTCCCTCGAATACCTCGCCATGATCGTCATCGGCGGGCTGGGCAGCGTCGCGGGAGCCGTCATGGGCGCCGCCTTCGTGTCGCTGCTCCCGCAGGTGCTCACCCACTACAGCGACTCCCTCCCGTTGGTGTCCGCCCCTGGTACGGGCGGCATCGCACCGGGCGAGGCGTCCCGCTATCTGTACGGCGCCGCGGTCGTCGCGGTCGTCCTGTTCCTGCCCGGCGGCATTGCGCGACTGAAGACTCCAGGGGAGAAGAAGAAATGAAGCTACGCGTTGTAGGAGCCGTTGCCGCGGCTCTCACCCTCACCCTCGCGGGATGCAGCGAGAAGGCGAAGTCGTCCGACGGCGGCGCCGCTGACAAGAACGGCGTGAAGACCGGGGAGGGTGTCACCGACTCGAAGATCACCCTAGGCGCCCTGACCGACATGACCGGGGTGTACGCCTCGCTGGGCAAGAGCGTCACCCAGGCCCAGCAGCTGTGGGTGGAGGAGACGAACAAGGCCGGCGGCATCTGCGACCGGCAGATCGAACTGACCGTCCGTGACCACGGATACGACCCGCAGAAGGCGATCGGCGCCTACACCGAGCTCGAACCGGACGTGCTGGGCTTCACCCAGTTCATCGGCTCCCCGTTCGTCTCCGCAGTCGAGTCGCGCATCGACGGACAGGACAAGGGGATCGTCCTGCCCCAGGCGTGGTCGGCGAACCTCGTCGGGTCCAAGTACGTCCGCGTCATCGGCGCCACCTACGACGTCGAGACGATCAACCTGATCGACTTTTTGCTCGACGGGAAGCGCATCGCCGAGGGCGACAAGATCGGCCATGTGTACTTCGAGGGCGACTACGGCGAGAACGCCCTGGCCGGCTCGAAGCACGCGGCTCAGGAGGCGGGCCTCACCGTCGTCGAGCAGAAGATCAAGCCGACCGACAACGACATGACCGCCCAGGTCTCCGCGCTCAAGCAGGCAGGCGTGAAGGCGGTCATCGTCAGCGCGGGTCCGCGCCAGGCGGCCTCCCTGGTCGGTGTCGCCGCGGCCACCGGCTTCGATGTCCCGGTCGTCGGCAACAACTCCGCGTACGCCCCGCAGCTCCTGGCGACCCAGGCGGGCGCGGCCCTGCAGAAGGACTACTACGTCGGCGCCTCCACGCTGCCCATCGGTGACGCGGCAGCAGGCCCGGCGAAGCTTTCCAGAGCCTACGGGGCCAAGTACCCGAAGGACGGCCTCGACAACGGCGTCATCGCCGGATACAACGCGGCGTCCGTCTTCGGCGAGGCGCTGAAGACGGCCTGCGAGTCGAAGGACCTCACCCGTGAGGGCGTCGACAAGGCCCTGCTCACCATCAAGGACTTCGGCGCCGACTTCGGGATCTCGCACGACTTCACCGACCCGTCGGCACCGTCCACCCGGCAGACCGTCGTCATGAAACCGGACGCCGAGACACCTGGCGGCCTCAAGGTGGTCCGCCCGGCCGAGGTTGCCCCGGCCGCCGAGTCCTTCACGCTCGAGCCCTGACACCTGACGCTCCGTGGAACGGGTCCGGCCGACCGGCCGGACCCGTTCCCCTGCTCCGGCTCGGCATGTCCCCATGCGGCTTCAAGAACTGAAGATGGTCATGCCCATTGACAGCGCATCCGCCTCGCTGGCTTCATGTGAACAACGGATGGGAGCGCTCCCATGATCCTCTGCCTGCCTTACACCATGAAAGGCGACGACGGATGAAGTCACCGACGAGAAAGCCGCCGGGTGCAGCGCTCGCCGCTCCTGAACGTCCTGGGGTGCCGATGAAACCCCACCGCCTCGGCGCCCCAGGGCTCTCCACACCCCCACCCGCGGAGAACACCGTGCCGACCGCCGTCAGCCCTCCGGCCTCGAGGCGTTGATGAGGAGCAGCGCGATGTCGTCGGTGCCGGGCGTGGACTGTTCCGCGTACCGCACGAGCGTGTCGGCGACGGACTCCATGTCCTGGTCCAGGGCAAGGGCGTAGTGCGCGGCCAGCTCCGCGGTGGCGTCCTCGAAGTCCACGCCCGGCGCCTCCACGAGTCCGTCGGTGTACAGGGCGAGCCCCGCGCCGGGAGGCAGGGCGATCTCCGCCGTCGGGTAACGGGACGTGGGGTCGATGCCGAGCAGGAGGCCCGGCGGCAGGTCGAGGACCTCGGTCTGTCCGTCAGGCTGCCGCATCAGCGGTGCGGGATGGCCCGCGGTGGCCAGGCGCGCGCGGTGCCTCGCGAGGTCGAGGTGCACGTAGAGACAGCTGGTGAACAGGCCGGGGTCGAGATCGGTCAGCAGACGGTTGGTACGTGCGAGGACCTCGTCGGGGGGCGCGCCGGCGGAGGCGTGCACGGCGGTGCGGACCTGTCCCATGAGCGCGGCGGCGTTCTCGTTGTGGCCCTGTACGTCGCCGATGGCCGCCGCGGCCGTGGTGTCGTCCAGCCGGATCAGGTCGTAGAAGTCCCCGCCGACGCCCATGCCCCGGGTCGACGGGAGATAGCGGGCCGCGACGTCCAGACCGGGGATCCGGGGCAGGGTGTGAGGCAGGAGGTGGGCCTGCAGGCTGTGCGCGAGCCGGTTCTTGGTGTCGTAGAGGCGGGCGCGGTCCAGCGCCTGGGCGAGCAGCCCCGCGATCGAGGTGAGCAGAGTGCGTTCCCCGGTCTCGAAGGGGTGCGGCCAGTCGTAGGCGAGGACCAGCGAGCCGACCGGACGCCCGGAAACGATCAGCGGGAGGAAGGCGCAGGCGGCGACGGCGTTGCGGAGGCGCGCCGACGGGTACGCCCGCTGCAGCTCGGTGAGAGTGGGGTAGAAAGCGGGAATGCCCGTCATCAGCACGTGCGCGGCGGGCGTGGGCGAGGTCAGGGGCGCACCGTCGAAGCGATCCATGAGTGCGGGACGGCTGCCCCGTCGGCCCTCGACCCGCAGCCGCCCCTCCGCCGACGTCATGATGATCAGGGTCTGGATCCGGAAGGCGGGCATCACCTGGTCTGCGGCCAGCTCGATCACATCCTGCGTGCCCACAGCTTCCGTGAGTGTCGCCGCCAGATGCATCAGGTGGTACAGCGCGGTGGCCCGGCTGGGAACGGTCGTCGTCGGCGGCAGCGTCGGGGCCGGGACCTCCGTGGGGCCGGGCTCCGAGGTGGGCAGGATCCGGACGCTGATCCCGGTGGCGTTCGGGAACAGGTGGAAAACCAGCCACTGGTCCGGCGGCCGCAGCACGGCGAAGCTCGTCTGCTGCCGGCTGATGACGGCGGCCCGGTAGTGATCTTCGACGGCGGGGTCACGCAACCAGGGGAGCGACACCCAGGGCAGCATGCCGTACACGTCGTCCGCCCGGGCCCCCAGCAGCTCCGCGGCGGCGTCGTTGAGGTAGGTGACTCTCCCGTCGAGCGAAAGCGTGCAGCTACCGCCGGGCAGCCTCTCGAGGAACGCAGCGGCCGCCGCGGCCTCGCCCGGGTCCGGCTCGCGCGGCTCCGGCGGAGGCAGCACCCGTGGCAGGAATCCCGGAACGACCGGGTAGCCGCCGGCCTCGGCCTGTTGCAGAAGCGTGCCGATGTTGTGGCAGCCTCTCGCGACGGCCTCGCGCTCGGCGGATGTCAGCTCCGGGGAGTGGGACCCCGGCCACAGCAGTACCAGTCCGCCTCGCTGAACCGTGCCGGTACGGATGGGGGCGGCGGCCAGCGCGAACTGGTACGGCAGGACGAGAGCGGCGCGCGGATAGCGGTGTGCCAGCTCCTCCTGGCTGCCGAGCCAGATCAGACAGCCCAGACGCACGGCGTCCGCCACCGGCATCGGCGCGGACAGCGGGACCCGGGTCCACGGGGTGGCCAGCTGGCCCGGCACCCCGGCGAGCACGGCCAGGTGCAGCGGCCGGCCCTTCCCTGGCAGCAGATACAGCAGCGCGACCGACGCGCCGGTCTCGTGCACGAGGTGGGCCACGGCGCCGTCCAGCAGCTCCGTGCCCGAACCTGCGGCGACAGAGGCGGCTGGGTCCTGCACACTCTCCAGCCTCCCCCGTGGCAAGAGGCACCGCACCCGCTGCCGAAGACGGCACGCATGAGAAGAAGCCGGCGAGTGATCACCATCAAGGACCCGGGCACGCGCGAGGGCCCGGATGCCGGGGAGCATCCGGGCCCTCGTCACAGGGTGTCGCGCGGGGTTACGGGAGCTGCGCCGCCCGAGCCTCGCGCCGGTTGTCACGGAAGGTGTTCACCCGCCGTGCCGTGGCGAAGAGCGGGATCACCGCCCCCAGGACGACCTGCAGCGCGCAGCCGGTCTGGAGGAGCAGCTGGCCACCGGGGGCGTCGAACGCCCAGGCGGCGAGGAGCCCCATCGCGGCCACGATCCAGCTGAGCATCGCTACCGCGAGAACGCCTCGCGGCTTCGGGTACTCGACCCGGCTGACCATCAGCCATGCCACTCCGATGATCGCGAGCAGCGTCGGCACGAAGGGCAGCTCGAGCAGCACGATCGAGACGACCGTGAGCGCTCCGAAGGGGCTCGGCATGCCCTGGAACATGCCGTCCTTCAAGGTCACGCACGAGAACCGCGCAAGCCTGAGCACCACCGCCAGCAACACCACGACAGCCGCGAGCGCCGACACCCGCTGGTGTGCGTCGTCCGCGACCATTCCGTACACCAGTACGAAGTAGGCCGGTGCGAGGCCGAAGCTGATCAGGTCGGAGAGGTTGTCCAGCTCCGCGCCCATCGGGGAGGAACGCAGCTTGCGCGCCACGAGCCCGTCGAACAGGTCGAACACGGCGGCCAGGAGCATGAGGATCACCGCGGTGGCCGCGGAGTGCCTGGCCATGCCCGACTCGTCGCTGCCCGTGAGGTGCGGGATGAGGATCCCCGTGGTGGTGAAGTACACCGCCATGAAACCGCAGGTGGCGTTACCGAGGGTGAGCGTGTCCGCTATCGACAGCCGCATCGAGAGCGGCATGTCCTCGGTGTCGTCCTGCTCCTCGGCCTCGGGCACCCAGCTCGCCTGGGTGTCGGGATCAACCACGGTCAATTCGAGTCACCCCCGCGGTGGTGGCCTGGCCGACCTCGACCGCGACCTCGACACCTTCCGGAAGATAGATGTCCACGCGCGAGCCGAAGCGGATCAGACCGATGCGTTCGCCCTGCTCCACCTTCGTGCCCTGCGGGATGTAGGGAACGATCCGACGGGCGACCGCTCCCGCGATCTGCACCATCTCGATGTCGCCGAGCTCGGTGTCGAAGTGCCAGACGACGCGCTCGTTGTTCTCGCTCTCCTTGTTGAACGCCGGGACGAAACCACCCGGGATGTGCTCGACCGAGGTCACGGTGCCGGACAGCGGAGCCCGGTTGACATGAACATTCAGCGGGCTCATGAAGATCGCGACGCGGGTGCGCCCGTCCTTCCACGGCATGATGCTCTGCACCACGCCGTCGGCCGGCGAGATGACGCGGCCCTGGGTGATCTCGCGCTCGGGGTCACGGAAGAACCACAGCATGCCCGCCGCGAGCGCGGTGGTGGGCACGGCCACGGCGGCCCAGCGTCCGGACCGGCGGGCCCGGGCGATGCTGAGTGCCGCGGTGGCGACGGTCGGGAGGAGCCACGGCGAAGCTCCGCGCGCAAGGCGGACCCCGCCGCGTGGTGCAGAGTTCTGACTGTCGGGCATGGATGACCTTCGTAGCGGAGGATGCCGCGCCGGCAACGGGGGGACGGCGGCTTTCCCGCGATGCTATCGGGTGCGAGCGGCAACTGGGCAAGCCAGCAGCCGAGTCGGACAGCTGAAAGGCTCCGGACGAGGTTGACCGGGTGTGATGTTCTTCGCCACCAGATCACCTTGAAAGGGACATTTCAGCCCTGAAATCGGTACTCCTCGAGTAGTCGGCGACCGATGATCATTTTCTGGATCTCGGCGGTACCTTCACCGATCAGCAGCATCGGGGCCTCGCGGTAGAGGCGCTCGATCTCGTACTCCTTGGAGAAGCCGTAGCCGCCGTGGATGCGGAAGGCGTCCTCGACGACTTCCTTGCAGTACTCGGAGGCGAGGTACTTCGCCATCCCTGCCTCCAGGTCGTTCCGCTCCCCGGAGTCCTTCTTGCGTGCCGCATTCACCATCATTGCATGCGCGGCTTCGACCTTCGTGGCCATTTCAGCCAGTTTGAACTGGATCGCCTGGTGCTGGGCGATCGGCTTTCCGAAGGTCTGACGCTGCTGGGCGTATGACACACCCAGTTCGAACGCACGTTGCGCGACGCCACAGCCACGCGCGGCGACATTGACCCGACCGACCTCGACGCCGTCCATCATTTGGTAAAAACCCCGGCCGGTGGTGCCGCCGAGTACGCGATTGGCCGGAATGCGCAGTCCGTCCATGATGAGCTCTGTCGTGTCGACGCCCTTGTAGCCCATCTTGTCGATCTTCCCCGGGATCGTGAGACCGGGCCGGACCTCTCCGAAGCCCGCCTCCTTCTCCACCAGGAACGTCGTCATCGACTTGTGCGGAGCCGTGCCCGCAGGGTGTCCTTCGTCACTCCTGCAGAGGACGGCGACCAGCGTGGACGTGCCGCCGTTCGTCAGCCACATCTTCTGCCCGTCGAGGACGTACTCGTCGCCGTCCTTGAGGCCCTTGGACGAGATCGCGGAGACGTCGGACCCCAGGGCCGGCTCCGACATCGAGAACGCGCCACGGACCTCGCCCAGCGCCATCCGCGGCAGGAACGTGTCTTTCTGCTCCTGCGTGCCGTGCTGCTTGAGCATGTACGCCACGATGAAGTGCGTGTTGATGATGCCGGACACGCTCATCCAGCCCCGGGCGATCTCCTCGACGCACAGCGCGTACGTGAGGAGCGACTCGCCCAGACCGCCGTACTCCTCCGGGATCATCAGCCCGAACAGGCCGAGTCCCTTGAGCCCTTCGACGATGTCCGTCGGATATTCGTCGCGGTGCTCCAGCTGGGTCGCGACGGGAATGATCTCCTTGTCGACGAAATCCCGGACCGTGGAGAGAATTTCCTGCTGGATATCCGTCAGGCCGGCGGTCTGCGCGAGTCGGCTCATGACTGCTTCTCCACGTTCTTGCTCGACGGCTGGATGGGCTCGGGGCGTCCGGGCTGCTCTCCGCCGCGCTCCTTGATGTACGTCTCGGTGGGGACCATCACCTTGCGACGGAACACGCAGACCAGCGTGCCGTCCTGCTTGTAGCCCTTTGTCTCCACGTAGACGATGCCGCGGTCGCTCCTGGACCTCGACGGCGTCTTGTCGAGCACGGTCGTCTCGCCGTAGATCGTGTCGCCGTGGAAAGTCGGCGCCACGTGCTTCAGGGATTCCACCTCCAGATTCGCGATCGCCTTTCCGGAGACGTCCGGCACCGACATGCCGAGCAGCAACGAGTAGATGTAGTTGCCTACGACGACGTTCTTTCCGAAATCCGTCGTCTTCTCGGCGTAGTTGCTGTCCATGTGCAGCGGGTGATGATTCATGGTCAGCAGGCAGAAGAGGTGGTCGTCGTATTCGGTGACCGTCTTTCCGGGCCAGTGCTTGTAGACGGCACCGACCTCGAACTCCTCGTATGTGCGTCCGAACTGCATGGTCAGGCCTCCGGCGCTTCGAACTTGGAGGTGCGCTGCATGCCGGCCGCGCGGCCCTTGCCCGCGATGACCAGGGCCATCTTGCGGCTGGCCTCGTCGATCATCTCGTCCCCGAGCATCGCCGAGCCCTTCCTGCCGCCTTCCTCCGAGGTGCACCAGTCGTACGCGTCGAGGATGAGCTCAGCGTGGTCGTAGTCCTCCTGTGAGGGGGAGAACACCTCGTTCGCGGCGTCGACCTGACCGGGGTGCAGCACCCACTTGCCGTCGAAGCCCAGCGCCGCGGCACGGCCCGCCACCTCGCGGTACGCGTCGACGTCGCGGATCTGGAGGAACGGGCCGTCGATGGCCTGGAGGTCGTGCGTGCGGGCCGCCATCAGGATGCGCATCAGGATGTAGTGATACGCGTCCGCCGGGTAGCCGGGCGGCTGCTGGCCGACGACCAGGGTCTTCATGTTGATCGAGGCCATGAAGTCGGCCGGGCCGAAGATCAGGGTCTCCAGCCGGGGCGAGGCGGCGGCGATGTCGTCGATGTTCACCAGGCCCTTGGCGTTCTCGATCTGCGCCTCGATGCCGATCCGGCCGGCCTCGAAGCCCATCGTCTTCTCGATCTGGGTCAGCAGCAGGTCCAGTGCGACGACCTGCTGGGCGTCCTGGACCTTCGGCAGCATGATGCAGTCGAGGTTCGGGCCCGCGCCCTCCACGACCGTGATGACGTCGCGGTACGTCCAGTGCGTCGTCCAGTCGTTCACCCGCACGACCCGGGTCTTGCCGGTCCAGTCGCCGTTGTTCAGGGCGTCGACGATGTGGTGCCGGGCGCCCTCCTTGGCGAGCGGCGCGCAGGCGTCCTCGAGGTCCAGGAACACCTGGTCGGCCGGCAGGCCCTGGGCCTTCTCCAGGAACCGCGGGTTCGAGCCGGGTACGGCGAGGCAGGAGCGGCGCGGACGCAGCCGGTTCACGGGCGTCGTGGGCGTGGTCATGCGGGGACCTCCAGTGGGTCGAGCTTGTTTGATTTCCGGATCTCGTCGACGATACGGCCGATGATCTCGGTGATGCCGAAGTCCTTCGGGGTGAAGACGGCGGCGACGCCTGCGGAGACGAGGGCCTGGGCGTCGGCCGGGGGAATGATGCCGCCGACGATCACGGGGATGTCCGGCGCACCGGCCTCTCGCAGCCGGTTCAGCACGTCCGGCACCAGCTCGGCGTGCGAGCCGGACAGGATGGAAAGACCGACGCAGTGCACGTCCTCGGCCAGCGCGGCGTCGGTGATCTGCTCGGGCGTCAGCCTGATGCCCTGGTAGACGACTTCGAAGCCGGCGTCCCGTGCGCGTACGGAGATCTGTTCCGCGCCGTTGGAGTGCCCGTCGAGGCCGGGCTTGCCGACCAGCAGGCGCAGCCGTCCGACGCCCAGGTCCCCGGCGGTGCGGGCCACCTTCTCGCGGACCACCGCCAGCGGGGTACCGGCCTCCGCGGTGACGGCCACCGGTGCGGACGAGACGCCCGTCGGTGCCCGGAACTCGCCGAACACGTCGCGCAGCGCCCAGGACCACTCACCGGTGGTGACGCCGGCCCGTGCGCACTCGACGGTCGCCGCCATCATGTTCGCGGTGCCCGCCGCGGCCTTCTTGAGGGCCGACAGCGCCTCCGTGGCCCGGGCCTCGTCGCGGTTGTCGCGCCACTCGTGCAGCGCGGCGACGACCCGGGCCTCGTTCTCGGGGTCCACCGTCATGATGGCCGTGTCCAGGTCGGCGGTCAGCGGGTTGGGCTCGGTCGTCTCGTGGATGTTGACGCCGACGACTTTCTCCTCGCCGCTCTCGATCCGGGCCCGCCGCGTGGCGTGTGAGGAGACGAGCTCCGACTTGAGATAGCCCGACTCCACGGCGGCCATCGCTCCGCCCATCTGCTGGATCCTGTCGAACTCCGCCAGCGACTCGGTGACCAGCTCGTCGACCTTGGCCTCGATGACGTGCGAACCGGCGAAGATGTCCTCGTACTCCAGCAGATCGCTCTCGTGCGCAAGCACCTGCTGGATGCGGAGCGACCACTGCTGGTCCCACGGACGCGGTAGCCCCAGTGCCTCGTTCCAGGCAGGCAGCTGTACGGCGCGGGCCCGGGCGTCCTTGGAGAGGGTGACGGCCAGCATCTCCAGCACGATGCGCTGGACGTTGTTCTCCGGCTGCGCCTCGGTCAGCCCCAGGGAGTTGACCTGCACGCCGTAGCGGAACCGGCGCTGCTTGGGGTCGGCGATGCCGTACCGCTCGCGCGTGATCCGGTCCCAGATGTGGCCGAATGTGCGCATCTTGCACATCTCCTCGATGAAGCGGACTCCCGCGTTCACGAAGAAGGAGATACGGGCGACGACATCGCCGAACCTCTCCACGGGCACCTGACCGGAGTCGCGCACCGCGTCGAGGACCGCGACGGCCGTCGACATGGCGTACGCGATCTCCTGGACCGGCGTGGCCCCGGCCTCCTGCAGGTGGTAGCTGCAGATGTTGATCGGGTTCCACTTCGGGATGCGGTTGACCGTGTACGTGATCATGTCGGTCGTCAGCCGCAGCGAAGGACCCGGCGGGAAGACGTGCGTCCCGCGCGACAGGTACTCCTTCACGATGTCGTTCTGCGTCGTGCCCTGCAGTTTGTCGGCATCGGCGCCCTGTTCCTCGGCGACGACCTGGTAGAGCGCCAGCAGCCACATCGCGGTGGCGTTGATCGTCATCGAGGTGTTCATCTGCTCCAGGGGGATGTCCCGGAACAGCCGCCGCATGTCACCGAGGTGCGAGACGGGGACCCCGACCCGGCCCACCTCGCCGCGGGCGAGGACGTGGTCGGGGTCGTAGCCGGTCTGCGTAGGCAGATCGAAGGCGACCGAGAGACCTGTCTGGCCCTTGGCGAGATTGCGCCGGTAGAGCTCGTTGGACATCTCCGCGGTCGAGTGACCGGCGTACGTCCGCATGAGCCACGGCCGGTCCTTCTGACGTTCGGTCATCGTCGGCCTCAGAGGTTGGGGCTGGATGGGATGGCCCGTTCCGCTGACGCGTCGCGGAACAGGTTGATGGCGTCGATGTGCTGCTCGCGCAGCTCCGTGTCGCGCACGCCCAGGCCCTCGCGGGGCGCCAGCGCGAGCACGCCGACCTTGCCCTGGTGGAGGTTGCGGTGCACGTCGTACGCGGCCTGGCCGGTGTCCTCCAGGGAGTAGACCTTGGAGAGCGTCGGATGGATCTTGCCCTTGGCCACCAGCCGGTTGGCCTCCCACGCCTCGCGGTAGTTGGCGAAGTGCGAGCCCACGATCCTCTTCAAGGACATCCACAGGTAGCGGTTGTCGTACTCGTGGTTGTAGCCCGAGGTAGAGGCGCAGGTGACGATGGTGCCGCCCTTGCGGGTGACGTACACACTCGCACCGAAGGTCTCGCGGCCCGGGTGCTCGAAGACGATGTCCACGTCCTCGCCGCCGGTCAGTTCACGGATGCGCTTGCCGAAGCGCTTCCACTCGCGCGGGTCCTGGTGGTGCTCGTCCTTCCAGAACCTGTAGTCCTCGGCGTTGCGGTCGATGATCGCGGTCGCGCCCATCTTCCGGCAGATCTCCGCCTTCTGGTCGCTGGAGACTACACAGATCGGGTTGGCGCCGCCGGCCAGCGCGAACTGTGTCGCGTAGGAGCCGAGTCCGCCGCTGGCGCCCCAGATCAGCACGTTGTCACCCTGCTTCATGCCCGCGCCGTTGCGTGAGACGAGCTGACGGTACGCGGTGGAGTTGACCAGGCCGGGAGCCGCGGCCTCCTCCCAGCTGAGGTGCTTAGGCTTCGGCATCAGCTGGTTGGACTTGACCAGTGCGATCTCCGCCAGGCCGCCGAAGTTGGTCTCGAAGCCCCAGATGCGCTGCTCCGGGTCGAGCATCGTGTCGTTGTGGCCGTCGGAGGACTCCAGCTCGACCGAGAGGCAGTGCGCGACGACCTCGTCACCGGGGGTCCAGGCGTTGACGCCGGGGCCGGTGCGCAGGACGACACCCGCCAGGTCGGAACCGATGACGTGGTAGGGCAGGTCGTGGCGTTTGGTGAGCTCGCTGAGCTTTCCGTAGCGCTCCAGGAAGCCGAAGGTCGACAGCGGCTCGAAGATGGAGGTCCAGACGGAGTTGTAGTTCACCGAGCTGGCCATAACGGCCACGAGCGCCTCGCCGGGTCCGAGTTCGGGCACGGGCACTTCGTCCAGGTGCAACGCCTTACGCGGGTCCTTGTCGCGGGTGGTGAGACCGGCGAACATCTCGGTCTCGTCCTTGTGCACGGTCACCGCGCGGTACGACTCGGGGATGGACAGGGCCACGAAGTCAGCGGTCGTGCTGTCCTGCGATTGGATCGCGTCCAGGATTTCCTTCACGGTGATGCCTCCGGCAGATCGGGTCTCCGGCGTCGAGGGAAACGCTCGGAGGACCCCTGGGGTCAGGGGGAGCGGTGCGGTGTGGAGGTGTGCCGTCGGTTCGGCGGTGGTGCTCTGTGCGTGCTCGGTGGAGCAGAAGGGTTTGCCTGTGACGCAGGCGTCCGGGCGCGCGGACACGTGGTCTGCGGGGACAGTCGGCGTACGAGAGATCTCTGCACGCCGGCCGCCCGGACACCCTCAACGTATGGCACTGCGTGACAGGTGACAAGGCACGCGGTGCCAACAATTTCTCTCAATTGTCATCCTGTAGGCGCGCATGAGCAACATCATGGGCGATATGTCGTGGTGCTCCTTTTTTTATCCATGTCGCGGCGCGGTGCGGTACACGTACGGCGTCGTCGTGCTCAGGGCGGTGAAGCCGAGCCGCCGCAGGATCGGGGCGGACTGATCTGTCGCGTCGACCTGGAGAAAGCGGTAGCCGAGCCCGGCGGCGAGGCGGGCCCGGCGGGCGATCAGGGCCCGGTGGATCCCCTTGCCCCGCCAGGGCGCCGAAGTCCCTCCTCCCCACAGCCCGGCGAAGCCGGTACCGGGATGCATCGCCGTCCACACGACGCCGTTCCAGTCGTCGGGGCCGCCGGTCTGCCGTACGACGTCACCGACCCGTTCGACTCTTGTGCCGGGGCCGTCCGGCCGGGCGTGTTCGCGCATCTCACGCTCGAAAAGGGCCAGCATCCCGTCGGGTTCCATGGGCGCATCAGAGCACGCCGCCTCCTGCCCGACCATCAGGCTTTCCCGGTCAGGTGCGTCAACCGGCGGCCGCGGGGCACATGGAAGTGATCTTGGTGAGGCCGCGACGGACAGGGGTGGGCAAGCGATGGGCACACGGATACGCAGAAGCGTCCGGAAGGGCCGCAGCACCGAATTCGACGTCCGGCGGACGGCGTTCGGCTTCCTGTTCCTCGCCCTCCTGGTCTGCGGTGCCGGACTGGCGGTGCGCACGGCGCTGGAGAGCGCCGAACGGCATCCGGTGGCCGCTGTGGCCACGGGCGTCGTCCTGGTGGCCGGGGTCGTGGCGCTCCTGCGCGTCCGTCGCAGCCGCAGGATGGCGGCCGGGGCGGCGGCGGCGGCCGTCGAGACCGCGTACGAGGTCGTGGACGCCGCCCTGGAGGATCCGGCCGTGGACGAGGCCGTCCCCGGCCACGAGCCGGTGCGGTCCGTCGACTACGCGGCCATGGACCCGTACGACTTCGAGGAGGCCGTGGCCGCTCTCTGCCGACGGGACGGCTGCCTGGACGTCGAAGTGGTCGGAGGCGCCGGCGACCTGGGCGCGGACGTGATCGCCGGCACGCCGGACGGCCGCCGTCTGGTCGTGCAGTGCAAGAGGTACACGAGCGACAACAAGGTCGGTTCGCAGGAGCTTCAGCGCTTCGGCGGCACCTGCTACGCGGTGCACGGGGCCGAGGTGGCCGTCGTCGTCACCACCGGAGACTTCACCGGACCGGCTCTCGAATACGCCGGACAGTGCGGCATCGTCTGTGTCGGTCTCGACGAGCTCACCGCGTGGAGCGAGGGCGCCGCGCGGCCGCCCTGGCACGAGGAAGCGGCTCTGCGGCCCGCAGAGGGCTGAAATCCTCGCGGGGGCCCGGTCAGTGCTCCTTCAGCGCCTGTTGAATCGTGCGCATGACCTCTTCGAGCGGTGCGTCGGTCCGTGCCACGGCGACCAGCACCTCGCCCTCCCTGGACACCGTCGCCGCAGGGGCCTTACCGGAATCGCCCCCCACGGTCCGCCCCGCTCCGATTCCCGTGCCGAAGGTCTCCCGTACGATCGCGAACGCGTGGTCGAGCTGCGACTCCACGTCGCCCTGGCCGTCCGCGCGGAGCCAGCGCCGCAGCACATGGTTGTGCGCGGTCACCACAGCGGACGCGGCGACCTCGGCGAGCAGCGGGTCGTCATTGCCCACATGGTGGTCACGCTCATCGAAATGGCCCAGCAGATAGCGCGTGAAGAGCCGCTCGTAGCGGGCCACCGAGGCGATCTCGGCCTCGCGGAGTGTGGGTACCTCGCGGGTCAGCTTGTACCGCGCCACGGAGACCGCAGGCTTCGCCGCGTACATCTTCATGACCTCCTTGATGCCGCGGCACACGGTGTCGAGCGGGTGCTCGTGCGCGGGGGCGGCGTGGAGTACGGCCTCGGCCCTGACGAGGGTGTCGTCGTGGTCCGGGAAGATGGCCTCCTCCTTGGAACGGAAGTGGCGGAAGAACGTGCGCCGGGCGACTCCGGCGGCCCCCGCGATCTCGTCGACCGTCGTCGCCTCGTACCCCTTCGTGGCGAAGAGCTCCATCGCCGCGGCTGCCAGTTCGCGGCGCATCTTGAGCCGTTGGGCGGCGGCCCGGGTGCCGGCGGCACTTTCCGGGGCGTCTGTCGCGGCGGAGGAACGAGGGGACCTGGCGGGTTGGGGCATGAGGTGAACGTAACCCATCGGTGCAGGGGAGTGTGCCTGTGGGGGCGGGTCGCCCGGGGGTCCCAGCAACCCGCCCCACCCGGCCCCGGGGTCAGTGGGCCCGTCGGGCATATTCGCGGAAGCCGCGCCCCGTCTTACGGCCCAGGCAGCCCGCGGCCACCAGATGCTCGAGCAGCGGTGCCGGGGCGAGACCCGGGTCGCGGAACTCGCCGTGGAGAACCTTCTCGATGGCGAGCGAGACGTCCAGGCCGACGACGTCCAGGAGCTCGAAGGGCCCCATGGGGTAGCCGCCGCCCAGCTTCATCGCGGCGTCGATGTCGTCGAGCGTCGCGTAGTGCTCCTCGACCATCTTGATCGCGTTGTTGAGGTAGGGGAACAGCAGCGCGTTCACGATGAAGCCGGCCCGGTCACCGCAGTCGACGGGGTGCTTTTGCACCTTCACGCAGACCTCGCGGACCGTGGCGTGGACGTCGTCGGCGGTCAGCACCGTGCGGACCACCTCGACGAGCTTCATCGCGGGCGCCGGGTTGAAGAAGTGCATCCCGATGACGTCCTCGGGGCGCGAGGTCACCCGGGCGACCGCCACGACCGGCAGCGACGAGGTGGTGGTCGCGAGCACCGCGCCCGGCTTGCAGACCTTGTCCAGGGTCTGGAAGAGCTGCCGCTTGATGTCCAGGTCCTCGGCGACTGCCTCGACCGCGAGATCGACGTGGGCGAAGGAGTCCGGTGAGTCCGCCGCCGTGATCCGGGCGAGCGCCTCGTCCCGCGCCTCCTCCGTCATCCGTCCCTTGGCGACGGAACGCCCCAGCGACTTGGCGATCCGCGCCTTGGCGGTGTCCGCCTTCTCCTGGCTGCGCGCGGCGAGGACCACGGCGTACCCGGCCTTCGCGAAGACCTCCGCGATGCCCGAGGCCATCGTCCCCGACCCGGCCACGCCAACCGAGGACACCTCGCGCCCGGTGACGGCGCCCGCGCTCTCCGCGGGCGTCAGCGCGTCCGGCACCACGGCCTGGCCGCCGGGGGCGTCGTACGTGTAGAAGCCACGGCCTGTCTTGCGGCCGGTCAGGCCGGCTTCGCTGAGCTGCCCGAGGACCGGGGCCGGGGCGTGCAGCCGGTCGTGGGACGCGGAGTACATGGCCTCCAGGACCGTGCGGGCCGTGTCGATGCCGATCAGGTCGAGCAGCGCCAAGGGGCCCATCGGCAGCCCGCAGCCCAGCCTCATGGCGGCGTCGATGTCCTCGCGGGAGGCGTAGTTCGACTCGTACATCGCCGCGGCCTGGTTGAGATAGCCGAACAGCAGACCGTCCGCGACGAAACCCGGCCGGTCGCCGAGGGCGACCGGCTCCTTGCCCAGCTCACGGGCGAGCCGGGTGACGCTCTCCACGGCGGGCGGGGCGGTCAGCACGGAGGACACCACCTCGACGAGCTTCATCGCGGGTGCGGGATTGAAGAAGTGCAGGCCGAGGACACGCTCGGGGTGCTGCGACTCGGCGGCGAGCCGGGTCACGGACAGGGCGTTCGTGCCGGTCGCGAGGATCGCGGTGGGGGAGACCGTCGCGTCGAGCTCCCGGAAGACCTGCTGCTTGATCTCGTACGTCTCCGGCACGACCTCGATGACCAGCTCCGCCTCCGCGGCGGCCTGCAGATCGGAGAACGTACGGAACCGGGCGAGGATGTCGCGCCGCTCCTGTTCCGTGATCCGATCACGGCGCACGGCACGTGCGGTGGAGGCCTCCAGGGAGGCGACGGCCTGCCGGGCGGCGGCTTCGCTGATGTCGATGCCGATGACCTCGCGGCCCGCACGGGCCAGGACCTCGGCGATGCCGGTGCCCATGGTGCCGAGGCCGACGACGGCAATGGTGGTGAGCGGGGTGTCCATCACGGGACTCCAGGGTGAGTGACGACTGAGAGAAGCACGGCGGAGCGCGGCGTCGGTATCAACCGGCGCCCGGTGTGCGCACATCGCGTGTCGTGGTGCACGGTCCCGGGTGCGTACGGCACCCGGGGAGGGGTGACGGGCTCTGTCCCGAGCCGCGTCTCTCGCATTGCCGAACCGACAAGCACTCCGGATGGCTGCGTCACCAGGCCACCGGAGCCGGCGGGTGTGTGTCCCGCTCACCTGAGCTTAACCGACGGGTAACGAGCGCGCCAGCCCCGGCCGTCTGTGCACCGGCACACATTTCGGCCACCGTGCGTGTGCGCCCGTAAACTCAGTGTCATGGATGAGGAGTTCCGCTCGCTGACGGACCGGATCGCAGACGAGGCCGGAAAGTCGGAGATCTTCCGCAGGCTGCTCGCCACGGAGGACGACGAAGAGCTGGCTGCGGCCCTCGTCGAACGCGAACGCCCTTTGTGGGCCCGCGAGATCGCGGCGTTCCGGCTCGGCTGCCGAGGTGACCGCCGGGCCTTCGAGACGCTGGTCCTCCTCCTCAACCACCGCGATCCCGAGCGCTGCGTATCGGCTGCGTACGCCCTCGAGCTCCTCGGTGACCCCCGGACACCCGGGGCAGCGGCCGCGCTCGCCACCAACAGCCTGCGGACGGCTTACGCCCTGCACCCGGTGCGGCTGCTGACCGCACTGCGGGCCCCCGAGTCGGTGTCCGTCCTGATCGGCACCCTGCAGCGGCTGCTCACTCCCGAGGAGCCGCACTGGCGGGTCGCGCTCGCCTGCGTCGAGGGTCTGGGAAGCCTGGGGGACGGCAGGGCCCGCCCGGTCCTGGAGGCCGCTCTGCCGCACCCACGCCTCGGCGTGGCGGCGGCGGAGGCGCTCAGCCGGCTCCCGGCGGGCTGAGCGTCATGTCGCGTATGTGTCCGACGCCCCCGACGCGGGCCAATCCTGGCGTAGGTCCCCGGCGCGAGAATTCCGTCGGCCGGACTACGGGAAGGCGATGCGATGCGGACCGGCACGGCAAGGACGCCTCGGCCTCCGCGGCAAGTGCCGCCGCCTCCGCGAAGACCGCACGCGACGCGGCCAGCAGCGCAAACATCGCAGCGACCGATGCCGCCGGCTCCGCAGCCAATGCCACCCTCTCCTCGGAACTGGCACAGGTCCACGCCTCCAACGCCTGGTACTTCGCTGACCAGGCACGCCAGTCGGCGACCGCCGCCGGAAAGGACGCGGCAGCCGCAATCAAGGCAGCGACCGAAGCGTTCTCCATCGCGGTCACCAAGCAGCGGCAGGAAGAAGAAGCCCGGCGCAAGGCCGCAGTCGCGGAAAAGGAGAAGAGCGAAGCCGGCCAACGCGCCACGGCGCGGTATCGCTGCGGACAGGGCGTCCTCACAGGTGACGTGCACGGAATCAGCCGTGGAAGCCGAGCAGGCCGTGCAGCGTCTTACCCATCGTGTTCGCGCCCGCCTTCGTGGCCGGGGCGGGCTTCGGCTCCGGCTGGGCGTCGCAGACCGCGTCCGGGCCGCTGCCGCCGCCGGTCGGGAGGGTGCCGTCGGTGAGGTAGTCCACCAGATGGGCGTCGAGGCAGTCGTTGCCGCTCAGTGTGATGCCGTGGTTGCCACCGCCCTGCTCGACGACGAGCCCGGAGCCCTTCAGCCTGAGGCTCATGGAGACGCCGCCCTCGTAGGGCGTGGCCGCGTCGTCGGTGGCCTGGAAGAGCAGAGCGGGCGGGATCCTGTCGTTCATGACCCGCACGGGCTCCAGCGGTTCCACCGGCCAGGTGGCGCACGGGGCGTTGTACCAGGTGTTGTTCCACGCCATGAAGGGCGCCTTGCGGTGCGTCTGCCAGGTGTCGTTGCGCCAGGTGTTCCAGTTCCGGGGCCAGCCGGCATCGCGGCACTGCACCGCCGTGTAGACGGAGTACCCGTTGTCGCCGCTCCTGTCCACGGCGGCGAAGTTCTCGTACGCGGCGGCGAGGGCCTCCTGGTCCTTGTCGTTCACGTACGCGGCGAACGCCTCGGCGAGGCGCGGCCAGTAGCCGTTGTAGTAGCCGCCGGGCATGAAGGTGTCCTCGAGCTCGCCCGGCCCGACCTTGCCGGCCGCGGGGTGCTTCTTCACCGCGTCCCGCATCCGATACCACGCCGCCTCGACCACAGCTGGGTCGCCGCCGAGTTCGTACGTGGCGTCGTTCTTCGCGACCCATGCGGCGAACGCCTTGTGGCGGGCGTCGAACGCGTGGTCCTGGCCGAGGTTGTTCTCGTACCAGACGCCGTCCGGGTCGACGACGGAGTCCAGTACCAGGCGGCGTACGCGCTCGGGGAACAGCTTGGCGTAGACCGCGCCCAGGTAGGTGCCGTAGGAGTATCCGAAGTAGTTGATCCGAGGAGCCGAGAGGGCCCTGCGGATGACGTCAAGGTCCTTCGCGGCACTGACGGTGTCCATGTACGGCAGCAGGTCGCCATGCTTCTCGCCGCACGCGGCGGCGAAGGCCGCCGCCCGGTTGCGCCCGGTTCTCTCCGCCTCGTAGGAGTCCGGCACGCTGTCGGGGCGTACGGGCTCGAAGTGCTTAGGTACGCAGTCCAGGGCAGGGGTGCTCCTGCCGACCCCGCGCGGGTCGAACCCGATCACGTCGTACTGCGCGGCGAGCTCGGCGGGCAGCGAGGACGCCACGAAGCCGGCCATGGACAGCCCGCTGCCACCGGGGCCGCCGGGGTTGACCAGCAGCGGCCCCTGCGAAGTCTTCGCCGTGTGCGGGATCCGGGAGAGGGCGAGGGTGATCTGTCTGCCCGACGGGTTGTCATGGGCGAGCGGGGAGCGGACGGTAGAGCACTGCAGAGCCGGATACGACTTCGTCCCGCAGCCGGTCCACTTGAGCGGCGCGGCGGCCGGCCCCGTTCCGGCGGACGTGGTGGACGGCGTGGACGCGGTGGACGGTGCGGCGGTCACCAGACCCGCGACCGTGGCGCCGACGGCGACGAGGATTCCTGCACGCTTCGTCATATGGCCTCCCGTGGTCGGGCGATGCGGCTGTGGGTGGCACAGCCCCCGCCGCATGCTTCCCGGATCCGGGCGCGGAAGGACACATGGCGTCGAGAGTTGACCCGTACGGGCCGGGAGACCGGTGCGGTCAGAGCAGGGTCAGCTGGGTGGGGCCGGGTGCGTGATCTTCCGCCAGGTCCGCCGGGGCCTCGTGGCCGATGCGGCGGGAGCCGCCCCGGTCGGCCGGGCCGATGCCGAACTCGGCCGCCAGTTCGTGCACGCGGCGGGTGATGCCCCGCTGGTACCAGGTGGGCGCGTACGCCCCGTCCGCGTACATCTGTTCGTAGCGTCGCACCAGGTGCGGATGGTGGTGTGCGAGCCACTGCATGAACCACTCACGGGCGCCGGGCCGCAGGTGCAGCACGAGCGGCGTGACCGAGGTCGCTCCGGCGGCGGCGACGGCGCGAACCGTGGCGCGCAGCTGGTCGGGATGGTCGCCGAGAAACGGGATGACCGGAGCCATCAGGACTCCGCAGGCGATCCCGTTGTCCGCCATGGTGCGGACGACGTCGAGGCGGCGCTCGGGGGAGGGGGTGCCCGGCTCGACCGTGCGCCACAGCTCGGGGTCGGTGAATCCGACGGAGACGGAGACGCCGACCTCGGTGACCGCGGCGGCCTGCCGCAGCAGGTCGAGGTCGCGCAGGATCAGCGTGCCCTTGGTGAGGATGGAGAAGGGGTTCGCGTGATCGCGCAGGGCCGCGATGATGCCGGGCATCAGCCGGTAGCGGCCTTCGGCCCGTTGGTAGCAGTCGACGTTCGTGCCCATCGCGATGTGCTGGCCGTGCCACCGGCGGGAGGCCAGGTGACGGCTCAGCAGTTCGGCGGCGTTGACCTTGACGACGATCTGGGAGTCGAAACCGAGACCGGTGTCCAGGTCCAGATAGCTGTGGGTCTTGCGGGCGAAGCAGTACACGCAGGCATGCGTGCAGCCCCGATACGGGTTCACCGTCCATTCGAACGGCATGCGGGAGGCCCCGGGCACCCGGTTCACGATCGAGCGGGCCCGGATCTCATGGAAAGTGATTCCCCTGAATTCCGGGCTGTCGAAGGTGCGGGTCGTCACCGCGTCCGCGGAGAAGAGCGCGCCGCGCTCGCGTTCCGCGCTCTGTGCGGTGTTTTCGGCCAGATTGTCCCAGCGCATGTGCGCCTCCTTGGTAGCACTCCGCAGAGAATAGAACATGTGTTCCCTTGATCGTGCGCGGTGTGGCGCCGGGGGCGATTTTGAGGGGCCGCACCCGAGGTGGTTGGCTCAGCACGACCCCGAACAACCGAGTGCTGGAGGAGCAGGCATGGCGCAGGTCGAGGCCACGACAGAGCGGATCATCGCGGCGGACGCAGAGACGGTGTTCGATGCGCTGGCCGACTACAAGGAGGTCCGGGGCAAGGTGATGACCGGGCACTTCAGTGAGTACGAGGTGCGCGAGGGCGGCGACGGCGAAGGCACGCTCGTCCACTGGAAGCTCCAGGCCACGAGCAAGCGGGTCCGCGACTGCCTGCTCGAGGTCACCGAACCCACCGACGGGCAGCTGATCGAGAAGGACCGCAACTCCACGATGGTCACCACCTGGACCGTCACCCCGGCCGGTGAGGGGAAGTCCAAGGCCGTCGTCACGACCGTGTGGGACGGTGCCGGCGGCATCGGCGGATTCTTCGAGAGGACCTTCGCACCCAAGGGGCTCGGTCGCATCTACGACGAGCTGCTGCAGAATCTCGCCACCGAGGTCGAGAAGTAACCCTGCTCCCCTGTTGTCGACGTCGCGGCCGGTCCCACCGGAACGAGAGGTGTTCCGGGTGGCCGGGCGTGCGTCGTCGCGCCTCCCGTCGGCGCATGAGCCCCTGTGTGCGCCGTGCGCGCGTCTGTGCGCGTGTGCCTCGTCTTGCTGCCTGATGCCGGGAAACGGGCGCAGCTGCCATGATCATGACAGCTTCTCGCACGCCCTCCGCGCTCTCACGGCAGCAGGCGGGATGTCCGTCTCGCCGCGACGTCCTCGACCCAGCCGAAGCACACCACCGCGGCCGCGACCAACACCCACGCGATGCCGGACCGCGCCCACAGGCTCTCCAGCGGGAGGTGCTGTTCCAGGGCAGCCACTACCCACATCAGATCGATCAGCGGCACCGCGGCCATCAGTGCCACCTCGTGCCAGAGACTGACCGTCAGAGCGCGGGCGTTGAACACCGTGACGATCCGGTCGGCCACCGGACGACGTGCGAGGCCGTCGAAGCGGGGCCGGAAGCGCAGCAGAAGCAAGTCGGCGGGGAGGCTGCCCGCAGCCTGCCCGGTTCAGCGCAGCGGAGCCTCCCGGACCAGCGTCATCAGCGCCCGCGCCCCCGGGCTCATGGCCCGGGCCGACGGGAGCACCACGACACTCTCGTAGGCCGGCCGGTGCGATCCGTCGAGCTCCACCGCGACCAGGCCCTGTGCCTCCGGCTTACGGGAGAAGTGGTGCGGGACCACCGCGATCCCGAGGCCCTCGTGCACCAGCTCCAGCAGACTGTGCACGTCGTTGACCTCCAGCGCCACCGTGCGCCGGACCCCCGCCGTGCCGAACGCCTCGTCCGCGGCGCGCCGGGGCCCCCAGTCCGGGTGGAAGTCGATGAACGACTCGCCGCGCAGCTCGTCCCACGCCACCCGCAAGCCCTTCTCGGCGAGCCGGTGGCCGGGGGCGCACAGGACGACCATGGGCTCCCGCGCCAGCGGCACGAGCTCGCCCCGCCACTCCCGCGGGCTGACGGTCGCGGCGAAGGCGAGGTCCAGCCGGCCGCCGGCCACCCCTTCGAGCAGGCTCGACGTGCCCTCCTGCCGGAGCCTGATCTCCATGTGCGGATGCTCCCGGTGGAAGGCGGCGAGCAGCCGCGCCGTGCGGACCCCGGCCACGCACTGCTCCACCCCCAGCGTCAGCGTGCCGCGCAGCAGCCCCCTCACGGCGTCGACGGCGTCCCGCGCCGCCCTGGCACCCGCCAGCGTGCGCTCCGCCTCCACCAGCAGGGCAGCCCCCGCCTCGGTGAGCCGGACCGTTCGTGTCGTACGGCTGAACAGCGGCGTCTTCAGCTCGTGTTCCAGCGCCCGGACGGACGCGGACAGCCCGGACTGGGACACGGCCAGACGTTCGGCCGCGCGGGTGAAGTGCCGCTCCTCGGCGACCGCGATGAAGTGCTCCAGCTGACGCAGTTCCATGATTGAGCAATCTAGGCGATGAATCCCAGCGGAATCTCCTGTTGGACCGCTGGATCTTTCTCCGCCAGTCTTGAGGACGCGCACCAGATCTGGCGCGCTACGCCGTGTCCTGTGGAGTGCTCGCATGTACCTTCCGTCCGCCGACCGCTACTCCGCCATGCCCTACCGGCGCACCGGCAGCAGCGGCCTGCTGCTCCCCGCGCTGTCGCTCGGGCTCTGGCACAACTTCGGAGGCGACCGGACCCCCGAGAGTCAGGGCGAGATCCTGCGCCGGGCCTTCGACCTCGGCATCACCCACTTCGACCTCGCCAACAACTACGGCCCGCCCCCCGGCTCCGCCGAGGTCGCCATGGGCCGTGCCCTGAAGACGGACTTCGCCGGGCTGCGGGACGAGATCGTCATCTCCACCAAGGCCGGCTACCACATGTGGGAGGGACCGTACGGGGAGTGGGGGTCCCGCAAGAGCCTGCGCTCGTCGCTGGACCAGAGCCTGACCCGGCTCGGCCTCGATTACGTCGACATCTTCTACTCGCACCGCTTCGACCCCGACACCCCGCTCGAGGAGACGATGGGCGCGCTCGACACGGCGGTGCGCCAGGGCAAGGCGCTCTACGCCGGCGTCTCCAACTACTCCGCCGAGCAGACCCGCGAGGCCGCCCGCATTCTGAACGAGCTGGGCACCCCCCTGCTCATCCACCAGCCCCGCTACTCCATGCTGGACCGCTGGGTCGAAGACGGACTGCTGGACGTCCTGGATGAGCTCGGCACCGGCTCCGTCGCTTACTCCCCGCTGGAGCAGGGCATCCTCTCCGACCGCTATCTGCACGGCATCCCGGAGGGGTCGCGCGCGGCGGGGACCAGCCCGTTCCTGTCGGCCGAGGCCGTCACCCCGGACCTGGTGAGCCGGCTGGGCGCGCTGAACGAACTGGCCCGGGAGCGCGGACAGTCCCTCGCCCAGATGGCGCTCGCCTGGGTGCTGCGCGGCGGCCGGGTCACCTCCGCCGTCGTCGGCGCGAGCAGTGTCGCCCAGCTGGAGAACAGCGTCGAGGCCGTCCGCGGCCTGGAGTTCGGCGAGGACGAACTCGCCCGGATCGCGGAGTTCGTCAAGGGCACCGCCCGCGCATGATCCCTGAAGCCGTCCGCCGCCCCGCGGCGGACGGCTTCACCGGACTGGACCAGTGACAGATCACGAAGGCTCTGGTTAGGTGCTGTCCCGGCGCGTACCGTGATGCGGCACGAAGATCCTCTTCCCGGGGACGGGCGGGGGAGCGACCGACCAGCGACAGGACCGCGCACGTGAAGATCCTCGTCAGCGCCGACATGGAGGGCGCCACCGGAGTGACCTGGCCCGCCGATGTGCTGCCCGGCACCCCGCAGTGGGAGCGGTGCCGTGCGCTCTTCACCTCCGATGTGAATGCCGCCGCACTCGGCTTCTACGACGGGGGCGCGGACGAGGTCCTCGTCAACGAGGCCCACTGGAGCATGCGCAATCTGCTTCTGGAGCGGCTCGACGAGCGCGTCCAGATGCTCACCGGCAAGCACAAGTCCCTCTCCATGGTCGAGGGCATCCAGCACGGCGACGTCGACGGCGTGGCGTTCGTCGGCTACCACACGGGCGCCGGCACGGAGGGCGTGCTCGCCCACACCTACCTCGCCAACTCCATCACCGGGGTCTGGCTGAACGGGGTCCGCGCCAGTGAGGGCCTGCTCAACGCCCATGTGGCGGCGGAGTACGGCGTCCCCGTCATCCTGGTCACCGGCGATGACCTGACCTGCGAGGACGCCGGCGGCTACGCCCCCGGGGCGCGCACCGTCGCGGTGAAGGACCACGTCTCGCGGTACGCCGCCGTGTGCCGCACCCCGACCCGCACCGCCGCCGACATCAGGGCGGCCGCCGCCGAGGCGACGGCGCTCGCCGTACGCCACGCGCCTGTGACGAGCGGCTCGTACACGGTGGAGCTGGAGTTCGACGCGGAGCAGCTGGCGGGCGCCGCGACCGTGGTCCCCGGCGTGGCGCCGAGCGGCGAGCGGCGCGTCGCCTATACCAGCGGGACGATGTACGAAGGTATTCGCACGTTCAAGGCGGTGACGACGATCGTGTCGGCCGCCGTGGAGGAACAGTATGGATGAGGCGAGCAATCCCACCGGAGCGGTCGACGAGCAGGCGCTCGGGGAATCGGTGACGTTCACCTCCGAGCTGATCCGCATCGACACGACCAACCGCGGCGACGGCAGCTGCCGGGAGCGCCCGGCCGCGGAGTACGTCGCCGAGCGCTTGGCCGGCGCCGGGCTGGAGCCCGTGCTGCTGGAGCGCACGCAGGGGCGGACGAACGTCGTGGCCCGGATCGAGGGCACCGACCCGTCCGCCGACGCGCTCCTCGTGCACGGGCACCTCGACGTGGTGCCTGCCGTGGCGGCCGACTGGACCGTGCATCCCTTCTCCGGGGAGGTGCGCGACGGCGTCGTGTGGGGCCGTGGCGCCATCGACATGAAGAACATGGACGCGATGGTCCTCGCGGTCGTCCGGGCCTGGGCGCGTGCGGGCATACGCCCGCGCCGCGACATCGTCATCGCCTACACGGCCGACGAGGAGGCCAGCGCGGACGACGGCGCCGGCTTCCTCGCCGACCGGCACCCCGAGCTCTTCGAGGGGTGTACGGAGGGCATCAGCGAGTCCGGTGCCTTCACCTTCCATGCCGGGCCCGGCATGTCGCTCTACCCCGTCGCGGCGGGGGAACGCGGAACGGGCTGGCTGAAGCTGACCGCCGAGGGCAGGGCCGGCCACGGCTCCAAGGTCAACAAGGCCAACGCCGTCAGCAGGCTCGCCGCCGCCGTCGCCCGGATCGGCGCGTACGAGTGGCCGGTACGGCTGACCCCGACGGTACGGGCCGCCCTCACCGAGATCGCCGCACTCCACCACATCCGTGTCGACCTCGACGCTCCCGGATTCGACGTGGACGAGCTCCTCGGCAAGCTCGGCCCGGCCGCCGCCCTGGTCGAGCCGACGGTGCGCAACAGCACCAACCCGACGATGCTGGAGGCCGGTTACAAGGTCAATGTGATCCCGGGCCATGCCACCGCCCAGATCGACGGACGCATGGTTCCCGGCGGGGAGGACGAGTTCCGCGAGACTCTGGACCGGCTGACCGGCCCCGGCGTCGACTGGACGTTCCAGCACCGTGAGATCGCCCTCGAAGCCCCGGTCGGCTCACCGACGTACGCGAAGATGCGCGCGGCCATCGAGCTGTTCGACCCGGACGCGCACGTCGTTCCCTACTGCATGTCCGGCGGCACGGACGCGAAGCAGTTCTCCCGCCTCGGCATCACGGGCTACGGCTACTCCCCGCTGAAGCTTCCCGTCGGCTTCGACTACCAGGCGCTGTTCCACGGCGTCGACGAGCGGGTCCCCGTCGACGCCCTGCACTTCGGCGTCCGCGTCCTGGACCACTTCCTGCGCACCGCCTGACGAACCGCACCGCCCGACGAACCGCACCGCACCGCCCGACCGAAGAGAGGGAACCGACCATGGTGTCCACAGCGGCGTACGGCACATGGCCGTCACCGATCGACGCGGCGCTCACCGCCTCGCACGACGGCCGGCCGGAATTCGTCGGCACCGTCGGCGACGAGGTGTGGTGGACCGAACCGCGCCCGGCCGAAGGCGGCCGCCGCGCCCTCGTGCGCCGCCGGGCCGACGGCAGCACCCGGTCCGTTCTCCCCGAGCCGTGGAACCTCCGCAGCCGTGTCATCGAGTACGGCGGAATGCCGTGGGCCGGTGCGGCGCGGGAGGAAGGCGGGCCCCTGGTCGTCTTCGTCCACTTCCCGGACCAGCGGCTGTACGCCTACGCGCCGGACGGGCCCGCCGGACCGTGGCCGCTCACCCCCGTGTCGGACCTCGGCGGCGGACTGCGCTGGGTCGATCCGCAGTTGCACCTCGGCCGCAACGAAGTGTGGTGCGTGCTGGAGGAGTTCACCGGAGGATCGCCTACCGATGTGCGACGCGTGATCGCCGCGGTGCCGTTGGACGGCTCGGCCGCAGGGGACCGCGGCGCCGTGCGTGAGCTCACCGACGACCGGAACCGGTTCGTCACCGGGCCCAAGCTGTCGCACGACGGCCGCCGCGCCGCCTGGATCGCGTGGGACCATCCACAGATGCCGTGGGACGGCACGGTGGTGAAGATGGCCGACGTCACCGCGGAGGGTCACTTCACCGGGGTCCGTCTCCTGGTCGGCGGCACCGACGAGTCGGTCGCGCAGGTGGAGTGGGACCGGGACGGCTCGCTGCTCTTCGTGTCGGACGTCGGGGGCTGGTGGGAGCTGCAGCGGATCAGGCCCGACGCCGTCGTCGGTGCGGTCGTGCCCACCAACCGGCTCTGCACCGGCCGGAGCGAGGAGTTCGGCGGACCGCTGTGGAAGATCGGCCTCCGCTGGTTCCACCTCCTGGACAACGGGCTGATCGCGGTCATCCACGGCCGGGGTACCACCGCGCTCGGTGTGCTCGATCCGGAGACCGGCGAACTCGTCGACGCCGTGGGCCCCTGGACCGCGTGGGCGGAGACGCTCGCCGTGCAGGACACCAGGGTCATCGGCATCGCCGCGAGCCCTCGCACGTCGTACGAGGTGGTCGAGCTGGACACGGCCACGGGGCACACCCGGACGATCGGAGCGCCCCACCAGGACGCGGTCGACCCCGCCTACTGTCCCGAGCCGCTGGTCCGCACCTTCACCGGGCCGGGCGACCGCGAGATCCACGCCCAGGTGTACCCACCGCGCCACCCCGACCGCACAGGACCTGTGGGTGAGCTGCCGCCCTACGTCATCTGGGTACACGGCGGCCCCACCGGCCGCGCTGCTCTCGTACTCGACCTGGAGATCGCCTACTTCACCTCCCGGGGCATCGGCGTCGTCGAGGTCGACTACGGCGGTTCGACCGGTTACGGCCGCGCCTACCGTGAACGGCTCCGCGGACAGTGGGGTGTCGTCGACGTGGAGGACTGTGCGGCCGTCGCCCTGGGGCTGGCGGAGGAGGGCACGGCCGACCGTGACCGGCTGGCGATCCGGGGCGGAAGCGCCGGGGGCTGGACCACCGCCGCCTCGCTTGCGCAGACCGACGTGTACGCCTGCGGAGCGATCAGCTATCCGATCCTCGACCTGGAGGGCTGGGCGACCGGTGAGACGCACGACTTCGAGTCGCAGTACCTGGAATCACTCGTAGGCCCGTACGCCGAGGTACCCGAGCGCTACCGGGAGCGCTCGCCCGTCACTCACACGGACGGGCTCACCACGCCGTTCCTTCTGCTCCAGGGCCTCGATGACCCGATCTGCCCACCGGCTCAGTGCGAGCGCTTCCTCGCCGCGACGGAGGGGCGCGGAATCCCGCACGCCTACCTCACCTTCGAGGGGGAGGGCCATGGTTTCCGGCGCACCGACACCATGAAGCGCGCACTGGAGGCGGAACTCTCCCTGTACGCCCAGACGTTCGGCCTCGAACGCTCCGATGTACCCCGGCTGGAGCTGAAGGCGTGAACCTGGAACCATCGGCCCGCCCGGGCCGGCTGCGGCCCGGAGGCAGGGTCGCGGTCGTCGCCCCCAGCGGCCCCGTGCCGGCCGAGCGGCTGGAGCACGGTCTTGACCTGCTGCGCGGCTGGGGCCTCGACCCCGTCGTGGCCCCCCACGTACGCGACACGCACCCGGAGCTGGAATACCTCGCGGGTACGGACGGGAACCGCGCCCGGGACCTCCAGGAGGCCTGGTGCGACCCGGACGTGGACGCCGTGCTGTGCGCCCGGGGAGGGTACGGCGCCCACCGCGTGGTCGATCTCCTGGACTGGCCCGCGATGCGGGCGGCCGGGCCCAAGGTGTTCGTCGGCTACAGCGACATCACGGTGCTGCACGAGGCGTTCGCTCTGCGGACCGGGTTCTCGACCCTGCACGGCCCGATGGTCGCCACCGAGGTCTTCCTGAAGGACGCGGCCACCCAGCAGGCCCTCCGCTCGACCTTGTTCGAGCCGGAGTCCGTGCAGATCCTGGGCCTGGACGCGGCGGCAGCACTGGTCCCCGGCACGGCCCGGGGGATCACCTACGGCGGCTGCGCGAGCCTGCTCGCCGCCGACGCGGGCACCCCGTGCGCCCGGATCTCCGCCCGGGGTGGGCTGCTGATGCTCGAGGACACCACGGAGGAGCCCTACCGGCTCGACGGCATCCTCACCCGGCTGCTGCGCATCGGCGCCCTCGACGGGATATCCGGGGTCGTGTGCGGCTCGTGGGAGGCCTGCGGCCCGTATGAGGCGGTGCGGGCCGTGCTCGCCGACCGGCTCGGCGGTCTCGGGATTCCGGTGGTCGAGGAGCTCGGCTTCGGCCACGGCCCCACGGCGCTGACCGTCCCGCTCGGTGTGCCGGCGGTACTGGAGGCCCCGGCTGACGGCGGCCGGTGCACCCTCACGGTCCAGGTGCCGGCGCTGCTCTGACGCGTCGACCGGACACGCCGGGTGGTGGGCGCGAACGCCGATCATCCGTGAAACGCGGTTCCCGCACGTTGACAGTGGTATGAGATGTGTCACACCATGACCAAGCCCGGTACTTACCGGTCAGTAATGTGTCCTCGATGTGGAGGTCCAGTGTCGCGTGCTGTGCCCGGATTCCGTCGTCCACTCACCCTGCTTGCCGGGGCGGCGCTTTGCGCCCCGCTCGCTCTCACCGGCGCCCCTCCGGCGTCCGCGGCTGAGCAGTACACCGTCACCGCCCTGGAGTTCACCGTGCGGGCCGGTGACCGATCCTGCACGGTCGACGCCGACCTCTACAAGCCCGCCGGTGTCGACGCACAGCACCCGGCCCCGGCCGTGCTCGCGACCAACGGCTTCGGCGGCAGCAAGTCCGACGGCACCACCGACGTCTTCGGCAAGACCTTCGCCGAACGCGGTTACGTCGGCCTCGTCTACTCGGGTCTGGGCTTCGGCAAGTCCGGCTGCCTCATCACGCTCGACGACCCCGCGATCGACGGCGAAGCGGCCTCCGGGCTCGTCGACTTCCTCGCCGGTACACGCGCCGCCGACGACGGCACCGAGGCCGACTACGTCACCGCGGACGCTCCGGGCGACCCGGTGGTCGGCATGATCGGCGGCTCGTACGGCGGGGCCATCCAGCTGGCGACCGCCTCCGCCGACCACCGCGTCGACGCGCTCGTCCCGCTGATCACCTGGAACGACCTGGCCTACTCGCTCGCCCCCAACGCCACCGGAGCGGCCCGGGGCGTTTCCTCCGACACGCCCGGCGTCTTCAAGTGGCAGTGGACCAACGGCTTCTACCTGCTGGGCGAAAGCCAGCCCCTGCTGGTCCCGAGCCTCGACCCGTCGCGCATCGGCAGCCTCGGCTGCCTGCACTTCGCCGCGCGGGCCTGCGACACCATCCGCCTCCTGAACTCCGGCCGCTATCCTGCCGCCGCGACCGAGGCGATGCTGACATATGCGCGGAGCGTCTCACCGGTCTCCTACCTGTCCGGTGTCACCGCACCCACGCTGCTCGTCCAGGGCCAGGCCGACAGCCTGTTCAACCTCGACGAGGCCACCGCCACCTATCGGGCGCTCGAGGCCCAGGGCACCACGACGAAGATGATCTGGCAGGCCTGGGGCCACAGCGGCGGCGCGGTACCCGGCGAACTCGACCTCCGTACGGGCAATCTGGAGACCAGCTACGTCGGGCAGCGCATCCTCGCCTGGTTCGACCGTTACCTCCACCACGACGAGAACACTGCCACCGGCCCCGAGTTCGCCTACTACCGCGACTGGGCGAGCGGCTACGGCACCGCGGCCGGCGTACCCGGCCTGACCCGCACGATGTACCTCTCTGGCGACGGCGCACTGGTGAACAGCCGCTCGAAGGTCACCCGCGGCAGCCGCCAGTACACCAACTCGCTCCTGCCGACCAGCCACTCCGAAAGCTCCCTCGCCGGGCTGACCGGGTTGCCCGACCCGGCGCCGTACGACACCAAAGGCACCTACCTCGGCTGGACCAGCGCTCCGCTGACCGCACCGGTGGATGTCGTCGGCGCTCCGAAGGCCACCTTGAAGGTCGTCTCGCCGAAGACGGAAAGGGTCCAGAAGAGCGGGGACGCCGCCGACAAGCTGGTCCTGTTCGCGAAGGTGTACGACGTGGCGCCCGACGGGACCCAGAAGCTGGTGAACCGCCTGGTCGCCCCGGTGCGCGTCCCCGACGTCACCCACCCCTTCACCGTCGAGCTGCCCGGCGTCGTACACCGGTACGAGGCAGGGCACCGGCTGCGGTTCGTGGTCGCGGGGAGCGACACGGCGTACTTCGGGAACCGGGGCATCAAGCCGGTCACCGTGGTCAGCGCTCCGCAGGACACCGGAGTCCTGGAGCTCCCCGTGGTCGGCTGACCGTCACCCGTACGGCGCTGCCCACCGGTCCCGGACCCCGGACGAAGGCATCCTGGGGTCCGGGGTCTGCCGTTTCCCGGCCCCGGACCCCAGGACCCAGCGAAAGGGCCGCCCATGAGCCCCAAAAACGTATCCAGCGGAAGCACGAACGCGTTCAGCCCCGCCCGGATCGCCGTCATCCTGCTGGCGGTGCTGACGATCGTCTTCATCTGTGTGAACACCGCCGAGGTCACCATCCGCGTGATCATTCCCAAGGTCACGATGCCGCTCTGGGCCGCGCTGCTGGGGGTCTTCGTGGCGGGTGCGCTCTGCGGGGCCTATCTGTTCCGCAGGAGGGCCACGCGGTAGCGAACCGCTCGCGGTGGCCGACTTCCGTGGCCATCCACTTCAGCCCAGCCGGACCATGACGCGGCGGGCTGAAAGGCGCCACCTGGGGTATGCGCGGGTCAGGACCGCTGCAGGCATACCGGACGGCGGCGGGCGGCAGAGAGGATACGAACGTGCGGACTGTCGGTGTCGAGGAAGAGCTCCTGCTCGTCGATGCGGAGAACGGCGACCCCCAGGCGCTGTCGACGGCGGTGCTGGCCCTGGCGGAACGCCGCTCCGAACGCCGTTCCGAGGGTGATTCCGTCTTCGAGTCCGAACTGCACGACCAGCAGCTCGAGTTCGCCACCGAGCCGCGCGGAGCGATGGAGGACCTGGCGGAGGAGATCCTTCGCTGGCGGGCGGAGGCGGCACAGAGCGCGGCTCAGGCCGGCGCCGCCGTGGCGGCCCTGGCGACGTCCCCGATGCCGGTCGGCCCCTCCATCGGAGAGGACGAACGCTACCGGTGGCTGGCGCAGCGGTTCGGACTGACCGCACAGGAGCAGCTGACCTGCGGCTGCCACGTACACGTATCGGTGGAGTCGGACGAGGAGGGTGTCGCCGTACTGGACCGGGTGCGGCCCTGGCTTCCGGTCCTGCTGGCGCTGAGCGCGAACTCGCCCTTCTGGCAGGGGAGGGACACCTCGTACGACAGCTACCGGAGCAGGGTGTGGGGCCGCTGGCCCTCGGCGGGCCCGGTGGAGCTGTTCGGCTCCGCGGACCGCTACCACGAGCAGGTCCGGACGCTGGTCGACACGGGAGTCCTGCGCGACGAGGGAATGATCTACTTCGACGCACGGCTCTCGTACCGCTATCCCACGGTGGAGATCAGGGTGGCGGACGTCTGTCTGGACCCGGCGGACACCGTGCTGCTCGCCACGCTCGTCCGCGGCCTGGTCGAGACTGCGGCACGCGCCTGGCGGGCCGGTGACCCGCCGGACCCGGTCCCGGTGACCGTGCTGCGCATGGCCGCCTGGCAGGCGGCCCGCTCGGGTACGGAAGGTCAGCTGCTCCATCCGCTGACCATGCGTCCCGAGCCGGCCGCTGACGTCGCGCAGGCTCTCCTCACCCATGTGGGTGAGGCGCTCGAGGACAGCGGGGACCTCGGATCGGCGGACAAGGCACTGCGGGCCGTGCTGACGCGGGGGACCGGGGCCCGGGTCCAGCGGGAACTCCTCGAGGGTTCGGACAGCCTCCGGACCGTCGTCACGGAGTGCGTGGCCAGGACACGCGGCTGACGCGTCCTGCGGTCGTCGGCCGACGAGACGTCAGCGGCCGTCCTCCTGAGCGTCGACCACCTTGGCCAGCCGCCCGAGCATCGCGCGGTGCCTGAGCTGGAGGACCGCGTCCAGGGCGACGTTGTGCAGGGTTCCGCCGAGTCCTTGCAGCGGGTGTTCGGTGAGCAGCACCAGCGTCTTGTCGCCCCAGGGGCGGATGTCGAACGCGATGCGCGCCGAGCCGAGCGGCCCGCTGTACGCCTCCAGTTCGAGCACTTCCGGCCGTTCCAGGCGGCGCACGGTGGTATGGCCCTGGAACTCCTTCGGGCCGAGGCGCACGGTGTACTCGATGGAGGAGCCGACCTCCGGCCATCGCCCTTGTCGAAGGTGGGACTCATGTGTGCCCACGACCCACTTCCCGTACTGGTCCGGTTGCTCCAGTACCGACCAGAGGGCCGGAGGCGGATGATGGATCAACTGATGGCGAATGGCCATGAGCGCCTCCACACACGGAAATCGGACGGGTGGGAACGGCGAGATCACGAGCCATGCTACGCGGCCTGCCCGCAGCCGACATGTCGGCCGCCAGGCCCTGGGGCCGCAGCCCGGGCGTCACTCGATCGGCCTAATGCGGGGCCAGTTCGTCCCGTAGGCGGGCCTGGGCGCCCTGAGGGCCCCCGTGGTCGGTGATCTGCTCCGGGTCCTGTTCACCGCACGCGTGGCCGCGAGGTAGAACGGAAGGACGGGGCGACGAAGCGTGGACCACTCGGACGAGCGAGGAGAAGGCGCATGCGTGCACTGACCTGGCATGGACGGCGGGATGTCCGTGTGGAGACGGTCCCCGACCCGGTCGTCCAGGACCCGACGGACATCATCGTGCGGATCACATCGAGCGGTATCTGCGGATCTGACCTGCACCTGTACGAGGTGCTCGGCCCCTACCTCACACCGGGCGACATCCTGGGCCACGAGCCGATGGGCATCGTGGAGGAGGTCGGCCGAGAGGTGACCTCCCTCAAGCGCGGAGACCGCGTCGTGGTGCCGTTCAACGTCTCGTGCGGCGACTGCTTCATGTGCGATCAAGGACTCCAGTCGCAGTGCGAGACCACTCAGGTACGGGAGTACGGGAGCGGCGCCGCGCTGTTCGGTTACACCAAGCTCTACGGGCAGGTGCCCGGCGGGCAGGCCGAGCTGTTGCGCGTCCCCTTCGGCAACACCCTGCCGGTCAAGGTCCCCGAAGGGCCGCCCGACGACCGGTTCGTCTACCTGTCGGACGTCCTGCCGACCGCCTGGCAGGCCGTGGAGTACGCGGCTGTGCCGCCCGGCGGCAGCCTGACGGTCCTGGGACTCGGGCCGATCGGGGACATGGCGGCACGGATCGCCCTGCATCGCGGTGCGGGTCTGGTCATCGGTGTGGACCTGGTGTCCGACCGCCTGCAACGGTCCGCCGCGCGCGGTGTCCGGACCCTGGACCTGAGGGAGTACGGCAAGAACCTCGGAGACGCCGTGCGTGAGCTCACCGGCGGCCGTGGCACCGACGCGGTCATCGACGCGGTCGGCATGGAGGCGCACGGCGCACCCGTGGCCAAGGCAGGGCAATGGGCGGTGGGCATGCTGCCGGATCCCGCGGCGCGCGTCCTCATGGAGCGGGCGGGCATCGACCGTCTCAGTGCTCTGCTCACCGCCATCGACGCGGTGCGCAGGGGCGGCACCGTGTCGATCTCCGGCGTCTACGGAGGTGCCGTGAACCCACTGCCCCTGCTCAAGATGTTCGACAAGCAGCTGCAGGTCCGGATGGGTCAGGCCAACGTCAGGAACTGGGTGCCGTCCATCCTGCCGCTGCTCGTCGACGAGGATCCGCTCGGTGTGGACGACTTCGCCACCCACCGTCTGCCGCTGGCCGACGGGCCGAAGGCGTACAAGACCTTCCAGGAGAAGGCGGACGGCATGGTGAAGACGCTGCTCACGCCATGACCGCCTCCGTACCCCGTAGGGAGCAGGAGGAACGATGACGAACGCATCCGCGGGCCGACGCGTCGTGGTCACCGGCGCCACCGGAAATGTCGGTACCGGTGTCGTCCGGGCACTGGCGGCGGACCCCTCGGTGGACTCGGTCCTCGGTCTGGCGCGACGGCGCCCAGGACTCACCCTGCCGGGCGTGGCGTGGGGCACGGTGGATCTCGAGCACAGGGACAGCCGACGGCGGCTCGGGGAGCATCTGTCCGGCGCCGACGCCGTCATCCACCTGGCCTGGCGTTTTCAGCCCACGCACGACCCCGTCGTCACCTGGCGGAGCAACGTCCAGGGCTCGATGCGCGTCTTCGACGCCGTTCGTGACGCGGGCGTACCGGTGCTGGTCCACGCCTCGTCGGTGGGGGCCTACTCGCCGGGGCCGAAGCAGGAGCCGGGGGTGGACGAGCAATGGCCCACCCATGGGTGGCCGGACGCGGCGTACTGCCGGGAGAAGGCCTATCTGGAACGTGTTCTCGACACCTTCGAACTGCGGAATCCGCAGATCAGGGTGGTCCGCATGCGCCCCGGATTCCTGTTCAAGAGGACGGCGGCGAGTGAACAGCGCCGGATCTTCGGCGGCCGCTACCTGCCCGGCGTTCTGCTCCGCCCCGGCCTGCTGCCGTTCGTCCCCGACCTCGAAGGGCTGCGTTTCCAGGTGCTGCACACGGACGACGCGGCCGAGGCGTACCGGCTCGCCGTCGCCAGGGATGTCCGGGGCGCCTTCAACCTGGCCGCGGACTCCGTGACCGACGCCCGGCAGCTCGGCGAACTGCTCGACGCCCGTGTCGTACGCGCTCCGACGACGCTGGTGCGGGGTGCGCTGGCCGCCGCCTGGCGGACGCATGCGGTGCCCGCGTCCCCGCACCTGTTCGACGCCGTGCTGCGGCTCCCGGTGATGAACAGCGAGCGGGCACGCGAAGAACTGGGCTGGCGGCCCTCGTACTCGGCTGTGGAGGCGCTACGCGCCTTCCTGCACGGCGTCTCCCACGGAGAGGGGGAGGACACCGCCCCGCTGGCCGGCAGGCGGTGGGGATGAGTTCGGCCGCGGTGGACCGGAACGGGGTCGGAGGCGAGGACCGCGCCGAGATGACCACGTTGACGATCACCGACGCGACGGTCGGCGAGATCCGGGAACGGGGCCCGGCCGAGATCGCCGGCGCCGTGGTGCAGAGCCTGGATGTTCCCGTGCTCGAAGGCTCCTGGGTGCATCTCGACGCGGACGTCCTCGATCCGAGTGTGATGCCCGCCGTCGACAGCCCGGACGACGGCGGACTGTTCCCGGTCGAACTCACCGGGCTGCTGCGTCCTCTCGTCCGTGCACCCCGCTGCGTGGGGCTGAACGTGACGAGCTACGACCCCGGCCTGGACCCGGACGGCACGGCCGGGGGCAGCTCACGGACCTGATCGTCGACGCCTTCGTCGAGTCGGGACCGGACGACGCGGAGCACTGATCAGGCCGGCACGTTCCGGTCGACGTACTCGAAGACCGAGCCGTCCGGGTGCAGCGCGATCAGATTGCGGCCTGCCGGGGTGGGCACCGGGCCCGCGACGACCTTCGCGCCCGCCCGTGTCAGCGCCGCGTGTGCCTCGTCGACGTCCTTGACCGCGATGGTCGCCGACACCTTGCGCAGCACCTCCAGTTGTGACTCCGGGCCGCTCATCAGCAGAAAGCAGCCGATCGCGGCCACCGAGACCCCGCCGCGCTCGAGGCGCAGTGCCGGAGTGCTGGTCAGGCCCTCGTAGAAGGCCACCGAGGCCTCCAGGTCGTCGACGCAGATACGCAGCGTGGTTCCCAGGATCTCCATGCCCACGAGGGTAGTTGCCGACCCGGCCGCATGTGATCGATTCCGTGGCCGTCACCGCATCACATCCGGCAGAGCACCTCACCGTGAGGCACCATGAACCATGCGTCGGGTTCTTCGCCCCACGCGCGCCAGGCGTCCGCGATCGCCGTCAGCTGTCCGGTGCTCGCATGTGCGCCGTCCACCGCCTGCTCCGCGTACACCGACGCGGTCGTGCGGTCCGCCCACAGCCCGCTCCACCAGGCGCGGTTCTCCGGGGTGGCGAAGCACCAGGCCGCCGCCGTCGGGGTGATGTCGGTGAAGCCGGCCTGCTGTGCCCAGGACAGCAGCCGGCGTCCGGCGTCGGGCTCGCCGCCGTTGGCGCGGGCCACCCGGCCGTACAGCTCCTGCCACTCCCGCATTCCGGGCACCTCCGGATACCAGGTCATGGCCGCGTAGTCGCTGTCGCGTGCGGCGACGACGCCGCCGGGGCGGCAGACGCGCCGCATCTCGCGGAGCGCCTGCACCGGATCACCGACATGCTGGAGCACCTGATGGGCGTGGACCACGTCGAAGGAGTCGTCGGGGAAGTTCAGGCAGTGGACGTCCGCGGTGGTGAACTCCACATTGTCCAGGCCGCGTTCGGTGGCAGCCGCCGCCGCACGGTCAAGGATGTCGCGGCTCGTGTCGACCGCGGTCACCCGGCCGGGCGCCACCAGCGCGGCGATGTCCGCCGTGATGGTGCCCGGTCCGCAGCCGACGTCGAGAACCGCCTGCCCCGGGCGGAGTTCGCCGATCAGATAGGCCGCCGAATTGGCGGCGGTCCGCCATCGGTGCGAGCGCAGTACCGACTCGTGGTGGCCGTGTGTGTAGACGGCTGTTTCCTTCGGCATGGCCGTACGTCCTCTCTCGGACCTCAGTCGCAGGCGATGGAGCCGACGGTACGCCTCGATATCGGATTCTGAGATAGACGTCTCATCATGCGACCTGTGCTACACCGGCATCGGGCAGTACACCGTCAGGGCTTCGGGCAGTTTGTCGATCAGCAACTCCGTTCCGGAGTGCGCCACTTCGCCGTCATAGGCGTACGGAGTTCCCGGCGTGAGCCCGGCGAGCCGCACCTTGCGGCGCCGTACAGCCGCATGGACGGGCGACCGGGACAGCGGTCCGGCGACCGCTGCGGCGAGCAGCCGGAGGCCGGGAGTGCGGCCACCGTGCACCACGCGTACGTCCAGCAGGCCGTCCGCCAGGTTGTGACGGCGGCCCGGCGCGGGCCCCACCCGCTGGAACAGCCCGTTGCCCACGAAGAGCAGCCACAACGGCCGCCGCCTGCCCTGCAGTTCGGCGGTCAGCGGGCGTGAGCCGCGCAGCGCCTCGAAGGCCGCGAGCACTCCTGCGGGCCAGCCGCCGATCCTGGGCGCCCAGTGCTCCCGGGTCCGCACGAGCTCCGGATACACGCCCAGACTGAAGGCGTTGAGGAAGTAGCCGTGCGCCCCGCCCGGTCCCTGAGGTCCCGGCCGGAAGCGGCCCATGTCGACCCGGACCGCGTCGCCCGAGGCGAGTGCCGTCACCGTGTCGTGCACGGTCTCGATGCCGAGGTCGTAGGCGAAGTGATTGAGGGTCCCGCCGGGGAACACGGCGAGCGGCATGCTGTGGGTCGCGGCCACGGCCGCCGCCATGTTGACCGTCCCGTCGCCCCCGCAGACACCCAGGGCCTTGCCCTGCCGGGCCGCCTTCTCCAGGCACCCCGGCAGATCGGCGGGCGCGCACTCCACCGTCTCCGCGAGCGGCAGCGCGTCACGGATCACGGTCGCCGCGGCGGTCGCGGAACCGGACTCCCGGTTGACGACCACCACCAGATCCTGACCGGCGGGCAGTGCGGGGGCCTCGGCCGGCGGCCGCCCCGGTGCCGGGAGCTGTCCACGGGTCGGTACGACACCTCGCAGTGCGAACGCGGCCCCTATGCCGAGCGCCGCGCCGGCCAGTACATCGCTCGGATAGTGGACCCCGGTGTAGACGCGGGAGGCGGCAACGGCCACCGCCACCGGGGCGACGACCGCGCCCCAGCCCTTGGACTCCAGGGCGACGCCCGTCGCGAAGGCCGCCGCCGACGCCGCGTGCCCGGAAGGGAAGGACGTGGTGAACGGCTGCCGCTTCAGCTGCCTCATGACCGGAACCAGGTCCACCAGGGGGCGCTCTCTGCGTACCGCTCCCTTGCCCACGGTGTTGATGGCGGCCGAGGCGACGGCCAGTGAGGCGACCCCGCGCAGCGCCGCCCTGCGGGACCGCGCGCTGGAGCCCAGCGCCGCCATGCCCGCTGCGGCCCCGAACCACAGCAGGCCGTGGTTGGCGCTGCGGCTGAGCCGTGGCAGGACGGGCTCGGCGCCGGGCCAGTGTCTCTCGGCCACGCGCCGGAACGCGGCGAGATCGCGCTGGTGGAGCCAGGCCCGCCAGCGGCCGGAAGAGGGAAGGCTGCTCGTCGACATGGGACAGCGAATACCCTGCGACCGGGCGGTGAACCAGGAGGCGCGCGGAGCACACTCCGCCGACTCCCGATCGAATCGGATGGAATGCGGTGAATTGCCCCCGTCCCGCCCGCTCCGTCGCGCCGCGGGCGTTGCCCGGACAAGTTCCCTGCCATTAGCCTGCGTTCGTGATTCCGGTCATTGACCGGAGTGTCGAACGAGATTGGCGGGCGATCATGGGACGACTCGTCCCCGCGGTGACCAGGGCGCTGGATGTTCTCGAGCTCTTCCTCCAGGGCGAGGGAACCCTTTCCGCCCCCGAGGTCACCCGCAAGCTCCAACTGCCGCGGACCACCGTCCACGAACTGCTCACCACGCTCGCCGCACGTTCCTACCTGGTCACGGTCCCGGGGCAGCCGGGCCGCTACCGGCTGGGCGTGCGCACGTACCAGCTCGGCAGCCGTTACGCCGAGCAGCTCGACCTCGCGGCCGAGGGGCAGCAGGTGGCCCGTGAGGTCGCCGAGACCTGCGGCGAGACCGTCCACGTGGCGATCCTGGAGGGCACCGAGGTCATCTACATCGCCAAGGTGGATTCCACGCACGCCGTCCGCATGGTCTCCGCCGCGGGCCGCAAACTGCCCGCCCACTGCACCTCCGTCGGCAAGCTGCTGCTCGCCGCGCTCCCGGAGGCGGAGCTGGACGCCCGCCTCGACGGGCGCGAGCTCATCGCCATGACCGACAACAGCCTCACCGACGCCGTGGAGCTGCGGGCCGCGCTCGCCGACGTGCGCAAGCGGGGCATAGCGGTGGAGCACCGGGAGTCGAACCCGGACGTGAGCTGTGTGGCCGCGCCCGTCCGGGACCGGTCCGGACGAGTCGTCGCCGCGCTGTCCATCTCCGTGCCGATGATCCGCTGGAGCGAGGAGCGCGAGGCGGAACTCGCGCAGCTCGCGGCGGGCGGCGCCGACGCGCTGTCCGGCCGGCTCGGACACCACAGGGGCCAGATATGAGGCCGTCCCTCGAGGTGGCCGTGCGGGAGCGGGCCGAGCTGGGCGAAGGTCCCACCTGGGACGCGGCCACCGGGCGGCTGGTCTGGGTCGACATCCTCTCGGCCCGGGTCCACACCTACGACCCGTCGACCGGACGTCGTACGGTCATGGCGACCGGTCAGCACGTCGGGGCCGCGAAGCCGCGTGCGGGCGGCGGCCTCGTGGTCGTCCTGCGGGACGGCACCGGACTGTACGACGCAGAAGGCGCCTTCTCGTGGCTGGTCCGCGAGCCCGTCCCCGGGCGGCGGGGCAACGACGCGGCCGTGGCACCGGACGGCGCGCTCTGGGCGGGCACCATGCGCTACGACGAGGCGGAGGCGGGCGGCTCCCTCTCCCGGATCGCCCCGGACGGCACGGTGAGCCGCGTCCTGGACACGGTCACGGTCAGCAACGGCACCGGATGGAGCCCGGACGGCCGGCTCATGTACTACACCGACACCCCCACACGGCGCATCGACGTCTTCGACGTGGAAGGGGAGCGCGTCCTGAACCGACGTCCCTTCGCCACGCTGGAGCAGGGTTCCGGCTGGCCCGACGGCCTGACGGTGGACGCCGAGGGCTGCGTGTGGACCGCCCTCTGGGACGGCGCGGCGCTCCACCGCTACACCCCCGACGGCCGGCTGGACCGGATTGTGGAGCTGCCGGTCCGGCGGCCCACGGCGTGCGCGTTCGGCGGGCCCGGCCTCCGTGACCTGTACGTGTCCACCGCCCGGACAGGCCTGGAGGCACCTCACCCGCTGTCGGGCTCCCTGCTCGTGCTGCCGGACGTGGGGCAGGGGCTGCCGGGGACCCCGTTCGCCGGATGAGCGGGCGGAGGGCCGGAGTACGCGTTGCCGCCGCCTTCCTCGGCCGGTGCGGGGGCGGACCCCGGGAAACCTCCGTATAAAGGGCCCTGAGGGCGACGCAGGCGGAGGGAGGCCCCGGGATGCACTCGAGCGAGCGGAAGCCGCCCCGCCCCCTCGCGGAGGACCACGGCCCGGTCCGGTACGGGCCGCCCGCCCCCGACCCCGGTCTCCCCGTGCTGCCCGAGCTCGCCGGCGTGCTGGCCGCGTCGGCCGCGAGGACCCGTCCCGAGCCGCCGGGAGGCGGGACGATCCTGCGGGAGGCGGCCTCTGCCTACTGGGACCGGCGGAGCCTGCACGGCGGACCGGAGGGCATCGTGGCGGCTCCGGGCGCTCAGCCGCTCCTGCTCTCCTTGATCGCCGCCTACGGCGGCGACGTGCTCATGCCCCGGCCCTGCCCGGCCACCTGGATGCCGCAGGCGCGGCTGCTGGGCCGGCCCGCCTACCACGTGCCGACCCCTGCCGAGTGCGGCGGCGTTCCCGACCCGTACGCCCTGCTGGAGACCGTACGCAGGGTGCGCGCCGAGGGCGGCAGGCCCCGGCTGCTCCTGATCTCCGTGGTCGATGACCCGACCGCGACCCTCGCCCCGCCGGAACTGGTCCGCGAGGCGTGCGAGGCCGCGGTCTCCGAAGGGCTGCACATCGTCAGCGACGAGACCTGGCGCGACACCCTGCACCGGCCCCACGACACCGTCCTGCTCAGTCCCGCCGAGATGTGCCCCGACGACGTCACCGTCCTGTCCGACCTGGCAGGATCCCTCACTCCGTCCGCCTGGCCGGTCGCCGTGGCACGCTTCCCTGCCACCGCACGCGCCGCCGCGCGCCGCGCCCGGGTCCTCGACATCCTCACCGCGCTCGGCGCCCTCGTCGCGGAGCCGGTCGCCAGGGCCGCCGCCCACGCGCTGGGTGAACCCGAGGCCGTCAGGGTGAGGATCCGACAGGCGGCACACCTCCAGGCCCACGTCGCCTCCGCCGCACACCGCGCGGTGCTCACCGTCGGTGCCCTGGCAAGGCCGCCGCAGGCCGGCCGTCACCTCTACGCCGATCTCGGCCCGCTGCGCCCCCGGCTGGCCGCCCGGGGCGTCACGGACTCCATGGAGCTGGAGGACTACCTGACGCAGCGTCTCGGCGCACCCGCTCCCGGCGGGCACCGGTTCGGGGACGAACTGGGAGCGCTGCGGGTGCGACTGAGCACCGGCCCCCTGCTCGGCTCGACCCCGGAACAGCAGATGGAGTCCCTCACTGCGGTGGAGCCCTTGCAATTGCCCCATGTCGCCCGAGCACTGAGCATTTTCGCAGCAGCCCTCGATGAACTCCGATGACAGGAGCCTCTCGATGACGGAACAGACCGAGCGTCCGTTCGCCGGAGCCGGCCGGGCGCCCACAGGCCGTCCCGTCGCCGCTCCGCGCCGCCTCGGTGAGCGCCGGACCTGGCCCCGCAGCTTCGCCGACCGGCTCACCGCACCGCTCCCGGGTGTCAGGGGCATGACGCGCCTGGCCAGGGAGCGCGCCATGCGGCCCAACGCGGAGGGACTCCGTGGTATTCACCGGCTGCCGTACGCGCCCCAGCCGCTGCCCGTCACGGACACGGACACCACGGCGGTCACCTGGGCCGGACACGCCAGCTGGGTCGTCCGCGTGGGCGGACTCACCGTCCTCACCGACCCGGTCTGGTCGCGGCGCATCCTGGGCACCCCGGCGAGGATCACCCCGGTCGGCGTCCGCTGGGAGGAACTGCCGGCCGTCGACGCGGTCCTGATCAGCCACAACCACTACGACCACCTCGACGCCCCGACCCTCCGCAGGCTGCCGAGGGAGACCCCGCTCCTCGTACCCGCCGGTCTCGGCCGCTGGTGCCGTCGCCGCCGCTTCACCTGCGTCACCGAGCTCGACTGGTGGGAATCGGTGGAACTGGGCGGTGTCCGGTTCGACTTCGTGCCCTCCCACCACTGGTCCAAGCGCACCCTCCTGGACACGTGCCGGTCCCTGTGGGGCGGCTGGGTGCTCGGCGACGCGGCAGGACGGAAGCTCTACTTCGCGGGAGACACCGGGTACGGCCACTGGTTCAAGGAGATCGGCCGCCGCTACCCCGGACTGGACCTGGCCATGCTGCCGATCGGGGCGTACGAACCGCGCTGGTGGCTCTCGGACGTGCACACCGACCCCGAAGAGGCCGTCCAGGCGTACGAGGACCTCGGGGCGCGCGCGATGGCCCCGATGCACTGGGCGACGTTCCTGCTCTCCGCCGAACCGGTGCTCGAACCGCTGACCCGGCTCCGCGCCGCCTGGCAGCAGGCCGGATACCCGCGCGCCGACCTCTGGGACCTGCCGGTCGGCGGCTCACGCGTCCTGGAAGCCTGACCGGAATCCGGCCGTCGTGCGACCGCGTCCCCTCAGTCGGCCACGCGGGCCCGCAGCCGCCGCCAGAGGGCCGGGGCCCCGCTGATCAGCAGCGTCAGCGTGACCGCCGCGAGCACGCCCTCCCACGGTTCGGCGAACAGCGAACCGCCCAGAAGCCCGATCAGCTGATACGTCGCCGCCCAGGCCAGGCAGGCGGGCACATCGCCCCGCGCGAACTGCCGCAGCGGCATTCGGCCGAGCAGACAGGCCAGCATCACGGGTATCCGCCCGGCCGGTATCAGCCGCGACAGCACCAGCACCGTGCCGCTCTGCTCGTCCAGCTTCCGCTGCGCCTGCGCGAGCCGCTCCGGTGCGGCCCGGCCGGTGATCGCCTCCAGCCACTTCGAGCCGTTCTTGGACCGGACCCCGCGCTTGCCCAGCCAGTACAGGCATATGTCCCCGAGGAACGCCGCGCTGGAGGCCACGGCGAACACCACGAGCAGGGCGAACGGTGACGTCTGGTGGAACGCCACCACGGCCGCCGAACTCACCAGTACCCCCGTTGGTACCACCGGCACCAGCGACCCCAGCGCCACGAGCAGGAACAACGACGGGTAGCCGACGGCCTGCTGCGTCGCCTCGGTCTGCAGCTGCCGCAGGACTTCGATCATCTACGGGCCTCCGGCCTCACATGCTCGCCGTGCCCCAGACGGTGCACCGCCACCCCGGGCGCCACCAGCGCCGCATGCCGTGCAAATTCGTCCCCCGGCGCATGAAACTCGTGCGGCCGGATCCGGTCCATCCCGATCGGCCAGTACGTGCCGTAGTGCACCGGCACCGCGGACTGCGGCTCGAGCATGGTCAGCACCTGCGCGGCGCGGGCCGCGTCCAGATGGTGGTGGCCCAGATTGGGCCCCCAGCCGCCGACCGGAAGCAGCGCCACATCCACCGGACCCACCGCGTCGGCCATGTCGTCGAACAGCCCGGTGTCCCCGGCGAAGTAGGTGCGGACCTCGCCCTCGACGACGTACCCGAGAGCGGGCGCCCGGTGCGGGCCGACCGGCAGCCGGCGTCCGTCGTGCAGGGCCGGAACCGCGCGGACCAGGACTTCGCCGACCCGCACCACGTCCCCCTGGGCGACCTCGGAGATCCGCAGCCCCCGTGTCCGGCGCAGCAGACGGAGGCCGGGGACCGCCCGGACGGCGCCCCGGGGCACGATCAGCAGGCTGCCGGGGGCGAGACGGGCCAGGGAGGGCAGATGCAGATGGTCGGAGTGCAGGTGGGAGATCAGAACCGCGTCGGCGATCGCGGCCTCCGGCGGCGGGACGTCACCCCGGCGGCGGCGCAGATGCGCGAAGCGACGCGCGAACAGCGGGTCGGTCAGCACCCGGACCCCGGTGTCCTCGATCGTGCAGGTGGCATGACCCCACCAGGTGACCTCCACCGCCCCGCCTCCTCGCCCGCGTCCGTCATTCCCCTACGCGTACGAGGGTAGGCGCTCCGCGCCCTCCTCACGCCGGAGTGCCTCCTCGCACCGGTTCCGGAACGGTCACGGGCGGCTACGGAGGGCTACGGCAGGGGTAGGGTCGTGGCCAGCATCCGAGTCCGGGGGGATCCGTCGATGGAGGACGTCAGCGCAGAGGTACGGGTGGCGGCCATCGCCAGTCTCACACCGCTGGAAGAGCTCGACGGCGATCCGTTCCTCGTCGATACCCGCAGCCAGCACGCCATGTGCGCACGCTGGGCCGCCGACCGGGGATACGTCGTCACCCGCCAGCTCCGGGTCTACCGGCTGCGCCCCGATCACCGCGCCCTGTGGGCGGGGGGCGGGGACGGGCAGGTCGAGCTGTTCGTGGCGCCCAACGACCGGGTGCTGGCCCGGGCACTCCTCTCGGTGCCGGACTTCGAGGCGGAGTGCGAGCGACGCGGCGTACGGCTGGAGATCGCCGGCCTGGAAGAACCCCTCTACACCGCGCGCACCAAGGCCGGCGTGCACCGCAGGCTCTCCATGCCGACCGCAGGATACGACGGCTGCTGATACCCGGAGAGGGCCCGGGGCCTAGAAGAAGTCCGGAAGAAGGGCTATGACAGGCTTGACGCGGGCCCATGACGTGCACCGGGCCCGGACCGTGAGGTGGAACGGCGTGAGTGACGGGCGATGGCGCAGAGCGGGGGGGACCCTCATACGCGTGATCTCGGTGTGGGCCGTCTCGACACTCACCCTGCTGGCACTCGCGGGGATCCTGCCCGACTTCCAGCTCCAGGCGGACGACGGCGACACCGTCACGAGGACCGCCTTCACCGCGGCCTGGGGCGCGGGTGCCTTCGGCCTGCTCTCCGCTCTGGTGTGGCCCGTGCTCGTCAGAGCGCTGCTCATCGTGCCCGCCCTGGTGCTGGGCGCCCTGGTCTTCTTCCTCAACGGCTCGCTGCTGCTCGTCGCCCTGCGACTCATCCCGGACGGGCGCGGCGACGCCGCCCCGGAGACCGCCGTCGTCGTGGCGGCCGTCATGTCCGCCGTCGCCTCGGCGACGTCCACCGCCCTCGCGGTCCGTGACGACGACGCCTACCGGCGCAGACTCTCCCGCCTCGCCGACCGGCGCCGCAGACGCAGTGGTGTACCTCGGAGTGCGGACGGCGGGCGCGGCGGCCCGCCCGGCATCGTGTTCGTCCAGCTCGACGGCGTCGGCCACGACGTACTCGAACAGGCCGCGGCCGACGGCCTCATGCCGACCGTGGCCGGTCTGCTAGCCGACGACGCGGGCCACCGGCTCACCCCGTGGACCACCGACTGGTCCAGCCAGACCGGCGCCAGCCAGCTCGGCATCCTGCACGGCAGCAACTTCGACGTGCCGGCCTTCCGCTGGTTCGAGAAGGAGACTGGCACCGTCATGGTCTCCAGCAGACCGGCGAGCGCACTCGAGCTGCAGCGCAGGGCCATCGCCCGCACCCATGACGGCGGCCTGCTCACCGTCGACGGCGCGAGCCGGGGAAACCTCTTCAGCGGTGGTGCGGACCAGCTCGCCCTGGTCCTGTCGATGGCCGCCAGACGGGGCAAGGGGCGCCGCTCGCGCGCCGGCTACTTCGCCTACTTCTCCGACCCGGCCAACGCGGTCCGTACTGCCCTGTCCTTCGTCGCCGAGGTCGGCCGGGAGATCGGTCAGTCCGTCCGGGCACGGGTGCGGAAGGAGTCGCCCCGGGTCAAGCGCGGCGGGCTGTACCCCTTCATCAGGGCGTTCGCGACCGTCGTCGAACGCGATGTGGTGGTCGCCGCGGTGATCGGCGACATGTTCGCGGGACGTACCGCGGTCTACGCCGACCTGGTCGCCTACGACGAGGTCGCCCACCATTCCGGGCCGTCCAGCAGGGACGCGGAGAAGGTCCTGACACGGCTCGACCGCTCCCTGGGCCTCATCCTGAAGATCGCGGACCACACCCCGCGCGACTACCGCATCGTGCTGCTGTCCGACCACGGCCAGAGCCTCGGGGAAACGTTCGCGGGACGGTACGGCCTCACGCTCAAGGACCTCGTACGGGCCGGCTGCGGGCTGCCCGTACCTCGCCGGGTGCAGCGCACCCGCAGCGCGTCGGAAGCCCGCGACGCGGTGCGCATCGCACTGCACCGGCCGGTCGACGGGGAGCTGGAGGCGGAGCACCCCGCCAAGCCCTCCGACCCGGTGGTGCTCGCCTCCGGGAACCTCGGGCTGCTGTCGTTCCCGGACATCGAGGGGCGGGCCTCGCGCGAGCAGCTCGACCGCCGCTACCCCGCACTGCTCGGCACCCTCGCCGCCCATCCGGGGATCGGCTTCCTGCTCGTACGGAGCGGAAAACACGGGTCGGTGGTGCTGGGCCGGAACGGGGCGGAGGTCCCGGTGGCGGAGCTCAAGGACGGGGAGGGGCCGATCGCCGTCTTCGGGCCGGGTACGGCGGACGCGGTGCGGCGAACCGACACCTTCCCGCATGTGGCGGACGTCATGGTCAACTCGATGTACGACCCCGAGACCGGTCGCGTCCACGCCTTCGAGGAGCAGATCGGCTCGCACGGCGGGCTCGGCGGAGAACAGTCGCGGCCCTTCCTGTTGTGGCCGCGAACGCTGACGGACCCGCTCGACGCCGTGGCGGCGGACACCCCCCGGGCGTTGTCTCCGGCCGGCCCGGCCGGCCCGGTCGGCCCGGTCGGCCCGGTCGGCGCTGAGGCGGTGCACCGGGTGCTGGCACGCTGGCTGAGGGAACTCTCCGGGCCCCAGGTGCCCCTGCGGCAGGAGGGCTTCTCCGGGGTGGTGCGGGCGGACGAACCGTTCCCGGACGCACGGGCCGGTGCGGATGCGCCCGACCCTGACGACGCGGTCCCGGGCCCACGCGGCTGAAGAGCCTGGGCGTCAGGCGGACTCGCGCCGCACCAGCGTCGGATGAAAGACCACGGAGGGTGCGGGGCCGCCGCCCGGTCTGTTGATCTGCTCCATGAGAAGCCGGGCCATCTCGGCCGCCATCTCCTCCACCGGCTGACGCACGGTCGTCAACGGCGGGTCGCACGCCACCGCCGCGTTGCTTCGTCGAAGCCCACCAACGCCACGTCCCCGGGCACGTCCCTGCCTGCCCGCAGCAGCACGGGCAGCGCACCCAGCACCATCAGGTCCCAGGCGATGAACACCGCGTCCAGGTCCGGCCGTTCGTGCAGCAGCTGCCGCATCGCCGAAGCCCGCCGGTGTGGGTGAAGCCCCCTCTGCGGCCACCACGTCCCCGATGCCGTGCTGCTCCAGGGCGTCCAGGAAGCCGGCCAGCCGGACCTGTCCCGCTCAAGGACCTCACGCCCGAGGACGAGAAGGTACTGCGCCTGGTGAGTGCGCACCTGGGCTCGCTCGCCTCGAGGGACCTCAGAGCGCGTTGCGCTGATGGCATGGAGCACTCCACCGAGTCATGGGCGGCCCGTAAGCGGGGCCTGACGGCCGAGTCGTCTTCCAGGTGGGCTGGGTCGATCACGACGTCAGCGGCCCTGCCCGCACAGTTCGGTCAGGTCGGCGAGCCGGTTCCCGAGCGCGGTCACGAGCAGGCCGGGGCCCGAACGGCGGTCAGGGGGCGTTGTCAGTGGCGGACGGCAGGATGGTGGTCATGACGACGAACTCAGTTGGTGTGCTCGCCGATACCGCCGCCTACGCGGCCGCCGTGGCAGAGGCGAAGCGTGCCGCCGCCGCGTATTACACCGCAGGTGAGAGCACGCTCGATGACGACGCGTACGACCGGCTCGTGCGCGGGATCGCGGCCTACGAGGAGGAGCACCCGCAGGAGGTGCTGGACGCCTCGCCGACCGGAAAGGTGGCGGGAGGGGCGGCGTCGGGGGACGTGCCGCACACCGTCCCGATGCTCTCGCTGGACAATGTCTTCTCCGCTGAGCAGTTCGTCACCTGGACCGCTTCCGTGGAGCGGCGGATCGGCCGACCCGTCGCCGCCTGGAGCGTGGAGCCCAAGCTCGACGGGCTCGCCGTCGCCGCGCGCTATCGGCAGGGCCGGCTCGACAAGCTGATCACCCGTGGCGACGGGACGGCGGGGGAGGACGTCTCGCACGCCATAGGGACGGTGCTCGGCCTGCCCGAGCGGCTCGCCGCCCCGGAAACCCTTGAGGTGCGCGGCGAGATCCTCATGACCAACGAGCAGTTCGAACAGGCCAACACGGTGCGCACGGAGCACGGCGCCGCCCCCTTCGCCAATCCTCGGAACGGGGCGGCGGGCACCCTTCGCGCCAAGGACCGTCCTTACCGCGTGGAGTTGACGTTCTTCGCGTACGGCGCGCTCGCGCTGCCCGATTCCGGTGAGCTGACGGCCACGCTGGCCGACCTCCCGCACAGCGAGGTCCTGGAGTATGCCGCCGGCCTCGGCGTGCACACAGCCGCGGACACCGCGGTCGCCCCGCGCACCGTCACCACGGCCGAGGAGGTGCAGGCAGGGGTGGAGGACATCGCCGCCCTGCGCGCCTCGTTGCCGTTCGGGATCGACGGCATCGTGATCAAGGCGGATCTGGCGGCCGACCAGCGCGACGCGGGCTCCGGGACACGGGCGCCGCGCTGGGCCGTCGCCTACAAGCTCCCCGCCGTGGAGAAGGTCACGCGGCTGCTGGACGTCGAATGGAATGTCGGCAGGACGGGCATCATCGCACCGCGGGCCGTGCTGGAGCCCGTCGAGATCGACGGATCCACCGTCAGCTTCGCCACGCTGCACAACCCGGCCGACATCACCCGCCGGGATCTGCGTCTGGGCGACCATGTGATGGTCTACAAGGCGGGCGACATCATTCCCCGCATCGAGGCGCCCGTCGCACATCTGCGGACGGGCGAGGAGCAGCCGGTCGCGTTCCCCGAGGTCTGTCCCCAGTGCGGCTCGGAGATCGACATGAGCGAGCAGCGCTGGCGCTGTACCCGGGGTCGTAACTGCCGCGTGGTCGCCTCCATCTCGTACGCCGCCGGGCGTGACCAGCTCGACATCGAAGGCCTCGGCGCCACCCGGGTCGTCCAGCTCGTGGACGCGGGCCTCGTCCAGGACTTCGCCGACCTCTTCACGCTGGAGCGGGACCAGCTGCTCTCCCTGGAGCGAATGGGAGAGACCTCCACCGACAATCTGCTCGCGGCGATCGAGACGGCCAGGACCCGCCCGCTGTCCCGCGTCTTCTGCGCACTCGGAGTACGCGGCACGGGCCGTTCCATGTCCCGCCGGATCGCCCGCTACTTCGCCTCGATGGACCGGATCGTCGCCGCCGACGCGGAGGTCCTGCAACGGGTCGACGGCATAGGTACGGAAAAGGCCGCGGCCGTCGTCACGGAGCTGGTGGAGCTGGCGCCGCTGATCGGCAAGCTGGTGGCCGCCGGAGTCACCATGACGGAGCCCAACGCGACCCCGCCGCCGGAGCCCGGCAGCGAGGCGGAGGACGGCGCCGATGGGCAGGACGCGGACGGCCTGCCGCTCGGCGGAATGACCGTCGTGGTCACCGGTGCCATGACCGGCGCTCTGGAGAAGCTCTCGCGCAATCAGATGAACGAGCTGATCGAGCGGGCCGGCGGCAAGTCCTCCTCCAGCGTCTCCAAGCGCACGAGTCTCCTCGTCGCGGGGGAGAAGGCCGGATCCAAGCGCACCAAGGCGGAGGAGCTGGAGATCGACATTGCCACGCCCGAGGAGTTCGCGGAGTTGGTCGAGCCCTATCTGGCCTTGGGGGTGTGAGCGGTAGCGGCGCTCGAGATCACCAGGGGAGTGGTGTTTCCGTGCCTCGTCTTGCATAGTGAAAGATCGATCACGCCTCCTTATCGGCGGCTCGGTGCGAGCCGACGGCTGTAGCGGCAAGACCTGAGGGTGAGGGCCGATGCGTTCTTCGCGTGACGGGCGGCGGCGCGGCCGACCGGTCCTCCGGCGGCGGGAGGCACCTGCCGTCGCGGCGCACCGGCCCGGCCCCCTCAGGAGGCCGGCTATCGACCTGGGCAGCTCCGGGGCCCGCGCCTGGGCCCCGGAGCAGGGACTCGTCGCCGGCGGACCGTCCGGCCGGGAGGACGGCGTCGGCCGGCCGGTCCGGCGGGGACGCATCGTCGACCCCGAGTCCGGTGCCGGACTGCCCGCCCGGATCGCAGGCTGCCAGGGTGTGCCGGTGCGCGTCGGTCCCGATCCCTCGACCGCCGTCGGACGGGGCGTCGCGCTGATCCCGGGTTCCGTCCTGGGTTCCGCCGGTGCAGGCGCGCTGTCCGTCCGCCCGGTCCGGCTGAGGTGAGCCCCCTCCCGGGGGCGCCCGGGGGGAACGCGCCCCCGCGGGGCCCGCACGGCACACCATCGCACCAGGCGCGGAACATCCTTGCCGCGCTGCTCCTCACTGTCCTGGCTCTTGTCGGCGGCGCACCCGCGGCGGCAGCCGGAGCAGCGCTTCCCGTGCGGGGCACCGTCACCGCGCACACCGCCGATTCCGCCGCCGAATCCGCCGGCCATGCTGCCGGGCGCGCCGCGTATGTCTGGTGGACGGAGGACGTCCCCGCGCCGGGGCCGCGTGCGGGCGCCGACCGTCCGCACGCCCCGCCCCACGTCCCCCCGCCCGGCTACGGCACCCTGCCACCGCGCACGCAGTGCCTTCCCCTGCCCCAGGGAGTCGCGCCCGTGGCAGCGGGCACTGCGTTCGTAGCCATAAGGGCCCAGGCGGCACTGCCCGGTGTGCGGGGCCCTCCCGAGCGGACGGCCGGTCAGCCGGCCTTTCACCGGCCCTGTTCCACAGAGCTGTCGCTCCGCCCTCCTCTCTGAGTCCCGGGCGGACGACGCCCACTCAAGGGGATTCCCATGACTCGCGCCACCACGGTGCGAGCGGTTCTGGCTGTCGCCGTTCTGCTCGTCTCCGTGTTCATCACGTTGACCATGTCACCCAGACTCGGACTGGACCTCCGGGGCGGTACCCGGATGGTGCTGCAGGCCCAGGACTCCGGTACCGCGAAGGCGGACCGGGAGAGCACCGATCGCACCCTGGAGGTACTGCGGCAGCGCATCGACTCACTCGGTGTCTCCGAACCGACCCTGACGCGATCGGGCGAGGACCGGATCATCGTCGAACTGCCCGATGTACAGGACCCGCGCCAGGCCGCCGACGTCATCGGCAGGACCGCGCAGCTCGGCTTCCACGCGGTCCAGGGTCCCGAAGCCGGGCAGAAGGACGGGGGGAAGACGCTTCCGGACGAACAGGGCACTCCGCTCGCACTCGGCCCGGAGCGGCTCTCCGGTGCCGGGGTCAAGGACGCCGCCGCACAGTTCGACGCCCAGCAGGGCGCGGGCTGGACCGTCTCGCTCGACTTCCACAAGGGCGCGGGCAAGGAATGGACGCGGCTCACCGGGGACGCCGCATGCAACCCGGCCGGGGACGAACGGCGCCGCGTCGCGATCGTCCTCGACGAGAAGGTCATCTCCTCACCCCAGGTGGATCCGTCGATCGGCTGCGAGGCAGGGCTGCCTTCGGGTTCCACCCAGATCACCGGGTCCTTCAGCGCCGACGAGGCCCGCGACCTCGCTCTGCTCATCAAGGGCGGCGCACTCCCCGTACCCGTCGAGATCGTCGAACAGCGGACCGTCGGTCCGACGCTCGGAGCCGCCGCCATCGACGCGAGCGCCCGGGCCGCACTCATCGGAGCCGCCGCCACCGCGCTGTTCATCACCTTCGCGTACCGGCTCTTCGGCGCTCTCGCCGCGCTGGCTCTTGGCGCGTACGGCGTGATCTCCTACGCGACCCTCGTCGTCCTCGGCGTCACCCTGACCTTGCCGGGACTCGCCGGATTCGTCCTCGCCATCGGCATGGCGGTCGATGCCAACATTCTTGTCTTCGAACGGGCCCGCGAGGAGTACACGGGCAGGACGAGCCGCTCGCTGCGCTCCGCGCTGACGGCCGGATTCCGTAACGCGTGGAGCGCGGTCGCCGACTCCAACGTCACCACCCTCATCGCGGCCGCCCTTCTCTTCTTCCTCGGCTCCGGGCCGGTCAAGGGGTTCGGGGTCACGCTCGGCATCGGTGTCCTGGCCTCGATGTTCTCGGCGCTCGTCATCGCCCGCGCGTTCACCGAGATCGCGGCCGGCTCCCGATTCGTCAACGACTACCGGGGCGTCAACGGCATCGCGCGGCCCGGCCGTGTCCGCACCTGGCTGAACACGCGCGACGTCCAGCTTTTCCGGTCGCCACACCGCTGGCTGATGATGTCCGCCGCGCTCGTCCTCGTCGCCGTGAGCGGCGTCCTCGTGCGAGGCATCGACCTGGGCGTCGAGTTCACCGGCGGGCGGCTGGTGGAATACTCCACCAGCCGCCCCGTCGACGTCGAGACCGCCCGCGACACGATCGCCGCCGCGGGCTTCGACGACGCCGAGATCACCACCGCGGGCGGGCAGGACCTCTCCGTACGCACCGGGAAGCTCGACAACGACGGCGAACACGCCCTGCGTGCCGCCCTGGCCGAGGCGGGCGGCGAGACCACCAAGGTGCGTGACGAGCTGATCGGGCCCAGCCTCGGTGACGAACTGCGGCGCAACGCGCTCATCGCCCTGGGCGTCGCCGTGTTCGTGCAACTCGCCTACCTCGCGGCCCGGTTCCGGTGGACTTTCGCCGTCGCCGCGGTCGGGGCGCTGGTGCACGACGTCATCATTCTGGTCGGCGTCTTCGCCTGGCTCGGACGCCCCGTCGACGGAATCTTCCTGGCCGCCCTGCTCACCGTGATCGGCTACTCCGTCAACGACTCCGTCGTGGTCTTCGACCGGGTACGGGAGCTGTGGGCCAGGAGCCGACGTACAGCGGTCGCCGACGTGGCCAACCGTGCGGTGCTGCAGACCGTGCCGCGCACCGTCAACACGGGGATGGGAGCCCTGTTCATCCTGGTCGCACTCGCGGTGCTGGGCGGCGACTCGCTCGCGGACTTCGCTCTCGCCCTCCTCATCGGCATCTGTGTCGGGACCTACTCCTCCGTGATGACCGCGGTACCGGGGGCGCTCCTTCTGGAGAGGAGCAGAAAGGCCCCGCCGCCGGCCAGGAAGCGGGCACCGAAGCGTGGGAAGCCGGCCGGGCGGACACGCCGGGATCCCGCCGACACCGGGGCACGCGTGTAACACGGACACACGACGCGCCGGGCAGGGCGGATGCGGCCCTGCCCTGTCCGGGGCGTTCGCCCGGCTCGACCGCCGGGCCGCGGCACGATCCTGAGCACGTCAGGTGATCGGAGTGTGCCGTGCACATGCCCTTCGTGCTGCGTGCGGCCCGGGACACGCTCGTACCCGACATGGACCGTCCGCACGGCCCGCTGCCGCCGATGGTGCTCGTCCTGACCGTGCTGCCCTGTGTCAGGCACGACAGCTGACGTACCCGGACGTAACGTGACGGGCACCGTGGACCGTACCGACATGCATCAGGAGCCGCTCCATGCCCGCTGAACCGCTGTCCGCTCACGACATCGAGGCCGGTCTGCGCGAGCTGCCCGGCTGGCAGCTCGAGGGGGACCGGATCACCCGCACCTACCGGCTGCCCTCCCACTTCGCCGCGACCGGGCTGACCGTCCACGTCGCCCAGATCCAGGAGGAGCTCAACCACCACTCGGACCTGACGCTGGGATACAACACCGTGGTGCTCGCAGTGCACACGCACGACGCGGGGGGCGCCGTCACGCGGAAGGACCTCGGTCTCGCCGCGCGCGTCGAGGCCGTTGCCGCCGGGCACGGGGCGACGTAGGCGGGTCCCACGGAGTACGGCCGGCAGGGCGCCGGGCGCGGGCGGCCGGTACCCACCGTCGATGCGTGGAACGCGCTCCGGAGTGGCGTCGCGCCGGATGACGACGCGTAAGCCGCTCGTACGACACCACCCGCGGCGGAGGTCACCGCGATGAGCTGGCCGGGGAAGGCCGGCTCGGTGACGCCGAGGACTGTGCTGACCGGGTGGTGGTCACCGAAGTACGCCAGGTCGGCTTCCGCTGTCGTCCCGGCGTTCTGCTGCGGGTTCACCACCTACAGGACCTGTACGGACCGGCCGGGGCGCGACAGGCGGCGGCACCCCCACCGCGCGATTGCGAGGGGGGCGCCGCCGGATGCGGGTGTGGCTCAGGCGCCGACGTTGAATTCGGCTGGGTCGGAGCCGAGGCGCTTGCCCTCGTCGAGTGCGGCGAAGGCGGCCAGGTCGTCGGCGTCCAGTTCGAAGTCGAAGACGTCGATGTTCTCCGCGATCCGTGACGGCGTCACGGACTTGGGGATCACCACGTGGCCCGTCTGCAGGTGCCAGCGGAGCACCGCCTGGGCCGGGGTCCGGCCGTGCTTGTGCGCCACGGCGACCACGGTCGGGACCTCCAGGAGGCCCTTGCCCGAGCCCAGCGGTGACCAGGCCTCGGTCACGATGCCGTGCTCGGCGTGGAAGGCGCGGGACCGGGCCTGCTGGAGCTGCGGGTGCAGCTCGATCTGGTTGACCGCGGGGACGACCGAGGTCTCACCCAGCAGGCGCTCCAGGTGCTCCGGGTGGAAGTTGGACACACCGATGGCCTTCGCGCGGCCGTCGGCGAGGATCCGCTCGAAGGCCTTGTACGTGTCGACGTAGGCGTCCTTGGCCGGCACCGGCCAGTGGATCAGGTACAGGTCGACGTGGTCCAGACCCAGTTTGTCCAGCGACGCGTCGAACGCGCGCAGCGTCGAGTCGTATCCCTGTTCGGCGTTCCACAGCTTGGTGGTGACGAACAGCTCCTCACGGGCCACTCCGGAGGCGGCGAGGGCCTTGCCGGTGCCCGCCTCGTTCCCGTAGATCGCGGCTGTGTCGATGCTCCGGTACCCGGCCTCCAGGGCCGTGGCGACGGCCGTCGTGGCCTCGTCGTCCGGCACCTGCCAGACGCCGAAGCCGAGCTGCGGCATCTCGAGGCCGTTGTTGAGGGTGATGGTGGGGACCTGGCTCACGAGCAGTCGATCCTTACGTTGTCGGTCTGGTACTCCGAGGAAGAACGAACAGGGGCGCCTAACCATTCCCACCTGCTGGGATCCGGCGAATCGGAAGAACGTTCCCATGGCGTGACCGTCAGGAGCATCCGGGGGACTCACCGGTAGAGGGCGTCGACCTCGGCCGCGTAAGCCGTCTCGATCGCCTTCCGCTTCAGCTTGAGCGACGGGGTCAGCAGGCCCTGCTCCTCGGTGAACTGATGTGCCAGGATGCGGAAGGTCCGGATGGACTCCGCCTGGGAGACCGCCGTGTTCGCGGCCACCACCGCCCGGCGCACCTCCATCTCCAGATCGGGGTCACGCACGAGGTCCGCAGCACGCATCGGTGTACGTCCCTGTATGGCGAGCCAGTGCTCCACCGCCTCGTGGTCCACCGTGACCAGCGCCGCGATATAGGGCCGGTCGTTCCCCACGGCGATGCACTGCGCGACCAGCGGGTGCGCGCGTACCCGTTCCTCCAGGCCGGTCGGGGCGACGCTCTTGCCCCCGGAGGTCACCAGGATCTCTTTCTTGCGCCCGGTGATGGTCAGATAACCGTCCTCGTCGAGCGCACCCAGGTCGCCGGTGGCCAGCCATCCGTCGTGCAGCACGGCGTCCGTGGCCTTGGGGTCGCCCAGATATCCGGAGAACAAGTGGGCGCCGTGCACCCAGATCTCGCCGTCCCGGGCGATGTGCACCGAGGTTCCGGGGATCGGCTGGCCTACGGTGCCGTAGCGGGTGCGCTCGGGCGGATTGGCCGTGGCGGCGGCGGTCGTCTCGGTGAGCCCGTAGCCCTCGTAGACCGTGACGCCCGCACCCGCGAAGAACAGCCCGAGCTGCCGATTCATGCCGGAACCGCCCGTCATGGCGTGCCGCACCCGGCCGCCCATCGCCTCCCGGAGCTTGCGGTAGACGACCTTGTCGAAGAACTGGTGCTGCATCCGCAGCCCGGCGGACGGCCCGGGGCCGGTCCCGAAGGCCCGCTCCTCCATCGCCTCCGCGTACTTCACCGCTATCCCGACGGCCTTGTCGAACGCCCCGACGCGGCCTTCCGACTCCGCCTTGCGCCGCGCACCGTTGAAGACCTTCTCGAAGATGTACGGCACCGCCAGGATGAAGGTGGGCCGGAAGGACACCAGGTCCGGCATCAGCGCCTTCGCGGACAGCTCCGGCTGGTGCCCCAGCTTCACCCGGCCGCGGAGCGCCGCGATCTCCACCATGCGGCCGAAGACGTGGGCGAGCGGCAGGAAGAGCAGCGTCGCCGTCACCTCGCCGGGCTTGGAGAGGAACACCGGGTGCCAGCGGCCGACCATCGTGTCGGCCTCGAACATGAAGGCGGCATGGGTGATCACACAGCCTTTGGGGCGCCCCGTCGTGCCCGAGGTGTAGATCAGGGTCGCTATCGACTCCGGAGTCACCGCGCGGCGGTGCCGGTGGACGACCTCGTCGTCGATCAGTACCCCGGCGTCGACGAGCTCGGTCACCGCGTCGGCGTCCAGCTGCCAGAGCCGGTGCAGATTCGGCAGCCTGTCGATCACCGAGCCGATCGTCATCGCGTGGTCCTCGTGCTCGACCATGACGGCCGCGACCTCGGCGTCGTGCAGCATCCACAGGACCTGCTCGGCCGACGACGTCGGATAGATCGGCACGGACTGGGCGCCGACGGACCAGAGGGCGTAGTCGAAGAGGGTCCACTCGTAGCGCGTACGGGACATCAGGGCCACCCGGTCGCCGAAACGTACGCCCTGCGCGATCAGTCCCTTGGCGAGAGCGAGCACCTCGTCGCGGAACGCGGCGGCGGACACGTCGTGCCATCGCCCTTCCGCGTCCTTGCGGCTGAGGGTGATCCGGTGGGGATCTTCCTCAGCGAAGTCGAAGACGGTATCGGCGAGACCGCCGACTTGAGGGGCAGCGGCCATGGCTGGGACAGTGAACTCGCGCAATGACTGCTCCTTGTGGCGCTCCGCACGGGCCGCGACGCTACCTCACCGCGCGAGCCCACGGGGGGCTCCGAACGGTCAGGGAATCGTGGCAACCGGGCATGGCCAACCGGGTAAATCGGGCCAGATGGGCAAGGCTCGGGCACGCTTCTGACCTACGAGTAAGTAGCTCGAGCGGGAATCTACACCGAATCTGTACGCAGCGCTTACAGCCCGTTACGCCGGCTCCGGGTGCGGCGGCACGAGGGGGCCGCGGTGGAGCCGGTCGCCGCCCGCCAGGATCGCAGCCGCGAGGGCGTCCGCCGCCTTCTGAGCGGTGGCCCTGCGGCGCCCGTGCAGCAGGACGAAATCCACATCCCCGAGCTCCGGCAGGCCCGCCCGGGACGGCACCGGCACGAGCCCCGGCGGGATGAGCCCACGGGTGTGCGCCATCACCCCCAGGCCCGCACGGGCCGCCGCGACGAGTGCGCTCAGGCTCGCACTCGTGCACGCGAAGCGCCAGGACCTGCCGTGCTCCTCCAGTACCTCCAGGGCGCGCGCACGGGTGATGCCCGGAGGCGGGAAGGCGATCAGCGGCAGCGGGCGCTCGGGATCGATCCGCAGCTGCGGGGCGCCGATCCAGGCCAGGGTGTCCTGCCAGACCAGCTGGCCGTGGATGTCGCCGGTGCGGCGCTTGGCCAGCACCAGATCGAGCCGGCCCGCCGCGAGCTGCCGGTGCAACGCGCCGGACAGCTCCACCGTCAGCTCCAGCTCGATCTCCGGGTGCTCGCGCCGGAAGGACTCAAGGATCTCCGGCAGCCGGGTCAGCACGAAGTCCTCCGACGCCCCGAAGCGCAGCCGTCCGCGCAGCCGGGTGCCCGTGAAGAACGCCGCCGCCCGCTCGTTGGCCTGGAGGATCGTCCGGGCGAAGCCCAGCATGGCCTCGCCGTCCTCGGTGAGATCGACCCGGTGCGTGTCCCGGCTGAACAGCTGCCGGCCCGCCTCGGACTCCAGCCGGCGGACATGCTGGCTGACGGTGGACTGCCGGACGCCGAGCCGGCGCGCCGCCTGGGTGAAGCTCAGGGTCTGCGCGACGGCCAGGAAGGTGCGGAGCTGGACGGGGTCGTACACGGTAGGAGGCTATCGCGAATCGTGATGACAGTCAGTGCGGTGTACGGGATTCCCGATCGCGGTGTTCGGGAGCACGATGGGGAGGGCACGATTCCACCGAGAAAGCACGGAGCACATGAACCGCCGCACCAGCCGCCGTATCCCCGCACTGCCGTCATGGCTGCCGGTCGATCCCTACATCCTGGCGCTGATCGGCACGGTGGCACTCGCGGCACTGCTGCCCGTGTCCGGGGCCGGTGCGGACGTGGCGGGCGGCGCCTCGACCGGAGCGGTGGCTCTGCTCTTCTTCCTCTACGGAGCACGGCTCTCGACCGCCGAGGCGCTCGACGGCCTGAAGCACTGGCGGCTCCACCTCACGGTCCTGGCCTGCACCTTCATGCTGTTCCCACTGCTCGGGCTCGCCAGTCACGGGCTGGTGCCCTATGTGCTGACCCCGCAGCTCCAGGACGGCTTTTTGTTCCTGTGCCTGGTGCCCTCGACCATCCAGTCGTCGATCGCCTTCACCTCGATGGCCCGGGGCAACGTGCCGGCCGCCATCTGCGCCGGCTCCTTCTCCAGCATCGCCGGGATCCTGCTGACGCCGCTGCTGGCCGCCGTGCTGCTGGGCGGCAGCGGGGGAGGGTTCTCCGCGGGCTCCCTCATGAAGATCATCCTGCAGCTGCTGGTGCCCTTCCTCGCAGGGCAGCTGCTGCGCCGCTGGGTCGGAGGCTTCACCGGCCGCCACCGCAAGGTGCTGGGCTATGTCGACCGGGGCTCGATCCTGCTCGTCGTGTACACGGCCTTCAGCGAGGGCATGGTGGCCGGGATCTGGAACCAGGTCACCCCGCTCCGGCTCGGCGCGCTGCTCGGCGCCGAGGCGGTACTGCTGGCCGTCATGCTCACCGTGAGCTGGTACGGGGCGAAACGGCTGGGCTTCGCACGGGAGGACCGGATCGCCATCCAGTTCGCCGGGTCGAAGAAGAGCCTGGCGGCCGGCCTGCCGATGGCGAGCGTCCTCTTCGGCGCGCACGCCAGTCTCGCGGTGCTGCCCCTGATGCTCTTCCACCAGATGCAGCTGATGGTCTGTGCGGTGATCGCCAAGCGCCGCTCGCGGGACCCGATGCCGGAGAGCGGAACGGTGCCGCAGCAGCCTGTGCCGGTGAGCTGACGCGGGCGGAAGAGGGCCCGGCCGACGCAGGAGGCCGGCCTCCTCTGGAGCAGGAGTACGTGGCCGTACGGAGGACCCCGTGAGGCACCGCCCTCGCGCTGTGTCGTACTGAGCGAGGGTGACCGGAAGGGTTACTCCGCCCCTCCGGTCGTGGCGTCCGTGCCGCGTGACTCGCTGTGCGTCGGATCACGTGGGCCGATCACCTCGCCCGGAACATCTGATGCCTGGGAGAGCCTGAGCTTGACGCGGCGCAGGGTCGGGTTCACTTGGTGTCGCATGATCTTGCGGAGGCGTCCGAGGTCGCTCGGAGCCCACACCGCAGTGGGGTCAAGCCGAACGAACTCCGGTTCCCAGCCCGGACCGAAGGTGACCTGGGTTCCGACCACGCCGGTACGGGTGTTCGCTTTTTTTGAGGCGGGTAGTCCGGCCACCGAAAATCGGGGTGAGCCGTTTCCCCGTCTTCGTACATAGAGTGAGAGGATGCTCGCTCAACGTGGCTGCCGTGGGCTGTTGTTCAGGGCAAAGGCACCCACGGACGTCAGTCCCGTGCGCGCTCCACCCGGCGAGTCGCCGCGCGCATGGCCTCGGCGTGCGGCGCATCCGCAGCACATGTCTCCGGGGGAGGTCCTCGAAGGGGACAGGGCAGTTGTCGATCGGCCGCATCCGAGCGGACCACGCGTCGTGGACGTTATGCCGGCGGCACGCCCCGAGGTGTGTGCTCCGGCCGACGGCGCCACTGGTCTCAGCGGCCGGCTTGTCGAGCTGCAGCGCGAATGGCCTCTGCATGCGGGGCATCGAAGGCGCGGGTCTCCGGAGCGAGATCACCGAAGGGGACCAGTGCTTCGTGAGCGCTGTTCACCGTCTGCATCCACGCGGACCAGGCATCATGGACGTCCTCGTCGGTGACTTGCTCCCCCTTGGCTTTCAGCAGCACGGCGTACATGCGGAACAGCGCGGCCGAGCCTTCCGGGGGCTCGGCCTCCGGGGGAGGCAGGTCCGGATCAGGGCGGCAAGGGGGTCAAGGTAGGTCACACGGTCAGTGTGCCCACAAGCAGAAGCAGATGCACCGCGACGAACACCAGGGGTACGACTCGTTCGGACGTGCCCAGCTCGGCGTAGCGCTTGCGCCAGCCGACGATCGGATCGCGGCGCAGGGCCTCCCACTCATCCGCGAAGATCTTGACCGGTAGAAGTTCCTCGATCTTGTTGATGCCCTTGAACTTAGCCGCGTTGAGGTCCCGGTAGCTGCGAAGCTGGAGCCACCAGGTGGCCGAGAGGGTGACGCCGGCCAGAGCCATGGCGAGCGCCGCCCACCAGGGAGACCTGGCAAGCTCTTTGAATCCGAGACCGACGAGGCTGATGAGCGCGGTCTGGACGGACAGGAAGAAGGCGTTCGCGGTCCCGCGGCGCGCGGAGACACGGTCGGCCATCTCCACGGCGAGCTTGTAAAGCTCGAGGACCTCCGCACGCTGGACCGGCTCGGACGGTGTTGTCACCGGCCTCCTCCGGCGAGGGTCTTGAGTTGGGGCCGCGTCCACCTGTAGGCCGTGCCGTCGGCCTTTGCAGTGGCCTGCTTCTTGCCGGTCTGCGCCTTGTGCCCGTTCGGTGCTTCCTTGATCGGCCCGTCATGCACCTCGAAGGGTGAGTCAGGGTTCCTGGCCTGTCCGGACAGGAAGTCCTTGAGGGTCTTGTCGTAGTCGAAACTCACGAACACGCGCTTCCGCATAGGCGTTCCTTACTCCAGGTGTGCGTACCTGCGCGCATCGTAAGGGCCGACTCCGGCGGCGGTCCTCGAAATGGAGAACCCCGCCCCTGCGCTGCCCGGGCGGGACAGGAGCACCCTGAACGGCTCCGCTGCTCACCCGTGTGGCTACGCCCACCGCACGTGTGAGGGACTGCGCGGCCTGCTTCAGGTGCCGTCCTGCCTCGGAAGGTGTGCTGCTGTGGCCACGGGGAGTTGAGCCAGCGGGCCCAGTACCGGTTCCAACTCACGCCTCACCAGTCGACGCAAGGTCCAGACCAGTCGCATCCTCGGCACTATCGGATCGATCCGGTTGAAGGTCGCATTCCACTCCTCATCGAAAGAGATGATGCCCTTCAATCTCAGGTCCCAGCGCTGGCCCTTGGCTCGCGGGAGTGGAGGCGGAAATGGCGGAAGCGCAGGCAGTCGCGGCCACACGCCTGCTTCTTCCTCCCTCGACCGTACGGCGTAGCCCTGCGCGACGGCATCGCAGAAGGCGGCGTAATCGGCCGACTCGCCGTAGACCAGCAGGACCAGCCTGATGGGAGGGAGCGTGCGCAGGGCTTCAGTGAACTCCCAGACCGTTCCGGGTCCCGGAGCCGCGGTCATCATCACTACGTGGGCGCCCTGGATCATTTCGCTCACGGTGTCCTGCCAGTTGTCTACAGGGAGATAGCCGCGTTCCGCTCCGAGCAGGGGAAGCCGCTCGCCCGGTCGGCCGACCGCGACAACCCGCCCGAGAGCCTTGAACTGCCTGACAAGGAAGTCCTCTTGCGTCAACCCGGGAATCTCGAAGGGGGAGCGCATGAGGCCACCTGGGGCGTCGGGCATGGGTAAGGCCATCTCCGGGTCGAGGCCGAACGGCCGCAAGTAAAGGACGTATCGCTCTTCAGGGAAGACCCCGAAGGATGCGATGGTCCCGGATCGGTGGCGCCTGCCTCTGACGATGAGGGGATAGCTGCTCGCGAAGAGCGCACCTCCGACCGCTAGGACCGGTAGCAAGATCAACAGGCGTGACCACATGGGGAGTCGTGCCACATCTCCAGCCGGTTCCTGCACCAGCACCCTGAACAGAGCGGCGCCACTGAACATCATGACCAGGCCGAGAGCGCCAGCTGTCCAGCCCAGACCTGTCAAAGTGCGTCCTCGGGCCACGCTCTGTGCCGACTGAGGTGGTCGACCCCTGGCGGATCGCGTTCTCACGTTTCCTCCGGTCAGTGAGGGCACTACTTCTTCAGCGGCAGTAATTGTGAGGGAGGCGTTCACCGTGTGGCAACGGCTCCGCCGTGCGCTGGACGTGGCGCGTCCGAGGGGCACCGATCACGAGACCGAACCCGACGACGCGGCAAATCTCCGGGTGCTGTTCCGCGTCAGTTCGCGGAGTCGACGGGGCGCTGAACGCAGCCGTCGATGGAAATCCAGCCGACTGAAGACGGCGAGCAGGCCGGCTCGCGCGTCGTCGTCACCGTGCGCCGTCCTTTGCCGGGCCGGGGTGTGGGGAGCCCCGTATGTCGCCGAGCCCGAGGCCGGTGCGGCTACGGGCGTTGGCCTCGGCTACGCGGGCGCTCAGCAGCTCCGCGGGGTCGAGCGGCCGTAGGCGGGCCGGTTCCGCGTCCCACTCGCGGCCACCGCCGAGCGGGCGGAGCTGGAGGTAGGGACCCTCGTGACCCATCACCAGGCCCACCCTGTCGCTGTCGCCGTCGTGTACGGCTGTCCCGAGGGGAGGTGCGTCGTCGTCTCTCACCTCGTTGCCCCGTTTCTGATCACCGTGGCGAGGGCCTGCGCGACGGGGGCGAAGCAGACACCGAGGTGGACGAGGGCGTATCTGGCCGGCTGTGCGCCGTCGCCGCTGTCCGTGTTCGGCCATGGGGTGCGCACGTCCATCGCGGGCAGCTGAATGCCGGCCCCGCTCGACGCGGTGGCGAGGGCGTCGCGAGCGTCGACGGCCTCCTGGATCTTGGCCGTCCGGCGGGGGTGAGGCGGCTTCTGCAACGGCTGCGTCATGGGTGTCTTCCTTCGGTCGTACTTTCGCGGAATCCTCCGCCTGGCCGCACGCCCCGGACCACGGTGCGTGAGGGGATCGATACGAGAATGACCCGCTCAGGTCTGTGACACACCGAGGACGGGGTGAGTTTCCCCGGCCGGTGCGTCACGTTCCACACGTTCCACGGAGGGCTCGACGCCGACGAGGCGGGCGGTCACTGGCCGCAGCAGGGAACCACGCGCACGGTTCGCGGAGGAGCTACGGCGACTGCGCACCGAGCACGGCGACAGTCTGCGGCAGCTCGGCGAACGGCTGGGCTGGGACTGGTCGCTGTTCGGGAAGATGGAGGGGGCGAGACGCTCGGCGGACCGGAGGTCGTGGAGGCGCTGGACCAGTACTACGGGACGCCGGGTCTGCTGCTGGCCATGTGGGAGCTGGCGATCAGCGACCAGTCGCAGTTCAAGGAGCGGTACCAGCGGTACATGGCGCTGGAGGCGGAGGCGACGAGCCTGTGGCACTTCGCGGTGAGCGTGCTGCCGGGGCTGTTGCAGACACCGGGGTATGCGCGGGAATTGCTGGCGTCCGGCGGGCTCAGCGGGGTACGGCTGACGCAGCAGGTAGAGGCGCGGACGGGGCGGCGGAGCCTGCTGGAGGGAGAAGACGCGCCGCCGTTCCGGACGATCCTGTCGGAGGCCGCTCTTCGGACGGCATTGCGGAGTGCGGAGGAGTGGCGGGAGCAGCTGGAGTATCTGTCCGAGATGTCGGAACGGCCGAACCTGACCCTTCAAGTGCTACCGCAAAGCGCCGGGTTACACGGGTTGTCGAGTGCTGACGTCTGGTTTCTTCGACTACCGGACAGTCGTACTGTGGCGTATACGGAACACGGGTACGGAGGGGAACTCCACGAGGAAAGCGTTGCGGTGGAGCGCATGCAACGTGCGTACGATGCGACGCGTGACCTGGCGTTTTCCCCAGCCGAGTCGCAAAAATTCGTCCTGCACATGTGGGAGGAATCGTCGTGCATCCATTGACCTGAGCGCCGCAACCTGGCGCAAGAGCAGCTACAGCAACCAGGATGGTGGCGCGTGCATCGAGATCGCTGATGACTTCGCAGCTGTTGTCGTGGGCGTCTGAGTCGCCCAGGAGAGGGCCCGGCCGGCGCAGGGGGCGCTCCCCGTCGGCCGGACCCCCTGCCCCGTGCAGCGGGCGGGGCCGGATCAGCCCCGGCCCACCGTCGCCCCGAGGGCGATGCGGTGGTCACCCGCGTACACGTTCATGGATTGCCCCCGCAGGAAACCGACGAGGGTCAGTCCGCTCTCGGCCGCGAGGTCCACGGCCAGCGACGACGGCGCCGAGACCGCCGCGAGCATCGGGATCCCGGCCATCACCGCCTTCTGCGCCAGTTCGAAGGAGGCGCGCCCCGACACCAGCAGGATCGACTGCGAGAGCGGCAGCCGGTCGTCCGTCAGGGCGCGACCCACCAGCTTGTCGACCGCGTTGTGGCGGCCGACGTCCTCCCGTATGTCGAGCAGCTCGCCCTCCGGCGAGAACAGCGCGGCGGCGTGCAGGCCCCCGGTCCGGTCGAACACCCGCTGTGCCTCGCGCAGCCGGTCGGGGAGGGCGGAGAGCAGTGCGGGCGTCACCCGGACCGGGGGAGTGTCGGCGACGGGATGGCGGGTCGTCGTGCGGACGGCGTCGAGGCTCGCCTTGCCGCACAGGCCGCAGGACGACGTGGTGTAGACGTTGCGTTCCAGCGTGATGTCGGGGACCACGACGCCTGGGGCGAGCTTCACGTCCACCACGTTGTACGTGTTCACCCCGTCGGCCGTCGCCCCTGCGCAGTACACGATCGACTGCACCTCGGAACCCTCACCGATCACGCCCTCGCTCACCAGGAAGCCCGCCGCGAGCGCGAAGTCGTCGCCCGGGGTCCGCATCGTGATGGCCAGCGGCTTGCCGTTCAGCCGGATTTCCAGGGGCTCCTCGGCGACGAGGGTGTCGGGGCGGGTCGTGACCGCCCCGTCCCGGATGCGGAGTGTGCGACGACGCTCGGTGACCCGTCCCATAGCCGTCAATCCCGATTCTGTACGTGTTGGTAGCCGAAACGGCCCTTGATACAGAGGTTGCCATGGGTCACCGGGTTGTCGTGCGGCGAGGTGACCTTGACGATCTCGTTGTCCTGCACGTGGAGGGTCACGTTGCACCCCACACCGCAGTAGGCACAGATGGTCGTGGTCTGCGTCTGCGCGAGCTCGTCCCACGTCCCCGCGGCCCGCATCTCGAATTCCGTGCTGAACGAGAGCGCGCCCGTGGGGCACACCTCGATGCAGTTCCCGCAGAAGACACAGGCCGAGTCGGGAAGCGCGGCGTCGTGCTCGGTGGAGATACGGGCGTCGAAACCGCGCCCCGAGACGGCGATGGCGAACGTGTTCTGCCACTGTTCGCCACAGGCGTCCACGCACTTGTAGCAGAGGATGCATTTGTCGTAGTCGCGGACGTACAGATCGTTGTCGATCTTCGGCTGTTCGTTCATCCGGGCGGCGTCCGCACCGAAGCGGTCCGGCTTCGCCTCGTACTCCTTGATCCACTCCTCGGCCCGTGGGGTCGTCGACAGGTCCGTCGACGAGGCCAGCAGCTCCAGGACCACCTTCCGGCTGTGCCGGGCCCGCTCGGTGTCCGTGCGGACCGTCATGCCCGGCTCCGCGCGGCGCGAGCAGGCCGGGGCCAGTGTGCGGGCGCCCTCCACCTCGACCACGCACACCCGGCAGGCGTTCTTCGGGGTGAGCGTGTCTCCCTGGCACAGGGTCGGGATGTCCTTGCCCGCCGTCCGGCAGGCGTCCAGGATCGTCGAGCCCTCCGGGACCCGGGTCTCCTCACCGTCCAGCGTGAACGTGACGAGTCGGCGCGGCGGCTGAAGCGGCACAGCGGTCACTTGTAGACCCCCAGACGGTCGATGGCGGACTCGACGGCATTCCACGCGGTCTGTCCCAGACCGCAGATCGAGGCGTCCCGCATGGTCTGCCCCACCTCTCTCATCAACGCGATGTCCTCGGCGGCCGCCGCGCCCGTACGGTCCGCGATCCGGTGCAGGGCCTCCTCCTGGCGGACGGTGCCCACCCGGCAGGGCACGCACTGGCCGCAGGACTCGTCGCGGAAGAACTCCGCGATGCGCAGCAGTACGCGGGGGAGTTCCACCGAGTCGTCGAGGACCAGGACCACTCCCGAACCAAGCGTCGCGCCGGCGGCCCGGGTGCCCTCGAAGGTGAGAGGGATGTCCAGCTCGTCGGGGCGTACGAAGCCGCCTGCGGCCCCGCCGAGGAGCACGGCCCGCAGCCGGTCGGGCGGGCCCGAGAGGTCGAGCAGCTCCCGGAGGTTCGCGCCGAAGGGGAGCTCGTAGATGCCGGGGCGGGCCACCTGGCCGGAGACGCAGAACAGTTTGGTGCCGGTGGAGGTCTCCGTGCCGGTCGCGGCGTAGGCGGCGGCGCCGTGCTCCAGGATCGGCAGCACGTTCACCAGCGTCTCGACGTTGTTGACGGCGGTGGGCTTGCCGAAGAGGCCCTTCTCCACCGGGAAGGGCGGTTTGGAGCGCGGCTCGCCGCGCTGCCCCTCGATCGAGTTGAAGATGGCGGTCTCCTCGCCGCAGATGTAGGCACCCGCGCCGCGCCGGATCTCGACGTCGAAGGCGTACCCCTGGCCCAGGACGTCGGGGCCGAGCAGCCCCCGCGTGCGGGCGCTCGCCAGCGCGTGGGCGAGCCGTTCGTACGCCCGGGGGTACTCGCCGCGCAGGTAGATGTAGCCCTGGTGGGCGCCGGTCGCGTAGCCGACGATCGTCATCGCCTCGACCAGGGCGTACGGATCACCCTCCATCAGCACCCGGTCCTTGAAGGTGCCGGGCTCGCTCTCGTCGGCGTTGCACACCAGGTAGTGCGGACCGTCGGCTTGCTGGGCGGTGGCCTGCCACTTGCGTCCGGTGGGGAAGGCGGCGCCGCCCCGGCCGACCAGCCCGGCGTCCAGCACCTCGCGGATCACCCCGGCCGGGCCGAGCGTGAAGGCGCGGCGCAGTGCGGTGTAGCCGCCGGTGGAGCGGTAGTCGTCGAGCGAGGCGGGATCCACGGTGCCGATCCGCTTCAGGAGCACGAGGGCGGGGTCGCCGGCCTGGGGGACGGCCGCGGCGGCCGGGGGCTCCTCCGGGGCTTCCAGGGGTGCGCGGACCGCGCTGACCAGTGCCGTGGCGGTGGCGGGGGCGAGCGCGGCGGTGCAGCGGGTGGCGCCTGCGACGGGCTCTTCCCCCGCCCGCCTCTTCCCGTTTCCGGGGGCTCCGCCCCCGGACCCCCGCTCCTCAAACGCCGGAGGGGCTGGAGGGACCGGAGAAGCTGAAAGGGCCGGAGGGGCCGGAGGGGCTGGATCGGCTGGGGGAGTCGGAGGGGCTGGATCGGCCCCCGCCTGGAGCAGGAGCGCGGCCGGGGCCCGTTCGCACAGGCCCAGGCAGGGGCTCTCCTGCCAGACCGCGCCCTCTGCCGGGGTACCCGGCGCGCCCAGGCGCTCGGTGAGGTCCGCGCACACGGCCGCCGAGCCTCGGGCCGCACAGGCCAGGTCCGTACAGACGTGCAGCACCTTCGCCGGGCGGGGCCGCACCGAGAACATGGCGTAGAAGGTCGCGACGCCGTAGGCCTCGGCGGGGGGCACCGTCAGCCGCCGGCAGATGTAGTCCAGCGCGCCCTCGCTGATCCAGCCCACCCGGTCGTTCACCGTGTGCAGCGCGGGCAGCAGCTGGTCGCGGCGGTCCTTGGCCGCCGCGGCACCGCCCCTCGCCCAGCGCAGGTCCTCGTCCGAGCGCTCGGCGGCCCCCTCCCAGCCGGACGGCGGCGGCCCCAGCAGGGTGTCCACCGCTTCCCGTTCGGCGTCGGAGGGGACGGCGTCGGTGTACCTCAGGTCCATGCGGGCACCAGCTTCTCTATCCGTACGGCGGAGGCCTTGAATTCGGCGGTGCCGGCGATCGGGCAGTTCGCCTCGATGGTCAGCTGGTTGGTGTCGACCTCGTCCGGGAAGTGCATCGTCATGAAGGCCAGACCCGGCCGCAGCCCGGGGTCGATCCAGACGGGCGCGGTGACGCTGCCCCGCCGGGACGCGACCCGCACCTCCTCGCCCACAGCGACGCCGTAGGACTCCGCGTCCTCCGGGCAGAGCTCGATGTACTCGCCCCGGCGCAGCGGCGACGCGTAACCGCTGCTCTGGACGCCGGTGTTGTACGAGTCGAGGCGCCGCCCTGTCGTGAGCCTCAGCGGGTACGACTCGTCGGTGAGGTCGACGGGCGGGTCGTGCTGCACCAGGCCGAAGGGGGCCGCCGGGCCGCGCCGCCCGGGATCGGTCTCCCAGAGCCTGGCGTGCAGGAAGCCGGCCGGCAGCTTCTCCGTGTCGGGGCAGGGCCACTGCAGCCCCTGGTGCTCCGCGAGCCGTTCGTACGTCATCCCGAAGTGGTCGGGCGACAGGGACCGCAGCTCGTTCCAGACGGCCTCGGCGTCCTCGAACTTCCAGTCGTGGCCCAGATGTCCGGCCATGGCGCAGATGATGTCGATGTCCTCGCGGGCCTCGCCCGGCGGCACGAGCGCTGCCCGGACGCGTTGGACGCGCCGCTCGCTGCTGGTCGTCGTGCCGTCGGTCTCCGCCCAGGATGCGGTGGCGGGCAGGACGACGTCGGCCAGCTGGGCGGTCTTCGTCAGGAAGATGTCCTGCACCACCAGATGGTCCAGGGCCTCCAGCCGGCGCACGGCCTGGTCGCTGTCCGCCTCCGACTGCGCGGGGTTCTCCCCGATGCAGTACACCGCGCGCAGTTCGCCGGTCTCCATGGCCTCGAACATCTCGGTCAGGGTCTTGCCGTAGTGCGGCTGGATGACAGTGTCCCAGGACCGCTCGAACTTCTGCCGGACGGGCGGGTCGAGGATGTCCTGGAAGCCGGGCAGCTTGTTGGGGATGGCGCCCATGTCGCCGCCGCCCTGCACGTTGTTCTGCCCGCGCAGGGGCTGGACCCCGGAGCCGTACCGGCCGACGTGGCCGGTGAGCAGGGAGAGGTTGATCAGCGCGCGGACGTTGTCGGTGCCGTTGTGGTGTTCGGTGATGCCCAGGGTCCAGCAGAGCTGGGCGCGTTCAGCCGTGGCGTAGGCGTGGGCGAGGTCCCGGATGGCTTCGGCCGGGACGCCGGTCACCTTCTCCGCGGCGGTCAGGGTCCAGGGTTCGACGAGCGCCGCGTACTCCTCGTACCCGCTGGTCGCGCGGTCGACGAAGGCCCGGTTGACGAGTCCCGCGTGGATGATCTCGCGGCCGATGGCGTGGGCGAGCGGGATGTCGGTGCCGACATCGAGGCCGAGCCAGCTCTCCGCCCATTCGGCGGTCGAGGTGCGGCGCGGGTCGACGGCGTGCATCCGAGCCCCGTTGTGGATGCCCTTCAGCACGTGCTGGAAGAAGATCGGGTGCGCGAAACGGGCGTTGGAGCCCCACATCACGATCAGGTCGGTGTGCTCCACCTCCTCGTAGGAGGAGGTGCCGCCGCCCGAGCCGAAGGCGGCCGAGAGTCCCGCGACGCTCGGTGCGTGGCAGGTGCGGTTGCAGGAGTCGACGTTGTTGGTGCCCATCACGACGCGGGTGAACTTCTGGGCCACGTAGTTCATCTCGTTGGTGGCCCGGGCGCAGGACAGCATCGCGAAGGCATCGGTGCCGTACGCCTCGCGGGTCCGCCGGAATCCGGCAGCGGCCCGCGTCAGTGCCTCGTCCCAGCTCGCCCGGCGCAGCACGCCGTCGTTCCCGCGGACGAGGGGGTGGGTGAGGCGTTCGTACGTCTTCGGCTGCCGGCCCCTGCGGTTCCTGCCGCTGTTGCGTTCGGTGTTCATCGTGCGCTCCCTGCCGGTGCCGAGGACGTGGTGGCGAGGAGATCGGCGAGCGCGTGCACGGCACGCAGCGTCGGTACGGGCGTTCCGGCCAGCTCGGCCAGCTCGATGACGGCCGCGAGCAGCACGTCGAGTTCGAGGGGTTTGCCCTTCTCCAGGTCCTGGAGAGTGGATGTCTTGTGATCGCCGACGCGCTCCGCGCCCGCGATGCGTTGCTCCACGGAGATCTCGGGGCGGCAGCCGACCGCTGCCGCCACTGCGAGGGTCTCCCGCATCATCGACTCCACGAGCGCGCGGGTGTCCGGATGGCGGCAGATCTGGCCCATGGTGGCGCGGGCCAGCGCGCTGATCGGGTTGAAGGAGATGTTGCCGAGCAGTTTGATCCAGATGTCGTTGCGCAGATCGGACTCCACGGGGCACTTGAGTCCGCCCGCGACCATGGCCGCGCTGAAGTCAAGGCAGCGTCGGGACACCGACCGGTCCGGCTCGCCGATGGAGAACCGGGTGCCTTCGAGATGGCGTACGACGCCCGGCGCCTCGATCTCGGTGGCGGCGTAGACCACGCAGCCGATGGCACGCTCGGGCGGCAAGGCGGCGGTCACCGAGCCCGCCGGGTCGACGCTGTCGAGCCGGCGGCCGGTGTACGGGCCGGCCAGGCCGTGGAAGTACCACCAGGGGATGCCGTTCTGGGCGGCTATCACCGCGGTGTCCTCGTGCATCAGTGGATGGACCAGCGGTCCCGACAGGGCGTAGGAGTTGGCCTTGAGGCCGAGGAACACGAAGTCGACGGGCCCGACCTCCGACGGATCGTCGGTGGCGGCGGGCCGAGCGGTGAAGTCACCGCGCGGGCTGAGCACGCGGACGCCGTCGCGGCGCATGGCCGCCAGATGCGGACCCCGGGCGATGAGATGGACCTCGGCGCCTGCGCGGTGGAGCGCGGCCCCGACATAGGCGCCGATGGCTCCGGCGCCGACAACTGCGACTTTCACGGGGCTCTCCGTTCGGTGAGAGGACCGAGCGAGGGTGTCAAGTCGACAGAATATTGTCTACAGTATTCTTTTGGAAGGGGTCAATACTCGTGACAGTGAGTGCCTTGTCCGTCCGCGATCCCGGCGTGGCCGCCAGGTGTCCGCGAGAGTTCCCGGGAAGCTGTTCGAGACGCTCCAAGCTCGGGCCCGTATTCCTGTGGGGTTACGTGCCCTTGTACCGATCGGTAGCAACCAAGACTGGATAGTTCCTGCCAAACGTAGCGAGGGGAACCCCCACATGACCGGCTCACGTGTCGTGGCGCTCGGCCACTATCAGCCTGCCAAGGTCCTCACCAACGATGATCTGGCGGCCATGGTCGACACCAGCGACGAGTGGATCACCAGTCGGGTCGGCATCAAGACCCGGCACGTGGGCGGCCCCGACGAATCCGTGGACGAACTGGCCGCGCACGCCGCGGCCAAGGCGCTCGCCTCGGCCGGGCTGCAGCCGGGGGACATCGACATGGTCCTCGTCGCCACCTCCACGGCCATCGACCGCTCGCCGAGCATGTCCGCCCGGGTCGCCGCCCGCCTGGGCATGGGCTCGCCGGCCGTCATGGACATCAACGTGGTCTGCTCCGGATTCACTCACGCGCTGGCCACCGCCGACCACGCCATCCAGGCCGGAGCCGCCACCCGGACCCTCGTGATCGGCGCCGACAAGATGGGCGACATCGTCGACTGGACGGACCGCTCCACCTGCGTCCTGATGGGTGACGGGGCGGGGGCAGCCGTCGTCGTCGCCGACCCGGACGCGGGTGGCAGGCCCGGGATCGGACCCGTCCTGTGGGGCTCGGTGCCGGAGATGGGCAATGCCGTGCGGATCGAGGGCACGCCCCCGCGGTTCGCGCAGGAGGGGCAGTCCGTCTACCGCTGGGCCACCACGCAGTTGCCGCCGATCGCCCGCAAGGTCTGCGAACGGGCCGGCGTCACACCCGAGGACCTCGCCGCGGTGGTGCTCCACCAGGCCAACCTGCGGATCATCGAACCCGTCGCGCGGAAGATCGGCGCGGTCAACGCGGTCATCGCCCGGGATGTGGTGAATTCCGGAAACACCTCGGCCGCGTCGATCCCGATGGCCCTGTCCAAACTGGTGGAGCGGGGTGAGGTCGAGAGCGGCGCGCCGGCCCTGCTCTTCGGCTTCGGCGGGAATCTTTCGTACGCGGGTCAGGTGATCCGCTGCCCCTGATGCCCCCGCCATGGCATTGTGCTCAGTAGACTGTAGACGATAAGCAATTGCCCGGCGCCCGGAGGGGGACCGCGATGTTGTCCGCAGGACTGCCGCAAGGAACGGTGCCGAAGCTGGAGAGGCCGGGGCCGTTGCGCGAGCGCGTCTACGAGACGCTCCTCGAGCTGATCACCACGCGCGCCCTCAGTCCCGGCCAGCATCTGGTCGAAAGTGAACTGGCGGGGCATCTGGGGGTGTCGCGGCAGCCGGTGCGTGAGGCGCTCCAGCGGCTGAACACCGAGGGCTGGGTCGATCTGCGCCCCGCGCAGGGGGCGTTCGTCCATGAGCCCACCGAGGAGGAGGCGGACCAGCTGCTCTCGGTCCGCACCCTGCTGGAGGCCGAGGCCGCCCGGCTGGCCGCCGCCAACTCCGGGCGGCCGGGCATCGAGGCTCTGGAGGAGCTGTGCTCCCAGGGGGAGCGGGCCGTCGCCGCCGACGACGTGGACCTCGCCGTCGCGACGAACGCCGCGTTCCACGCCAAGGTCATGGAGTTGGCCGGAAACATCGTCCTGTCCGAGCTCGCCGCCCAGGTGGACCGCCGGGTCCGCTGGTACTACACGCCGGTGGCCCGCCAGCGCGGCACCCAGTCCTGGATCGAGCACCGGGAGCTGATCGCGGCGGTCGCCTCGAGGGACGAGCAGCGGGCGACCGAGATCATGCGGGCGCACACCGAGCACACCCGTCAGACGTATCACCAGCGCGATCAGGGCTGATCATCGCCAGACCGAAGGCCGGGGCCGGTGCGCCCCGGCTTTTTCGCGGCCGCGTACGGCCGGCGGCTCCAGGCCGTCCGCGAGGCGCACCTTTGTCCTGAGTGTGGGAAAAGTTGGAGCGGATTCCTGCGCAACTTCTTCCCACTCCGGTAAACCGCTGCTACGTTCCCCTCGAAAGCCCGACGGACTGGCCGATGTGGCGGGGAGGGACGCGTGAGGCGCATGACGGCACGACCCGCGAACACGCACCAGGCGCGACTGCTCCGGCTGTTGCGCGACGGAGGGCCCAACTCCCGCGCACAGCTGGGCGATCAGGTCGACCTCTCACGCTCCAAGCTCGCTGTCGAGGTGGACCGGCTTCTGGAGACCGGGCTCGTCGTGGCCGACGGACTCGCCGCCTCCCGCGGCGGCCGACGCTCCCACAACATCCGGCTCGCTCCCGGACTGCGCTTCCTCGGTGTCGACATCGGCGCCACCTCCGTCGATGTGGCCGTCACCAACGCCGAGTTGGAGGTTCTCGGACATCTCAACCATCCGATGGACGTACGGGAAGGGCCCGTCGCCATCTTCGAACAAGTGCTGGCCATGGCGGCCAAGCTCAGGGCCTCCGGGCTCGCCGAAGGGTTCGACGGCGCCGGGATCGGCGTACCGGGACCGGTCCGCTTTCCCGAGGGTGTCCCGGTCGCACCGCCGATCATGCCCGGCTGGGACGGCTTCCCCGTCCGGGAGGCACTCAGTCAGGAACTCGGCTGCCCCGTCATGGTCGACAACGATGTGAACCTGATGGCGCTGGGGGAGCAGCACGCGGGCGTAGCCCGTTCCGTGGGCGACTTCCTCTGCGTCAAGATCGGTACGGGTATCGGCTGCGGCATCGTGGTGGGCGGCGACGTCTACCGCGGTACGACGGGCAGTGCCGGAGACATCGGCCATATCCAGGTGGAACCGGACGGGCGCGCCTGCGCCTGCGGCAACCGGGGCTGCCTGGAGGCGCACTTCAGCGGCGCGGCACTCGCCCGCGACGCCGAGGACGCGGCCCGTGGCGGCCGGTCGGCGGAGCTGGCGGCCCGGCTGGACAAGGCCGGGAAGCTCACGGCCGTCGATGTGGCCGCCGCCGCGGCGGCCGGAGATCCCACGGCGCTGGACCTGATCCGCGAGGGCGGTAACCGGGTCGGCCAGGTCATCGCCGGACTCGTCAGCTTCTTCAACCCGGGCCTCGTCGTGATCGGCGGCGGAGTGACCGGGCTCGGCCACAATCTGCTGGCCAGTATCCGCACTCAGGTCTACCGGCAGTCCCTGCCGCTGGCCACGGGCAACCTCCCCATCGTCCTCGGTGAGCTGGGGCCTGTCGCCGGAGTGACCGGCGGGGCCAGGCTCATCAGCGACCACCTGTTCTCGCCGGCCTGATGTCAGGCACGGCGCGCCGTTCGGCACGCGTACCGCAGTCACCTCCGTAAGCAGCTGTTCCCAGCTCCGCCCGCAGGACCGCACAGCACGAGCACCCAGGACCGCACCGCACGAACACAGCAGTAGCACCCAGCAGTTCCGTCAGCAGTACGGCACCGCCGGCACTGCGCCCTGCCCGCTCACCGGCCTTCCCCGAGCTCTCGGCTTCGAGCAGGGGGGACCCACCCGCCGAGGGGATTCGTCATGGCACCAGAACCACCCCTGCTCACGATGTCCGGCATCACCAAATCGTTCCCCGGTGTGCGCGCCCTCGACGGCGTGGACCTGGAGGTGCTGGCCGGCGAAGTCCACTGCCTCCTCGGCCAGAACGGCGCCGGCAAGTCCACCCTCATCAAGGTGCTGGCCGGGGCCCACCAGCCCGACGGCGGCGCCATCACCTGGCGTGGCGAACCCGTCCAGCTCTCCTCGCCGATCACCGCGATGCGCCTGGGCGTCGCCACCATCTACCAGGAACTCGACCTGGTGGAAGGCCTGTCGGTCGCGGAAAACGTCTTCCTCGGACACGAACCGACCAGCGCCGGATTCGTCGTCCGGACCCGTGAGGCCCGTACCGAGGCCGCCGCGCTCCTGAAGCGCCTCGGACATCCGGAGATCGACCCGGCCCGCAGGGTCGGCGACCTCTCCGCCGCCCACCAGCAGATCGTCTCCATGGCGCGGGCACTCTCCCACGACGTACGGCTCATCGTGATGGACGAGCCGTCGGCGGCGCTGGACCCCGACGAGGTCGACAACCTCTTCCGCATCGTCGACGGGCTCACCGCCGACGGGGTGGCCGTCGTCTACATCTCGCACCGGCTGGAGGAGATCCGCCGCATCGGTGACCGGGTGACCGTGCTCAAGGACGGCAGGGCCGTCGCCGTCGGGCTCCCCGCCAAGTCCACCCCCACGCGCGACATCGTTGCCATGATGACCGGCCGCAACGTCGAACACGTCTTCCCCGAGCGGCCCGGCCCCGGCGCCCGGCCCATCGCCGATCCGGTGCTGAAGATCGAAGGGCTGTGCCGCAAGGGCGAGTTCGAGCCCGTCGACCTGGAGCTGAGGCCCGGCGAGATCGTCGGCCTGGCCGGACTCGTCGGCTCCGGACGCTCCGAGATCCTGGAGACCGTCTACGGCGCCCGCAAACCGACCGCCGGCCGCGTCCTCGTCGACGGCACACCGCTGCGCGCCGGCAGCGTCCGGGCCGCCGTGGCCGCCGGAATCGGCCTGGCCCCCGAGGAACGCAAGGCGCAGGCCCTGCTGTTGTCGGAATCCGTCACCCGGAACGTCTCGGTCTCCTCCCTGTCGCGCTTCGCCCGCGCCGGCTGGCTCGACCGGGGCGCCGAGCGCGAGGCCGCCAGGACCGCGACCCGCGAACTGTCCCTGCGGCCCGACAACCCGGACGCCGCCGTCCGCACCCTCTCCGGCGGTAACCAGCAGAAGGCGGTCCTGGCCCGCTGGCTGCTGCGTGGCTGCCGGGTCCTGCTGCTCGACGAACCGACACGCGGCGTCGACGTCGGCGCCCGCGCCGAGCTCTACGCCGTGATCCGCCGGCTGGCCGACGAAGGCCTCGCCGTTCTGCTCGTCTCCAGCGAAGTGCCCGAAGTGCTGGGCCTCGCCGATCGGGTGCTGGTGCTCCGGGAAGGCCGTGTCGTGCACACGGCCGATGCCAGGGAGCTCGACGAGCACCGTGTCCTCGACCTCGTCATGGAAGGGAGTCCGACGTCATGACACAGCCCGCGCCGTCGGCGCAGCACCACGGGACGGAGAAGGGGACCGTGACCGGCCCCCCTGCCGCGCCGCCCTCGCCCCCCGGCGGCCTGCGCGCACTCGGCCTGCGCCTGGATGTCCGTAACCTGTCGCTGCTCGGTGTACTCGCCGTCCTGATAGCAGTCGGCGGCCTCACCGAACCCGACGCGTTCCTGGACACCGGGAACCTCCAGCTGATCCTGACGCAGTCGTCCGTCATCGGGGTCGTCACCGTCGGTATGACCCTGGTCATCATCGGCGGCGGGATCGACCTGTCGGTCGGCGCGATGGTGGCCCTCGCCTCCGTCTGGGCGACGACGCTCGCCACCCAGGACTTCGGCTTCGCGGGCATCCTCTTCACCGCCGTGATCGTCGGGCTCGGCGCCGGGCTCGTCAACGGGGTACTCATCGCCTACGGGCGGATGGTCCCCTTCATCGCGACGCTCGCCATGCTCGCCTCGGCCCGCGGGCTCGCGCTGCAGATCACCGACGGCAAGACGCAGATCGTCACCGTCCAGTCCGTCCTCGACCTGGGCCTGCCCGACGCCTACGTGCTGGGCATCCCGCCCCTGGTCCTGGTCTTCGCCGCGGTGACGGTCGTCGGCTGGCTGATCCTCAACCGGACGACGTTCGGACGCCGTACGGTCGCCATCGGCGGCAACGCGGAAGCGGCCAGGCTCGCCGGCATCGACGTACGCCGCCAGCGGCTCTACCTCTACCTGCTCTCCGGCCTGTGCTGCGGCATCGCCGCCTTCATGCTGATCATCCTGTCCGGCTCCGGACAGAACACCAACGGCAATCTGTACGAGCTCGACGCCATCGCCGCCGCGATCATCGGGGGCACCCTCCTGAGCGGCGGCCGGGGCACCATCGTCGGCTCCGTGCTCGGGGTCCTGGTCTTCACCACGATCACCAACATCTTCGCGCTGAACAACCTCCAGAGCGATGTCCAGCAGATCGCCAAGGGCGCCATCATCGTCGCCGCCGTCCTGGTCCAGCGCCGCACGCTTCGCAACGGCGAGACCTGACCTCCACGCGTCACCTATCAGCCCCCCGTAGTTCCGTAGGCACGAGACCGGATGAAGGGTTTGACAGCCATGCCAGAAACCAGCCGCAGAGGACTGCTCTTCGGCACCGCGGCCGTCTCCGCGGGAGCCTTCCTCACCGCCTGCACCAGCAACGAGCCCAAGGAGGCGGCGGCGGCGCAGAGCAACCAGCCCGCCGCCGACGACAAGCCCGGCAAGCCCGTCACCATCGGCTTCGCCGGCCCCCAGGCCGACCACGGGTGGCTCAACGCCATCAACGTGCAGGCCAAGGCGCGGGCGGAGAAGTACTCCGAGGTGACCCTGGAGACCACCGAGGGCTCCAACGACACCGCTGCCCAGATCGGCCAGGTCAAGACCCTCATCAACAAGAAGGTCGACGTCCTCGTCGTCCTCCCCGCCGACGGCAAGGCGCTCACCCAGGTCGGCCTGGAAGCCATGAAGGCCGGTATCCCGGTCGTCAACCTGGACCGCGTCTTCGCCTCACCGCAGGCCTACCGCTGCTGGGTCGGCGGCGACAACTACGGCATGGGCCTCAACGCCGGGCACTACATCGGCGAGCAGCTCAAGGACAAGCCGAACGCCAAGGTCGTCGAGCTCGCCGGCGTCGACAGCCTGGAACTCACCAAGCAGCGCAGCCAGGGCTTCGCCGACGCCCTGAAGAACTACTCCAACGTCAAGCTGGTGGCGCGTCAGGCCGCCGACTTCACCGTGGAGTCGGGCCAGGCCAAGATGGCGCAGCTCCTCCAGGCTCAGAAGCAGTTCGACGCCCTGTGGAACCACGACGACGACCAGGGCGTGGGTGCGCTGCGGGCCATCCAGCAGGCCGGCCGCGACGAGTTCATCATGGTCGGCGGGGCGGGCGCGAAGTCCGCGATGGACGCCATCAAGGCTGACAACAGCGTCCTGAAGGCCACCGTGCTCTACCCGCCCACGATGGCCGCCTCCGCGATCGACCTGGCGCGCGCCCTCGGCCAGAGCAAGGGCATCTCCGGCCTCTCGGAGATGGAGATCCCGACCTCGCTGACCCTGTACTCGGCCGTGGTGACGAAGGAGAACATCGACCAGTACCTGCCGACGGGCTTCAGCTGATCCCGCACCGCCGCAGCCACCGAACCACCGACGAGGAGGAAGCCCGCATGGCCCGTAGGGAAGATTCGGAGCAGGAGACCGAGACACCGCCGCCGCCCCCGACGCTCGGCGTCGGCATGGTCGGGTACGCCTTCATGGGTGCCGCCCACTCACAGGGGTGGCGCACCGCGGGACACGTCTTCGACCTGCCGGTGAGACCCGCTCTCGCCGCGATCTGCGGACGGGACCGTGCGGCCGTCGACGCGGCCGCCGCGCGGCACGGGTGGGCCGCCGCCGAGACCGACTGGCGGGCCCTGATCGAACGGGACGATGTCCAGCTGGTCGACATCTGCACCCCCGGCGACAGCCATGCGGAGATCGCCATCGCCGCGCTCGAAGCGGGCAAGCACGTGCTGTGCGAGAAGCCGCTGGCCAACACGGTCGCCGAGGCGGAAGCCATGGCCGAGGCCGCGGAGCGGGCGGCGGCCCGCGGCCAGGTGGCGATCGTGGGCTTCAACTACCGCAAGGTGCCCGCCCTCACCTACGCCCGCACGCTGATCGAGGAGGGCAGGCTGGGCGCCTTAAGGCACGTACGGGCGGCCTACCTCCAGGACTGGCTCGTCGACCCCCTGTCGCCGCTCACCTGGCGGCTCGACCGCGAGCGCGCCGGATCCGGCGCGCTGGGAGACCTGGGGGCGCACATCGTCGACCTCGCCCAGTACCTGGCGGGGGAGCCGCTGGTCGGGGTGTCGGCGGTGAGCGAGACCTTCGTACGGGAGAGGCCCGTGCTCACCGGCACCGCAGCCGGGCTCTCGGGTGCCGGGGACGGTACCGCGCGGGGGGCGGTCACGGTCGACGACGCGACCCTGTTCACCGGGCGGCTGGCGTCGGGAGCCCTGGCCTCCTTCGAGGCGACCAGGATGGCGGCGGGCCGCAAGAACGCCCTGCGCCTGGAGATCAACGGCGAGCTGGGCTCGATCGCCTTCGACCTGGAACGGCTCAACGAACTCTCCTTCCACGACCACACCGAACCGGCAACCAGCGCCGGCTTCCGCCGGATCCTCGTCACCGAACCGCAGCATCCCTATCTGGAGGCGTGGTGGCCGCCGGGTCACGGTCTGGGCTACGAGCACACCTTCGTCCACCAGGTCCGTGACGTGGTGTGCACGATCGCCGAAGGACGTCCCCCCGTACCGTCGTTCGCCGACGGGCTCCAGGTGCAGCGGGTGCTCGCCGCCGTCGAGGAGAGCGCCGCCAAGAACTCCGTACACACCCCGGTCCCCTTCTAGGAGGTTCCGCGCATGCCCCGTCCCTTCACTCTCTTCACCGGCCAGTGGGCCGACCTGCCACTGGAGGAGGTCTGCCGGCTCGCCCGCGACTTCGGCTACGACGGGCTCGAACTCGCCTGTTGGGGTGACCACTTCGAGGTCGACAAGGCCCTCGCGGATCCCGGCTACCTCGACGGGCGGCGGCAGCTGCTCGACAAGTACGGGCTCAAGTGCTGGGCGATCTCCAACCACCTGGTGGGCCAGGCGGTCTGCGACAACCCGATCGACGAACGCCACCAGGGCATCCTTCCCGGCCGGATCTGGGGCGACGGGGACCCGGAAGGCGTCCGCAGGCGGGCCGCCGAGGAGATCAAGAACACCGCGCGGGCGGCGGCCGCGTTCGGTGTGGACACGGTCATCGGCTTCACCGGGTCCTCTATCTGGCACCTGGTCGCCATGTTCCCGCCGGTCCCGCCACACATGATCGAACGCGGCTACGAGGACTTCGCGGAGCGGTGGAACCCGATCCTGGACGTCTTCGACGCCGAGGGTGTGCGCTTCGCCCACGAGGTGCACCCGAGCGAGATCGCGTACGACTACTGGACCACGCAGCGGGCCCTGGAAGCGGTGGACCACCGGCCCGCGTTCGGGCTGAACTTCGACCCGAGCCACTTCGTGTGGCAGGACCTCGACCCGGTCGGCTTCCTGTACGACTTCCGGGACCGGATCTACCACGTGGACTGCAAAGAGGCCCGCAAACGTCTCGACGGCCGCAACGGGCGTCTCGGCTCCCATCTGCCGTGGGGCGATCCACGGCGCGGCTGGGACTTCGTCTCGGCGGGGCACGGGGACGTGCCCTGGGAGGACGTGTTCCGGATGCTGCGGTCCATCGGGTACGAGGGGCCGGTCTCGGTGGAGTGGGAGGACGCGGGTATGGACCGGCTGACGGGGGCGCCGGAGGCGCTGGCCTCGCTGAAGCGGTTCGACTTCGATCCGCCCAGCGCGTCGTTCGACGCGGCGTTCGGAGGGGGCGACTAACCCCGGGGCGTGGGGCGTGGGGCGGGGCCTCCTCGGGGGCTCCGCCCCACGGCCCCCCGCGCCTCGATCACCGGCGGGGCCCGGCGGGCCTTGCCGCGGCACCGGGCAAGCGCCGCGGGGCGATCCCACGTGCCCGGACGCCTCTTTGTCCACCCGTGGACAAAAGTTCAACCCAGCCCCTGCGCAAGGGCTTTCCGTACGGGACGAACACGGCTACGGTCCCCTACGTGCACACGACATGACTCGCGTCACCGGAGCCCCGCAAGGCGGCCTCGGAGACGAGCGCGGCAGTCCCCGCGCAGAAACGGCAGAACGCACCGCCCGAACAACCGGCACACTCCGGAGGACGCACGTGCAGAGAAGCAGCAGAAGGCTCCGCGCCCGAAAATCAATCGCCCTCCTTACCGGCGGAATACTCGCCGCCGCAACCCTCACCCTGGGTTCCTCGCCCGCCGCCACCGCCGACGCCCCACAGGCCTCGGCCGCTCAGGACGCCGCCGAGGACTTCCAGCAGGTCACCCTCGCCAAGGGCGCGGCCGAGACCGGCGAACCCATCTCGCTGGCGGTGCTCCCCGACCGCAGCGTGCTGCACACCTCGCGCAGCGGCGAGCTGCGGATCACGGACAGCGGGGGCAACACCCGGATCTCCGGGACCATCCCCGTCTACTCGCACGACGAGGAAGGGCTCCAGGGAATCGGCGTCGACCCCGATTTCGCCGAGAACCGCGCGATCTACCTCTACTACGCGCCTCCGCTGGACACCCCCGCCGGCGACGCACCGGAGAACGGCACCGCCGAAGACTTCGCGAAGTTCGACGGCGTGAACCGCCTCTCCCGCTTCGTGCTCAACGAGGACGGCACTCTCGACAACGCCAGCGAGAAGAAGGTCCTGGACATCCCGGCCACGCGCGGCATGTGCTGCCACGTGGGCGGCGACATCGACTTCGACGCGCAGGGCAACCTCTACCTCTCGACGGGGGACGACTCCAACCCGTTCTCGTCCGACGGCTTCTCCCCGCTGGACGACCGGGCCGACCGTAACCCCGCCTTCGACGCCCGCCGCACCTCCGGCAACACCAACGACCTCCGCGGCAAGATCCTCCGCATCAAGGTCGCCGACGACGGCTCGTACACCGTCCCGGAGGGCAACCTCTTCGCCCCGGGCACGGACAAGACGCGTCCCGAGGTCTACGCGATGGGCTTCCGCAACCCCTTCCGCTTCAGCGTGGACCAGGCCACCGGCATCCTCTACGTCGGGGACTACGGCCCCGACGCCGGTGCCGCGGACCCGAACCGCGGACCGGCCGGGCAGGTCGAGTTCGCCCGGGTGACGAAGCCCGGCAACTTCGGCTGGCCCTTCTGTACCGGCAACAACGAGGCCTACCGCGACTACGACTTCGCGACGCAGACCTCCGGACCGGCCTTCGACTGCGCCGCCCCGAAGAACGAGTCGGCGCACAACACGGGCCTGGCCGACCTGCCGCCCGCCGAGGCAGCCTGGATCCCTTACGACGGCGCGTCCGTGCCCGAGTTCGGCACCGGCTCCGAGTCCCCGATGGGCGGGCCCGTCTACCACTACGACGCGGACCTCGACTCCCCGGTGAAGTTCCCCGAGGAGTACGACGGGGACTTCTTCGCCGGAGAGTTCGGCCGGCAGTGGATCAAGCGCATCGAGCAGGACGCCGACGGCGCCGTCCAGTCCATCAACGACATCCCGTGGACCGGGACACAGGTGATGGACATGGCGTTCGGGCCCGACGGCGCGCTGTACGTCCTGGACTACGGCCTCTCCTGGTTCGGCGGGGACGAGCACTCGGGGCTGTACCGCATCGAGAACGCCACCGGCGGCCGCTCACCGATCGCCGAGGCCTCCTCGAACAAAACCTCCGGTGTCGCGCCGCTGAAGGTGAAGTTCTCCTCGGCAGGTACCACCGACGGGGACGGCGACGCCCTGACGTACGCCTGGGACTTCGGCGACGGCGGAAAGTCCACGGCCGCCAACCCCACGTACACGTACAAGAAGAACGGCACCTACACCGCCACGGTGACCGCCGAGGACCCGACGGGCCGCACCGGTTCGGCGAGCGTGCACGTGACCGTGGGCAACACCGCGCCCGTCGTCGACATGCAGTTCCCGTCCGACGGCCAGCAGTTCGAGTTCGGTGACGAGGTGCCCTTCAAGGTGACCGTCACGGACCCGGAGGACGGCACCGTCGACTGCTCCAAGGTCGAGGTCAAGTTCACCCTGGGCCATGACAGCCACGGGCACGACATCACCACGGAGCACGGCTGCGAAGGCACCATCAAGACCGAGATGGAGGGCGGGCACGACCCGAACGCCAACATCTACGGCGGCATCTCGGCGTCCTACACGGACGGCGGCGGTGGCGGTCAGGCCGCACTGAGCGGCCGTGACCAGGCGAAGCTCCAGCCGCGCCACCGACAGGCCGAGCACTTCGACAACTCCTCCGGTGTCACCACACCGAGCAAGAGCAGTGCACACGGCGGCAGGACCGTCGGCGACATCGACAACGACGACTGGATCTCCTTCACCCCGTACATCCTCGCCGGTTCCACGAAGCTCACCGCCCGTACCTCCTCGGCGGGGGCGGGAGGCTTCCTCGAGGTGCGGGCCGGATCGCCCACGGGCAAGATCCTCGGCTCCGCGCCCGTCCCGGTGACCGGCAGCTGGGACACGTTCCAGGACATCGACGTGCCGCTGCGCGGCGCACCGAAGAAGGCCACGGAACTCTTCCTGGTCTTCAAGGGCGGAGCCGGAGCACTGTACGACGTGGACGACTTCGCACTCTCGAACAGCCCGGTCGACCGGACCGCGAAGCGCGTCCTCGTCTTCTCCAAGACGGGCGGCTTCCGGCACGACTCGATACCCGAGGGCACAGCCGCGCTGAAGGAACTGGGCAAGGACACCAACATCACGGTCGACTCCACCGAGGAGTCCGGCCAGTTCACGACCAGCAACCTGGCGCGCTACGACGCCGTCGTCTTCCTGTCGACCACCGGTGACGTCCTGAACGCCGATCAGAAGAAGGCGTTCGAGAACTTCGTGTCCACCGGCGGCGGCTACATGGGCGTCCACGCCGCGGCCGACACGGAGTACGACTGGGAGTTCTACGGAGGGCTCGTCGGCGCCTACTTCGACTCGCACCCGAAGATCCAGCCCGCGACCGTCCGGGTGGAGAACCACGACCACCCGGCGACCGCGCACCTGGACGAGGCCTGGGACCGCACCGACGAGTGGTACAACTACCGCAGCAACCCCCGGGACAAGGCCCAGGTCCTCGCCACGCTGGACGAGACCACCTACACCGGCGGGACCATGAAGGGCGACCACCCGATCGCCTGGTGCCAGGCGTACCAGGGCGGCCGCTCCTTCTACACCGGCCTCGGCCACACCAAGGAGTCCTACGCCGAACCCGCCCTCCGTCAGCACCTGCTGGGCGGACTGCGCTACGCCGCCGGCCAGGTGAAGGCCAACTGCAAGCCGGACACCGGCTACCGGTCGATCTTCAACGGCAAGACCCTCGAAGGGTGGAAGCAGGCCGGCCCCGGGAAGTTCGCCGTCGCCGACGGTGAGCTGCGCTCCGAAGGCGGCATGGGCCTTCTGACCTACCAGGCCAAGGAGCTGCACTCCTACTCGCTGAAGCTCGACTGGAAGATGACCGGCGACGACAACTCCGGTGTCTTCGTGGGCTTCCCCGAGTCGGACGACCCGTGGTCCGCGGTGAACAACGGCTACGAGGTCCAGATCGACGCCACCGACGCGGCGGACCGTACGACCGGCGCCGTCTACACCTTCAAATCAGCCAACATCAAAGCCCGTGACCAGGTTCTGCGGCCGCCCGGCCAGTGGAACAGTTACGAGATCAAGGTCCAGGGCGAGCGTCTGCAGGTCTTCCTCAACGGGGTGAAGATCAATGACTTCACCAACACCGACCCGGCCCGCAGCCTCAAGGACGGCTACTTCGGCCTCCAGAACCACGGAGCCGACGACCAGGTGTCCTTCCGCAACATCCAGCTGAAGGAGCTGCCCTCGACGTAGGGCGGCCACTTCACCGTCGGTGGGCGGGGAGGCACAGCTCTTCCCCGCCCACCGACCCACCACCCCTCTTCATCCCCCCCTGGGAGGCAGCCCGTGACCTCATATGCCGTTCGTACCGGAGTCTGGTTCATCGGAGCCCGGGGCTCCGTCGCAACCACCGCCACCGCAGGGTGCGCGGCCATCGCGGCAGGGCTCCACCCGCCGACCGGCATGGTCACCGAGACACCGCCCTTCACCGACACCGGACTGCCACCGCTGACCTCCCTGGTCTTCGGCGGCCACGACACCCTCAACTGTCCCCTGCCCAAGCGGGCCGAGGCCCTCGCCGCCGGTGGAGTGCTCCCGTACGGACTGCCCTCGGCCGTCGAAGCCGAACTCACCGCCGCCGACGCGGAGATACGCCCCGGCGGCCCGCTGCCGGGCGACACCCGCACCGACGAGGAGCTCATCACCGCCTTCGCCGCCGACATCGAGGACTTCGCGCACCGCCACGGGCTGGCCCGTACGGTCGTCATCAACGTCGCCTCGACCGAACCCGCCCCCGGTGAGGACGACTCCCGGCTGCCCGCCAGCTCCCTCTACGCGGCGGCCGCACTCCGTGCCGGCTGCCCGTACGTCAACTTCACCCCGTCCACCGGGCTGCGCAGCCCGCACCTCCAGGACGCCGTCGACTCCTGCGGACTTCCCCACGCCGGACGCGACGGCAAGACAGGCCAGACGCTGCTCCGTTCCGTACTCGCACCGATGTTCGTCCAGCGTGCTCTGCCCGTGCGGGCGTGGTCGGGCACGAACCTGCTGGGCGGCGGGGACGGGGCGGCGCTGGCCGATCCGGCGGCGGCGGCCGCCAAGAACGCGGGCAAGGAACGCGTACTCGCCGACACGCTCGGGGCCGCCCCGCAGGGCGAGGTCCACATCGACGACGTACCGGCGATGGGGGACTGGAAGACGGCATGGGACCACATCGCCTTCGACGGATTCCTCGGCTCACGGATGATCCTCCAGACGATCTGGCAGGGCTGCGACTCCGCCCTCGCCGCGCCGCTGATCCTGGATCTGGCCCGGCTGCTGGCCCGCGCCCACGAGAGCGGGCTGACGGGGCCACGGCCCGAACTGGGCTTCTACTTCAAGGACCCGGACGGCGGGCCGGCCGCGCTGCCCGAGCAGTACGCGGAACTGCTGGCCTTCGCCGAACGTATGCGGGCCGCCCGGTGAAGCCGCTGCGGCTGTTCGCCGCCGCGGCAGCGACGCCGGGGCTGCTCGGCGCCCGCCGGGCGGCGCCCCCGGACAGCCTGTCCGGTGCGGGCGGGACTGCGCCCGCACCGGACAGGCCCGGCGCCCGCGCGCGCCTGCGGGCCTGGGCGGAACTGCTGCGTGTGTCCGCACTGTTCAGCGTGCCCGGCGACGCCCTCGCCGGCGCGGCTGCCGTCGGCCTGCGCCCCGGCCGGGGGACGGCACTCGCGGTCGGCACGTCACTGTGCCTGTACGAGGCGGGCATGGCGCTCAACGACTGGGCGGACCGGGAGGAGGACGCCGTCGACCGCCCGCACCGCCCGATCCCCTCGGGCCGCGTCGCGCCGGGGGCAGCCCTGGCCGCGGCGGGCGCCCTGACGGCGGCGGGCCTGGCCCTGGCGGCCCGCGCGGGCCGCCCCGCCCTGGCGGTGGCATCCGGACTGGCGGCCACGGTCTGGGCCTACGACCTGCGCCTCAAGCACACGAAGCTGGGACCGGCCGCCATGGCCACCGCCCGCACCCTGGACCTGCTGCTCGGCGCGACGGCGGCCACCGGCGGGGGAGGGGCCGCCACGGCTCCCCGGCCGGCCACCGCCTCCGGCCGGCCACCGGTCCCCGCCCGCGCACCCTCCGCCGCGCTGCCCGCCGCCCTCGTGCTCGGCGCGCACACCTACGCCGTGACCGCCGTCTCCCGGCACGAGGCGCAGGGCGGTTCCACTGCCGCACCGCTGGCGGCCCTGGCCGCTGTCGCCGGACTGGGAGCCGCCGTCCTGCGCGGCCGGCCGACGCCGGGGGAGCCGCCCCGCACCCCCGCCGGACGGCTGCTGCTGCCCGCCTTCACCGGCGCCTACCTCCGCACCTCCGCGGTCCCGTTGTTCCACGCCGCCCTCAACCCGTCCCCGCCCCTCACCCAGCGCGCCGTCGGCGGCGGTATCCGGGCGATGATCCCGCTGCAGGCCGCACTCGCCGCCAGGTCCGGGGCACCCGTCGGCGGGCTCGCGGTCATGGGGCTCGTCCCTCTCGCCCGCGCGCTCGCCCGGAAGGTGAGTCCCACATGACCCTTCGCCTCGGCTACGGAACCAACGGCCTGACCGATCTCCGCCTCGACGACGCCCTCGGTCTCCTCGCCGACCTCGGCTACGACGGGGTCGGCCTGACCCTCGACCACATGCACCTCGATCCGCTCGCCCCTGACCTCGCAGCCCGCACCCGCCAGGTGGCCCGCAGGCTCACCGTCCTGGGCCTCGGTGTCACCGTCGAGACCGGCGCGCGCTACGTCCTCGACCCCCGGCGCAAACACGGCCCGTCCCTCCTCGACCTCGACCCCGGGGCCCGTGCGGCCCGCACCGCGCTGCTCGTCCGTGCCGTCGAGGTGGCCGCCGACCTCGGCGCCCACGCCGTGCACTGCTTCAGCGGTATCACCCCGCCGGACACCGCCACGGACACCGCGTGGCGGCGGCTGACCGAGGCACTCGCCCCCGTACTGGACGCCTCCGACCGCGCGGGTATCCCCCTCGCCATCGAACCGGAACCCGGCCACCTCCTGGCCACGCTCGCCGACTTCCACCATCTCCGCACCCTCCTCGGCGACCCGGGCCCGCTCGGGCTGACCCTCGACATAGGCCACTGCCAGTGCCTGGAACCCGCCTCGCCCGTCGACTGCGTGAAGGAAGCCGCGCCCTGGCTGCGTCACGTCCAGGTCGAGGACATGCGCCGCGGCGTACACGAACACCTGCCGTTCGGTGACGGCGAGATCGACTTCCCGCCGGTGCTGGAAGCGCTCGACTCCACCGGCTACGCCGGCCTCACCGTCGTCGAACTGCCCCGGCACTCCCACGCGGGCCCCGAACTCGCCCGCCGCTCCATCGACTTCCTGCGCCGGGCCACCGGGACGACGAACGGAGCCGCACCGTGCTGATCAGCCGCAAGGAACTCGACGACCAGCTCCGCGGGGCCGCCAGGGCCTGGCTCGACGAAGCGCTCGCCGAGGCCGCACACGCAGCGGCCCACCCCGACACCGGCACCGGCTCCCCTCCCTGGGAGCTTCGGTTCGCCTCGGCGGGCCGGCACTGCGGACTGGAGCACGCCGACTCCGTACGCGCGCTGCTGCTCGTCGAAGCCCGTGCGGGGCTGCCGGCCGTGACCAGGCTGTACGAACAGGGCACCGCCGCCGAGCGCCGCGCCGTCCTCCTCACCCTGCACCGGCTCGACCTCGGCGCCGCCGCACTCCCGCTCGTCGAGGACGCCCTGCGCACCAACGACACCCGGCTGGTCGCGGCGGCCGTCGGCCCGTACGGCGCGTCCCACCTCGACACGCACGGCTGGCGGCACGCCGTCCTCAAGTGCCTCTTCACCGAGGTCCCCGTCGAGGCCCTCGACCGGCTCGGCGAGCGTGCCCGTGGTGACGCCGAACTCGCCCGCATGCTGCGCGACTTCGCCGCCGAACGCACCGCGGCCGGCCGTGCCGTGCCCACAGGTCTGCGGACCGTCCTCGACCTCACGGCCCCGGCGCCCGCCCCGGCCCCCACGGAGGAGTCCTGATGCGTATCTTCGACCCCCACATCCACATGACCTCCCGCACCACGGACGACTACCAGGCGATGTACGACGCCGGGGTCCGGGCGCTCGTCGAACCCTCCTTCTGGCTCGGCCAGCCCCGCACCTCGCCCGCCAGCTTCTTCGACTACTTCGACGCCCTCCTCGGCTGGGAACCCTTCCGCGCCTCCCAGTACGGCATCGCCCACCACTGCACGCTCGCCCTCAACCCCAAAGAGGCGAACGACCCCCGCTGCACTCCCGTGCTGGACGCACTGCCCCGCTACCTCGTCAAGGACTCCGTCGTCGCCGTCGGTGAGATCGGCTACGACTCGATGACCCCCGCCGAGGACACCGCCCTCGCCACCCAGCTGCAGCTCGCCGCCGACCACGGACTTCCCGCGCTCGTCCACACCCCGCACCGCGACAAGCTCGCCGGCCTGCACCGCACCATCGACGTCATCCGCGAGTCGGACCTCGCCCCGGAGCTGGTCCTGCTCGACCACCTCAACGAGACGACCGTGCAGGACGCCCTCGACAGCGGCTGCTGGGCCGGCTTCTCCATCTACCCGGACACCAAGATGGACGAGGATCGCATGATCACGGTCCTGCGGAACCACGGCACCGACAGGATCCTGGTCAACTCGGCCGCCGACTGGGGCAAGAGCGACCCGCTGAAGACCCGCAAGGTCGCCGACACCATGCTGAAAGCCGGATTCGACGAGGACGACGTCGACAAGGTGCTCTGGCGCAACCCCGTCGCCTTCTACGGGCAGAGCGGCCGGCTCCAGCTCGACACCGTCGCCCCCGGCCCGCTCCACGAGGGCAACTCCATCCTCCGCGGCGGGGAGTGATCCGTGCGCTTCCGCCACCCCGACGGCTCCACCGTCCACCTCGCGTACTGCACCAACGTGCACCCCGCCGAGACCCTCGAAGGAGTCCGCGCCCAGCTGCGCGACCACTGCGAGCCCGTACGCAGGCGGCTCGGCCGGGACCGCCTCGGCATCGGTCTCTGGCTCGCCAAGGACGCCGCCCGCGCCCTGATCAACGACCCCGCCGCACTGCGCTCGCTGCGTGGCGAGCTCGACCACCGCGGACTCGAAGTGGTCACCCTCAACGGCTTCCCCTACGAGGGCTTCGGAGCCCAGGAGGTCAAGTACCGCGTCTACACACCGGACTGGACCGACCCCGAGCGGCTCGCCCACACCACCGACCTGGCCCGGCTGCTCGCCGCCCTGCTCCCCGACGACGTCACCGAAGGCACCATCTCGACCCTGCCGATCGCCTGGCGCACCCCGTTCGCCGACGACCCCACGGCGGCCGGAATCGCACAGAAGGCGCTCACCGCTCTCGCGCAGCGGCTCGACGCCCTCGCCGAACTGACCGGCAAGTCCGTCAGGATCGGCCTCGAACCCGAACCGGGCTGCACCGTGGAGACCACCGCCGACGCCATCGGGCCCCTCACCGCGGTCGGCCACGACCGCATCGGCATCTGCGTCGACACCTGTCACCTCGCCACCTCCTTCGAGGACCCGGACACCGCGCTCGACGCCCTGAACACGGCGGGGGTCCGTGTCGCCAAGGCTCAGCTCTCCGCGGCGCTGCACGCCGAACACCCGCACCTGCCCGAGGTGCGTGCCGCCCTGGGCGCCTTCGCCGAACCCCGGTTCCTGCACCAGACACGCACGCTCACCGACTCGGGGCTGCGCGGGACCGACGACCTCGGCGAGGCGGTCTCCGGTGGCGCGCTTCCCGACAGCACGCCCTGGCGCTCGCACTTCCACGTCCCCCTGCACGCACCGCCGGCGCCTCCGCTCACCTCCACCCTCCCCGTCCTCCAGTCCGTGCTGGACCGGCTCGTCGGCGGACCCGCTCCCCTCACCCGCCACCTCGAAGTCGAGACGTACACCTGGCAGGCGCTACCCGCCGAGCTGCGACCGCGCACCCGCACCCAGCTCGCCGACGGCATCGCCGCCGAACTCACCCTCGCTCGCGACCTCCTTGTCGACCTCGGACTGAAGGAGCTTCCTTGACCGCCCCCGAAGCCGGTACGCGCCCCACCCCGCTCCTGGTCCTCGACGTCGTCGGCCTCACTCCCCAGCTGCTCCGGCACATGCCGAACCTGAGGGCCATGGCCGGAGCCGGCGCACAAGCCCCCCTCTCCACCGTCCTGCCCGCCGTCACCTGTGCCGCCCAGTCCACCTTCCTCACCGGCACCACCCCCTCCGAGCACGGCATCGTCGCCAACGGCTGGTACTTCCGCGAACTCGGCGACGTCCTCCTGTGGCGCCAGCACAACGGACTCGTCGCCGGTGACAAACTCTGGGACGCCGCCAGACGTGCCCACCCCGGCTACACCGTCGCCAACATCTGCTGGTGGTACGCCATGGGCGCCGACACCGACTGGACCGTCACCCCTCGCCCCGTGTACTACGCCGACGGCCGCAAGGAACCCGACTGCTACACCAGGCCCCCGGGCCTGCACGACGAACTGACCGAGAAGCTCGGCACCTTCCCCCTCTTCCACTTCTGGGGCCCCGGCGCCGACCTCGTCTCCTCGCAGTGGATCATCGACGCCACCCGGCACATCCTCGCCACCCGCACCCCCGACCTGGCCCTCTGCTACCTCCCGCACCTCGACTACGACCTCCAGCGCTACGGCCCCGACGACCCCCGCTCCCACCGGGCCGCCGCCGACCTCGACCGGGCCGTGGCACCCCTGCTCGACGACGCCAGGGCCGAGGGCCGCACCGTCGTCGCCCTCTCCGAGTACGGCATCACCCGGGTCGACCGGCCCGTCGACATCAACCGGGCCCTGCGCCGCGCCGGCCTGCTGGAGGTCCACACCCAGGACGGCATGGAATACCTCGACCCGATGGCGTCCCGCGCATTCGCCGTCGCCGACCACCAGCTCGCCCACATCTACGTGCGCCGGCCCGAGGACCTCGAAGCGACCCGGGAAGCCCTCGCGGACCTTCCCGGCATCGAGCAACTCCTCGACGACGAGGGCAAGAAGGCCCACCACCTGGACCATCCCCGCTCCGGCGAACTCGTCGCCGTAGCGGAGAAGGACGCCTGGTTCACGTACTACTACTGGCTCGACGACGACCGCGCGCCCGACTTCGCGCAGCTCGTCGAGATCCACCGCAAGCCGGGCTACGACCCTGTGGAGCTCTTCATGGACCCCCAGGACCCCTACGTCCGGGTCAGAGCCGCCTCCGCGGTCGCCCGCAAGAAGCTCGGGATGCGCTACCGCATGGCGGTCGTCCCCCTGGACCCCTCACCTATTCGCGGAAGCCACGGCCGCCTTCCCACGAGCGACGACGAAGGTCCGCTCATCCTCTGCTCCACCCCCCAGGCATTCTCCGGCCGTGTCCAGGCCACCGAAGTGAAGTCCTTGCTGCTCCAGCTTGCCGGACTGCACTGACAATCCGCCCCGCCCGCACGTTCACAGGGAGATCAGTGATCATGAGCCGCACCCCGAAGGACCCCGAGCTCGCACGCAGACTCAGCCGCCGCAACGTCCTGGGCGTCGCTGCCGGAGCCACCGCCGCCACCCTCCTCAGCGGCGCCGCCGCCCAGGCGTCGAGCCCGCAGGGCGGCCAGGGGCCCGGCCACGGACACGGTGACGGCCACGGCAAGGGCCGTGCCGTCCTGCCTCCCGGCCGCCTCGGCATCCAGCTGTACAGCCTCCGCGACAAGGTCTCCACCCTCGGTTTCGCCCCCGTCTTCGCCGAACTCGAGAAGTACGGCTACGACGAGATCGAGTTCGCCGGATACACCCAGGGCTCGGCCGGCCCCATCAAACTCGCCCAGCTCAAGAGGCTGGCCAAGGACCACGGCCTCACCCCCATCGGCAGCCACGTCAACTACTACGACGACAACAACCCCGATGCCTACTCCTTCGCCCAGAACCTCACCAAGGTCCTCGACGAGGCGGAAGCCCTCGGCATCAAGCACATCGGCACCGCCTCCGGGCCCTTCCGCTACGGCTCCACGGTCGACGGCTGGAAGCGCGCCGCCGAGGACTTCAACACCTACGGCGCCGCCGCCCGCAAGCGCGGCATGAAGTTCTACCAGCACAACCACGCGGAGGAGTTCTCCTTCGCCACCGACAAACCGAAGGTGCGTCTCTACGACGTCCTGCTCGCCGAAACCGACCCCGACCTCGTCTATCTCGAGATGGACATCTACTGGGCGTTCTGCGCCCAGTTCCGCTTCGGTAAGCGGGTGGACGGCACACCAGCCCCCTTCAACCCCATCGACTACGTACTCAAGCAGCCCGACCGCTACCCCCTCTTCCACGTCAAGGACGGCACGCGTGACGACTCCGTCCGCGACGGCTACAGGATGACGGACGTCGGCGACGGGGACATCGACTACAAGAACTTCCTCAGCCGGGTCACCGCACGCACGCACCGCGGCCGTACCTACCACCACTGGCAGACCGAGCACGACAACCCGGTCGAGTCCCTCGCCTTCGCCCGCAAGTCCAGCGAGCACCTGCACTCGCTCCGCGAGGGCCGCTGCGGGGAATGACGCCTGACGGCACACACGCGTGGGGCCCGGTTCCAGGAACCGGGTCCCACGCGTGTGCTGCGGGTGTGCGATCAGTCGGTCTCCCGGATTATCGGGGCCGGGCCGGCCTTCACCAGCGGGTTGCCCTTCCGGTCGCGGCCGGGTGCTGCGAGGAACAGGGCGAGGAATCCCGCGAAGAACGAGATGCTGCCCGCCAGGATGAAGGCGCCGTTGAGCCCCCAGGCGTCGACGACCATGAAGCCCATCCCCGCTCCCAGTCCGGAGACGAGCTTGGAGCTGTAGACCATGCCGTAATTGGTGGCGTTGTTGTTCTCACCGAAGTAGTCCGCGGTCATCGCGGCGAACATCGGGAAGATGGCGCCGCCGCCGAAGCCGGAGATCGCGGAGAAGAGCAGGAACAGAGGCAGGCTCTTCATCTCGGCCGCCCATATGATGCCGAACTGAGCGAGCCCCAGGATGACGCAGACGTACAGCAGGCACTTCTTGCGGCCGTAGAGGTCGGAAAGCCAGCCGATGACGCCGCGCCCGGTGCCGTTGACGATCGCCTTGAGTGACATCGCGGTGGCCACGATCCCGGCGGCGAAGCCCGCGTCCTGGCCGATGTCGACCTGGAAGGCGATACCGAAGATGTTCACGCCGGAGGTACAGGCGAGACAGCACCACATGAGCGCCACGCGGCCGGTCCTCCAGGCCTCGCCCGGGGAGTACTGCTTGATGGCCGGCGGGTTCTTCTCCAGCGCACGGCGGGCCCGCGGGTCCTCGGGCGGGTTGAGCGGGTCGATCTCGGAGGGCCACCAGTTCTTCGGCGGGTCCCGGAAGAAGAAGCCGGCGCAGGCCACGAGCGCGGCGAGGAAGACGCCCGCCGAGACCAGGACCCACCTGAAATTGGTGATGTCCATGAATCCGGTGAAGATGAAGACGAACGGGACCGAACCGTAGGCGAAACCGCCGTTGACGAAGCCCGTCTTGCCGCCCCGGCGCTCCGGGTACCACTTGCCGACCATGTTGACGCAGGTCGCGTAGACCATCCCGGCGCCCATGCCGGAGAACACACTGAAGCCGATGTACGCGAAGATCACGTGCGGCGCGTACGCCAGTGACAGGTAGCCGAGGAGGGTGCCCGTCGCGCCGAGCATCATCGCCCAGCGGGCCGGCAGCTTGCCGGTCTCCCGCAGCCTGCCCGCGGGCATGGCGACCGCGGCCTGGAAGAACACCCAGACGGTCATCATCCAATAGATGTGACCGCTGTCCCAGTTGTGTGCGTGGTGCAGCGTGTCCTCCGCCGACGCGAAGGCGTACTCAGCCGAGCTGATGCCCATCATGCCGACCCACGGCAGGATGACCATCCACTTGCGCTTGCGGCCCATGATGTCGATGTCGCTCTCGCCGAGCCGGTAGGTCCGGCCGTTGGCGTCCGTCACCTCCCTGTAGGGGACGGATGTGGAGAGGTCTGTTGTCGTCATGTCGATCGAACCCCTTGCGTGGAAGAAGTCTGGCCAGCGCCCCCTGCCCGTTCTCACTTCTCGCGGGGGCCCGCGGCGGAGCGGTACGCCGCAGACCCCGTGGTTCGAGCCGTCGTCATCAGGTCATCGGCCACCGCCCAGCAACCCGGCGGCCCTGGCCCACCTGTACTTCGCACCGAGTACGGCGACCGGACGCTCCGTGGTGTACGGATACGCGACGACGCCCCGCGCGAACAGGTACGCGCACGCCTCCTCGACCTCCGTGTCGCCCGCCAGCGACGCCACCACCGGCTTCTCGATCCCGCGTGTCCGGAACTCCTCCACCACCCGGGCCGTCAGTTCGGCGAAGACCATCGGCGGGGTGACGATCGTGTGCCAGTAGCCCAGCACCAACGCGTGGATCCGCGGATCCTCCATCCCCAGCCGGATCGTCGCCTCGTACGTCGACGGCGGCTCACCGCCCGTGATGTCGATCGGGTTCCCGGCCGCGCCGAACGGCGGGATGAACGCCTTGAACGCCGTGTCCAGATCCGGCGGGATCTCCATCAGTGAGAGCCCGTTGTCGACGATCGCGTCCGACAGGAGCACCCCCGAGCCTCCCGCCCCCGTGATGATCACGACGTTGTCGCCCTTGGGTGCCGGGAGCACGGGCAGCGCCCGCGCGTACTCCAGCATGTCGTGCAGACCAGGCGCCCGGATCACCCCCGCCTGCCGCAGGATGTCGTCGTACACGGCGTCGTCCCCGGCCAGCGCCCCCGTGTGGGAGCCCGCCGCCTTGGCACCCGCGCTCGTCCGCCCCGCCTTCAGGACCACGACGGGCTTCTTGCGCACGGTCGCCCGCGCCGCCTCCACGAACGCCCGCCCGTCCTTGAGGTCCTCCAGGTGCATCGCGATGCACTCGGTGTTCGGGTCCTCGCCGAACCAGGTCAGCAGGTCGTCCTCGTCGATGTCGGACTTGTTGCCGAGCCCGACGATCGCCGACACCCCCGTGTTCGTCGACCGCGCGAATCCCAGGATCGCCATACCGATGCCGCCGGACTGGGAGGTCAGCGCCACCGGGCCCCTGACGTCGTACGGGGTGCAGAACGTCGCGCAGAGATCCTGCCACGTCGAGTAGTAGCCGTAGATGTTCGGCCCGAGGAGCCGCACGCCGTACTGCTCGCCGATCGCCACGATCTCGTCCTGCAGGGCCTGTTCGCCGGTCTCGGCGAAGCCGGACGGGATGAGAACGGCGTTGGGGATTTTCTTGCGGCCCACCTCCTGGAGCGCCGACGCGACGAACTTGGCGGGGATCGCGAAGACCGCCACATCCACCTCACCGGGCACGTCGGTGACACTCTTGTACGCCTTGCGGCCAAGGATGTCATCGGCCTTGGGGTTCACCGGATGGATCTCGCCCGTGAAACCACCGTCGATGAGGTTGCGCATCACCGAATTGCCGATCTTGCCCTGCTCGTTGGAGGCGCCTATGACCGCCACGGAGCGCGGCTCCATCAGCCGGCGCATCGACACGAGGATCTCCTCGCGGCTGTAACGGCGCCTTACCTTGGCCTCCTCTGTCGTCAGCAGTATCCGGATGTCGGCGGCGACCGCCCCGTCCGGCGACGCGATGACGGGATTGAGGTCGACCTCGGCGATCTGGGGGAAGTCCGTGACCAGTCGGGAAACCCGCCGGATCTGCTCCGCCAGCGCCCACCGGTCCACGGCAGGCGCCCCGCGCACCCCCTTCAGGACCTCCGCGGCGCCGATCGAGTCGAGCATCGACCGTGCCTCGTCCGCGGTCACCGGGGCCAGCCGGAAGGTGATGTCCTTGAGCACCTCGACCAGGACCCCGCCGAGGCCGAACGCCACCACCTTCCCGAAGGTCGGGTCGGTGACCGCCCCGACGATGACCTCCTGGCCGGGCGGCACCAGCTGCTGCACCTGCACGCCCTCGATCCGCGCGTCCGCCGCGTAGGCCTTGGCGTTCTTCACGATGGTGCAGAACGCCGCGCGCACCTCCTGCGCGCCCGCCACCCCGATTACGACGCCGCCCGCATCCGTCTTGTGCAGGATGTCGGGAGATACGATCTTGAGGACGACGGGCCCGCCGAGCCGGTCGGCCAGCGCCACCGCTTCGTCGACGTCACGGGCCAGGCCCTCACCCGGCACCGTGATCCCGTACGCGTCGGCGATGATCTTTCCCTCCGGTGCGGTGAGCGCACTGCGCCCCTCGCCCCGGACGCGTTCGAGCAGTGCCCTGACGCGTTCCTGCTCCTGTGTCTCGACTGTTCCGGCCATGCTCAGATGACTCCGTTCGTCTTCAGCAGCAGCAGTTCCTCGTCACCCAGGCCCAGTTCGCCGACGTAGACCTCCGCGTTGTGCTGACCGAGCAGCGGGGAGGTGACGATGTCGACGGGGGAGTCGGACAGCTTCAGCGGGCTGCCGACCGTGGTGAAGGTGCCGCGCTCGGGGTGTTCGACACGGACCACCATCTCGTTGGCGGCGAGTGACTCGTCCTCGACGATCTCTTTGGTGGAGAGGATCGGGCCGCACGGGATGTTGTGCGCGTTGAGCTGTTCCAGGACGTCCCACTTGGGGAGCGTCGCCGACCACTCCTCGATCAGCTGGAACATCTTGCCGAGCTTCGGCAGCCGGGACTCCGGCGTCGCCCACTCGGGGTCGTCCGCCAGTTCGGGCCGGCCGATGAGCGTGGACAGAGGCTTCCAGCCGACCGGCTGCACGATGACGTAGACGTAGTCGTTGGGCCCGCCCGGCGCGCACTTCACCGCCCACCCCGGCTGGCCGCCGCCGCTGGCGTTGCCGCTGCGCGGCACCTCGTCGGCATCGGCCGTGTCCTGGGCGTTCGGGTACTCGGCGAGCGGTCCGTGCTCCAGCCGCTGCTGGTCGCGGAGCTTGACCCGGCACAGATTGAGCACCGCGTGCTGCATCGCCACGTTCACCCGCTGCCCGCGCCCGGTGGTCTCGCGCTGGAACAGGGCGGCGAGGATGCCGGCCACCGCGTGGATGCCCGTGCCCGAGTCACCGATCTGGGCGCCGGTGGCGAGCGGCGGTCCGTCGGCGAATCCGGTGGTGGACATCGAGCCGCCCATGGCCTGCGCGACGACCTCGTACGCCTTGAACTTGGTGTACGGGCCTTCGCCGAAGCCCTTGATGGAGGCGTAGACGATCCGGGGGTTGATCTCCTGGATCCGCTTCCAGGTGAACCCCATGCGGTCCACGGCGCCCGGGCCGAAGTTCTCCACCATCACGTCGCTGCGGCGGATGAGCTCGGTGAGGATCTCCTTGCCGCGCTCGCTCTTGGTGTTGAGGGTGATGCTCCGCTTGTTGCAGTTGAGCATCGTGAAGTAGAGGGAGTCGACGTCGGGCAGATCCCGCAACTGCTTGCGGGTGATGTCGCCGCTCGGCGCCTCCAGCTTGACCACATCCGCACCGAGCCAGCCGAGCAGCTGGGTGGCGGAGGGACCGGACTGTACATGCGTCATGTCGAGGACACGCACGCCCTCAAGAGCTTTGGTCATGCCAACGGCTCCTCTGCTACTTGTACATGGTCTGGTTCATCGTTCCGGGGGCGTACGCGTCCGGGTCGACCCAGACGTTGATCAGCGAGGGCAGACCCGACTCACGCGCCCGGCGCAGCGCGGGGGCGATGTCCGCGGGGTCGCGCACCTCTTCGCCGTAACCGCCCAGCATCTGGGCGAACTTGTCGTAGTGGACGTCCCCGAGGGTGTTGCCGACCCGCTCGCGTTCGTCGCCGTACTTGGCCTTCTGGCCGTAACGGATCTGGTTCATCGAGGAGTTGTTGCCGACGACCCCGACGAAGGGAAGGTTGTAGCGGACCAGTGTCTCGAAGTCCCACCCGGTGAGGGAGAACGCGCCGTCGCCGAACAGCGCCACCACCTCCTTGTCGGGCCTGGCCTGCTTGGCAGCAAGCACGAACGGCACCCCGACCCCGAGCGTGCCGAGCGGGCCCGGGTCCATCCAGTGGCCGGGGGTGCGGGGCTGGACGACCTGCCCGGAGAAGGTGACGATGTCGCCGCCGTCCCCTATGTAGATGGAGTCCTCGGTCAGGAAGTCGTTGATCTCGCTCACCAGCCGGTACGGGTGGATGGGTGAGGCGTCCGACTTCAGCTGGGGCAGCCGCTTCTCGATCGCCGTCTGCTCGGCGGCCCGCAGTTCGTCCAGCCACGCCTTGCGCAGAGCCGATCCGCCGTTGAGCCGGCCGCTCGCGGCCTCCGTGACGGCCTTCAGGACGATCGAGGCGTCACCGACGATCCCGAGGTCGATGTCGCGGTTCTTGCCCACGGTGCGGTAGTCGAGGTCGATCTGGACGACGGTGGCATCGGGCGAGAGCCGCTTGCCGTAGCCCATCCGGAAGTCGAAGGGCGTCCCCACGATCACGATGAGGTCGGCGTTGGAGAACGCGTAGCGCCGCGAGAGCTGGAAGTGGTGCGGATCGCCGGGCGGCAGGGTGCCGCGGCCCGCGCCGTTCATGTAAGCGGGGATGTTGAGGGTCCGTACGAGCTCGGTGGCCGAGTCCGTGGCCCGTGTCGTCCAGACCTGACTGCCCAGCAGGACGGCTGGCTTCTCGGCGTGGACGAGGAGATCGGCCAGCTTCTCGATGTCGGCCGGATCGCCTCCCGCGTGGGTGGACGCGCGGTACCGGCCGGCTTCGGGGACCCGTGCCTTGCCTGCCGGCACCTTCGCGTCGAGCACATCGCGCGGGATCTCCAGGAACGACGGCCCGGGGGCCCCGTGGAAGCACTCCCGGAACGCCATCGACACCATGTCCGCCGCCCGCGCGGTGTCCGGCACTGTGGCCGCGAACTTGGTGATCGGCGTCATCATGTCGACGTGCGGCAGGTCCTGGAGCGAACCCATCTTGTGCTGGGTGTGCGCCCCCTGACCACCGATCAGGAGCATCGGTGACTCCGCGCGGAAGGCGTTGGCGACGCCGGTGACGGCATCGGTCGTCCCCGGGCCCGCCGTGACGACGGCGCACCCCGGCTTCCCGGTGATCCGGGCGTAGCCGTCGGCCGCGTGGGCGGCCACCTGCTCGTGCCGTACGTCGACGACCTCGATGCCCTCGTCGACGCAGCCGTCGTAGATGTCGATGATGTGGCCGCCACAAAGGGTGTAGATGCGTTCCACCCCCTCCGCCTTGAGTGCCTTGGCGACCAAGTGCCCACCGGAGATGAGGTTCTGGTTGTCCTGGCTGTCCTCGGGCATGGCGATGTCCTGTCCCTTCGTAGGGGAGTGCGGGAGCCGCTCCGCCGCTCTCGCGGTACATTGCATACAGTCGACGAATACTGTATGAAGCTTGTTATCCCGCATCCGGTGGGTGGTGTCCAGGGGGCGTGCGGCACTTTCACAATCGGCACGATCGGGAGTGGCTATGAATCTGTACGAGCACCAGGCAAGGCAACTCTTCGCGGATCACGGCATCGCCGTACCGGATGCCGAGGTGGTGGACCACCCGTCCGCGGTGCACGCCGCGGCCGAACGGCTCGGCGGCCGTGTCGTCGTCAAGGCGCAGGTGAAAGTGGGTGGCCGGGGCAAGGCAGGCGGGGTGAAGGTCGCCGCGGACCCGGGCGCCGCGGTCGTCACCGCACGCCACATCCTCGGCATGGACATCAAAGGCCATGTCGTCCGTACGGTAATGCTCGCTCAGCCCGTCGACATCGAGGCGGAGTTCTACGTCGGCTACGTCCTGGACCGGGCCGCCGGAACCTTCGTCGCCATAGCCTCGGCGGAGGGCGGCGTGGACATCGAGGAGGTCGCCGCCACCCGCCCGGAGGCGGTGGCCCGGATCCCGGTCGACCCGGCCGAGGGGGTCACGGCGGCCAAGGCGGCACAGATCGCCGAGGCGGCCTCCCTGCCGCCGGAGACCGCACCCGTACTCCAGGCGCTGTGGCAGGTCCTCACCCAGGAGGACGCCCTGCTCGTCGAGGTCAACCCCCTGGTCCGTACCACGGACGGCCGGATCCTCGCGCTGGACGGCAAAGTGACCCTGGACGACAACGCCGCCTTCCGGCAGTCCCGTCGGTCCGCGGACACCGCCGACCCGCACGGGGAGCCGCTGGAGGCGGCGGCAGCCGCCATGGGGATCGACTACGTCAAGCTCGACGGCGAGGTCGGCGTCATCGGCAACGGCGCGGGGCTTGTCATGTCCACCCTCGACGTCGTCGCCGGCTGCGGGGCCCGACCGGCCAACTTCCTCGACATCGGGGGTGGCGCCTCGGCCCGTGTCATGGCCGACGGCCTCACGGTCATCCTCTCCGACCCGTCGGTGAAGTCCGTCCTCGTCAACGTGTTCGGCGGCATCACCGCCTGCGACGCGGTCGCCGACGGCATCGTCCAGGCCCTCGACTCCGTCCACCTGACGAAGCCCCTGGTCGTCCGCCTCGACGGCAACAACGCCGCGCGCGGCAGGGCGATCCTCGACGACCGCGCGCACCCGATGGTCCAGCAGGTCACCACGATGGACGGCGCAGCCGACCGAGCAGCCCGACTGGCCCTGGGAGGAAACTGATCATGGCCATCTTCCTCCGCAAGGAGAGCAAGGTCCTCGTCCAGGGCATGACCGGCGCGGAGGGCATGAAGCACACCAGGCGGATGCTCGCGGCCGGTACCCAGATCGTCGGCGGCGTCAATCCGCGCAAGGCAGGCCGCACCGTGGACCTCGACGACCGTACGGTCCCGGTCTTCGGCTCCGTACGCGACGCGATGGGCGCCACCGGCGCCGACGTCACCGTCGTCTTCGTCCCGCCGCCGTTCGCCGAGGCAGCCGTCGTCGAGGCGGCGGACGCCGGTATCGGCCTGGCTGTCGTCATCACGGAGGGCATCCCCGTCCACGACGCGGTCGCCTTCCACGCCCACGCCACGGCGCGCGGCACACGCATCCTCGGGCCCAACTGCCCCGGGGTGATCAGTCCGGGCCAGTCCAACGCGGGCATCATCCCCGCCGACATCGCGACGAAGCCCGGTCGCATCGGCCTGGTCTCCAAGTCGGGCACGCTCACCTACCAGCTGATGCACGAACTCCGTGAGACCGGCTTCTCGACCGCGGTGGGCATCGGCGGCGACCCGGTGATCGGCACGACGCACATCGACTGCCTGACGGCGTTCGAGAACGACCCGGACACCGAACTGATCGTCCTGATCGGCGAGATCGGCGGCGACGCGGAGGAACGCGCCGCGGCGCACATCGCCCGGCACATCACCAAGCCGGTGGTCGGCTACATCGCGGGCTTCACAGCCCCGGAGGGCAAGACGATGGGCCATGCGGGAGCGATCGTCTCGGGCTCCTCGGGCACAGCCGCGGCGAAGAAGAAGGCGCTGGAAGCGGCGGGGGTCGCGGTGGGCGCCACCCCCACGGAGACGGCCCGCCTGGCGGAGGCCAGGCTGCGCGCCTGACAGCAGAGCCGCCTCCATCAAGCCCGTTGGGGGTCCCCCGGACGAAGTCTGGGGGAGATTGAGGACCGGGGCCTGGGGCGGAGCCCCGGTTACGGGAAGGGGCGGGTAGGGGAACAGGCCCGCCGCAGGCGCCCCACCTGCCCCGCCCCCGCACCCCGCGCCCCGCACCCCGCGCCCCGCCCCCGCACCCCGCGCCCCGCACCCCGCGCCCCGCCCCCGCACCCCGCGCCCCGCACCCGCACCCCGCACCCCGCACCCCGCACCCAGAGCGGAGACCCCATGACACAGACACCCGCACCGACGCCCGCGGCCCCCACCACCCTCACCCTCAAACCAGGGACCGCCTGGCAGGACGCCTGGCAACGCTGTCTCACCACGGCCCCCGAGGCCTTCCAGGACGACCGGGCCCGCAACCTCTGGGCCGCGACGTGGCACCCTGACGGCCGCACCCTCCCCGCCACCAGTCCCGTCGACAACACTTCCATCACCGGTCCGCCCCGCTTGGACGCGGCTGCCGCCCGGCAAGCGGTACGCGCATCCCTTGACCAGCACCGCGCCTGGCGCCACATCCCGCTCCCCGAGCGCCGTGCCCGCGTCTCGGCCACCCTCGACGCCCTGACCGAACACCGCGAACTTCTCGCCCTGCTCCTGGTCTGGGAGATCGGCAAACCCTGGCGCCTCGCACAGGCAGACGTGGACCGTGCCATCGACGGGGTCCGCTGGTACGTCGACCACAGCGACCGGCTCCTGGCCGGCCGCACCCCTCTCGCCGGTCCCGTCTCCAACATCGCCAGCTGGAACTACCCCATGTCCGTGCTGGTCCACGCGCTGCTCGTACAAGCCCTGGCCGGCAACGCGGTGATCGCCAAGACCCCCACCGACGGCGGTGTCTCCTGCCTCACCCTGGCCTGCGCGCTCGCGGCCCGAGAAGGCATTCCGCTCACCCTCCTCAGCGGCAGCGGAAGCGAACTGTCCGAGCCCCTGGTCCGGTCGGCAGAGATCGGCTGTGTCTCCTTCGTCGGCGGCCGTGACACAGGCGCCCGCATCGCCACCGCCGTCGCCGACCTCGGCAAGCGGCACATCCTCGAACAGGAGGGCCTCAACACCTGGGGCATCTGGAACCACACGGACTGGCCGTCCCTCACCGCCGTCATCCCGAAGCTCTTCGACTACGGCAAGCAGCGCTGCACCGCCTACCCCCGGTTCGTCGTCCAGCGCACCCTCTTCGCGGACTTCCTGGCGGCCTATCTCCCCGCCGTGCGCTCCCTCCGGACCGGACACCCCCTCGCGGTGGAGCACCCCTCCGACCCGCTCCCCGTCCTGGACTTCGGCCCTCTGATCAACGCCGCCAAGGCCAAGGAACTCCACGACCAGGTCACCGAGGCGATCGACCGCGGGGCCGTCCCCCTCCATCAGGGATCCGCGGCGGACGCCCGCTTCCTCCCCGGCCAGGACACCAGCGCCTACCTCCACCCGGTCACGCTCCTGAACCCGCCTCCGTCCTCGCCCCTCCACCACGCGGAACCCTTCGGCCCGGTCGACACAATCGTCCTGGTCGACACCGAGGCCGAACTCCTCTCCGCCATGAACGCGTCGAACGGGGCCCTGGTCGCGACCCTCTCCACCGACGATCCGGTGACGTACGAGCGATTGGCCCCGCAGATCCGAGCCTTCAAGACCGGGCACAACAAGCCACGTTCCCGGGGTGACCGCGAGGAGCTCTTCGGCGGCTTCGGCGCCTCCTGGCGCGGTGCGTTCGTCGGCGGTGAACTGCTCGTGCGGGCCGTCACCGACGGCCCGGGGGAGGAGAGACTGCCGGGCAATTTCCCGGACTACCACCTCATGCCCTGATGCCGCGGCGGGCGTGGGCCTCGCAGCGCGTGGGCCCACGCCGCCGACAGGCCGAGGCCGTTGCCGAGCCGGTTACAGCACGCCCGCCTCCCGCGCCGTCCACACCGACGGCACCAGCGGGCGGTAACCCAGTTCGTGACGGATGCGGGTCGTCGACATCACGCTGTGCCAGGGGTCCGGGACGTCCTTCTCGTACGCCTCCTGCGGCACCGGCAGGCCATGGAACCGGAAGAGGTCGACCATGGTGACCGGGGCGTCGTCGGCGATGTTGTAGACAGCGTGCGCCCCGGGCGCGTACAGCAGCCGCTGCAGGCCTTGCGCCACGTCCATGTGGTGACCCATGTGCAGGCGCTGCATGGCGGGCCAGTCCGGTGCCCACTTCATCACGTCGGTGAGATGCGGGTCCCCGTCTCCGTACACGAACGGCAGCCGGCCGATGCGGAGGTCGTTCAGGCCGTCCAACGCTCCGAGTGCACACTCCGCCTCCCACTTGGACTCGGGGTAGACGCCCCACAAGTGACTGCCCGGCACCGTCTCGTCGTCCTCCACCAGCGCCCTGCCCCGCCCCGCGCCGTACACGAGTCCGGTGCTGACCTGCACGAACCGCCGCACGCCGGAGGCCACCGCGGCCCGGCCGAGCTCGATGGCCGCGTCGCGGTTCACTGCCCGCGCCTCCTCGTCCGGCACCCCGCGGAACGCGGCGGCGACGTTCACCACCGCGTCCACACCGGCCGTCGCCTTGCCGAGCACCTCCACGTCACGCAGATCGCCGACCAGCACCTGGGCGCCGAGGTCGGCGAACCGCGCGCCGCGCGCCGCGTCCCGCACCAGGATCCGCACCTCGTCGCCGGCCGCCGCGCTCCGCAGCAGCCGCGGCACGAACCGTCGCCCGACCTGGCCCGTCGCTCCTGTCACCAATGTCAGCATGGCCGCCTCCTCGTTGTCGTAGCCATGCCCGAAGCGTGCGGGAGCGGCGGCAACTGCGGGAGAGACGCGTGTATCCAGGGACCGGCACTCCCTGGATACGCTTCCGGATCCAGGGGATCCTGAAACCGTGGACCGAACCGAACTCGCCGACTTCCTGCGCCGCTCCCGTACCCGTCTGGCCCCCAGCGACGTGGGCCTGAGCGCGGGTCCGCGGCGCCGCACCCCGGGCCTGCGCCGCGAGGAGGTGGCGCAGTTCGCCGGGATGTCCACGGACTACTACACGCGGCTGGAACAGCGCCGCGGTTCCCACCCGTCGCGGCAGCTGCTCACCGCTCTCGCCCGCGCACTGCGGCTCACGGACACGGAGCGTGACCACCTGTTCCACCTGGCGGGCGAGGAGCCGCCCCGGCCGGGCGGTTCCTCGGACCATGTCCGTCCGGGGCTGCTGCTGATCCTGGACCGGCTGCACGACCTCCCGGCGATGGTGGTGAGCGACTGGGGCGGGGTGCTCGCGCAGAACACCATGGCGGTGGCCCTGGCCGGCGACCACACCGGGGCGAACCTGATCCGCCGGTGGTTCACGGTGCCGGGTGGGCGGGACCTGTCCCCGCCCGGGAACCACGAGCAACACGCCCGCGCGCACGTGGCAAGCCTGCGGGCGGTCGTAGGGGCCCGCCCCGACGACTGCGGCCCCGCCGCACTCGTTGCCGAACTCCGTTCCAAGTCGCAGGAGTTCGAGGAGCTGTGGAAGTCGCACGATGTCGTGGTGCGCCGCCCGTCGCCGAAGAGGTTCCTGCACCCGGTGGTCGGCCTCCTCGACCTCGACTGCGACGTGCTGCTCAGCGACGGCCACAGCCAGCAGCTCGTCGTGCACTCGGCGCGGCCGGGCACGCCGACGCACGAGCGGCTCGAACTGCTGCGGGTCGTCGGCCTTCAGGACCTGAGCCCCAGCTCGCGGGAGAGGCTGACTTGATCTTCAGCGGCCCCTCGCGGCCGCGCACCTCCGGATCTCCTCGCCCGCGAGATCCTGGAGGCCCGAGCCCGGAAAGCACGTCGCGTACGCGGCACACCACGGAACGTACGCACGTCCACGTCGGACCTGCCCGAGGGGAACCCGCACCGCACTGACCACCGAAAACGCAGGTGAGAGGCACCCCAAACCCCTGGTATTGTTTTCTTTGTCGCCACGGGGAAGCCCTCGGGACGACAAACACCTTGTCCGGGTGGCGGAATGGCAGACGCGCTAGCTTGAGGTGCTAGTGCCCTTTATCGGGCGTGGGGGTTCAAGTCCCCCCTCGGACACCAGGTAGGAACAGGAACCCCACTTCGGTGGGGTTTTTCTGCGTTCCGAGGCCGTGGCGTGCAGGACGCCGACGAAAGCCCCGGCCGCAGGTGGATCGCGGCCGGGGCTTCCACGGCGTCAGCCGGAGGCGGTTTCCACCATGGCCGGTTCGGTCAGCTGCACGGGTTCCGTGCCGGGCGAACTGTGCCGTGCCGCCCAGTTCTCCAGTGCCGTGCGGCAGGCATGGTCCAGGTGGTGGAGGCCGGAGAGATCCAGTTCCACGGGCCGGTCCTGGGGCAGGTCCTCCAGACTGTCGAGAATCTTCGGCAGCTTCAGGAAGGTCGCGTTCCCCGACAGGTACGCCTGGACGGGGCCCGCCCCCTTGTCGATGACGTTCATGGTGACGTGTGAGGCGTCCCAGGCCGTCTTGGCGACGGAGAGCGCCAGGCCGATCAGCACGCCCTCGAACATGTTCACCGTGACGATGGCCACGGCTGTCGCCACCAGGATGAGTGCCTCGCCCCGGTGTTCGCGCCACAGCGTCGCGATGGTACGCAGCGGAATCAGTTTCCAGCCCGCATGGACGAGGATTCCCGCCAGGGCCGGCAGCGGGATCAGTGCCAGGGCCGCCGGCAGCAGCGCCGCGAAGAGCAGCAGCCACACGCCGTGCAGGACCCGGGACGCCTTGGTCTTCGCTCCCGCCTGGACGTTGGCGGAGCTGCGGACGATGACCGCGGTCATCGGCAGTGCGCCCAGCAGCCCGCAGACGGCGTTTCCGGTCCCCTGGGCCATCAGCTCCTTGTCGTACTGCGTGCGCGGCCCGTCGTGGAGCCGGTCGACGGCAGCCGCGCTGAACAGGCTCTCGGCGGAGGCGATCAGGGTGAAGGCCAACACCGTCCCGAGCACGCTCACGCTCGCCAGCTGGCCGAACGCGTCGAGCCCGGGCAGCTGGACGGCATCGAGCAGGCCGCGCACCTCGACTTCGGCGACCGGCAGGCTGAACACGAGTGAGGCGAGCGTGGCCAGTGCGACCGCGGCAAGAGCGCCGGGGACGGCCCTCACCCGCTCGGGCATGTGCTTCCACAGCACCATCACCGCGATGGTGCCGGCGCCGACCGCGAGCGACGTGAGCGCCTCGGTGCTGACGGCGGCGTCCGCCAGAGCCCCGGGAAGTCCGGCTATCTTGCCCAGCCCGGAGGCCGGGGCCTCCAGGCCGGCCGCCGCGTAGAGCTGGCCCGCGATGAGCACGAGCCCGATACCGGCGAGCATGCCCTCGACGACCGAGACCGAGATGGCCCGGAACCAGCGCCCCAGCTTCAGGGCGCCCATGGCGAGCTGAAGCAGCCCGGCGGTCAGCACGATCACTCCGAGAGCGGCGAGCCCGAAGCTCCGGACGGCTTCGAAGACCAGCACGGTCAGACCGGCGGCCGGCCCTGACACCTGAAGGCTGCTGCCACGCATGAAGCCTGTGACGAGGCCACCCACGATGCCGGTGATCAGCCCCAGCTCCGCCGGCACACCGGAGGCCACGGCGACGCCCACGCACAGGGGCAGGGCGACGAGGAAGACGACGATCGAGGCGGTGAAGTCCTGCCGCAGATGGGGAAACGTCATTCGGCGTTCCATACCGGCCTTCACAGCGTCTGGAAGGTGTCGGAGGCCGCGTCGTGCGTCAGTACGGCTCCAGTGTGCACCTCGTAGAACCAGCCGTGCAGACGCAGTCGTCCTCCGGCCAGACCGTTGTCGACGCATGGATAGGAGCGCAGCCTCAGCAACTGCGTCAGCACGTGGTTCTTCACGGCTTCGGCCACGGCCGGGTCTCCCACCGCTCCTTCGGGGCGGGAAGACGAGTGCGCGAGCCAGTCGCGCACAGCGGGCACCGCGGTCAGGTCGTCGCCGCGCACCAGAGCGCCGACGGCGCCGCAGTGCGAGTGGCCGCAGACGACGATGTCCGTGACGCCGAGCACCTCCACCGCGTACTCCACGGTGGCTGCCTCGCTGGTGGGCTGCCCGGGAGCGTACGGGGGGACGATGTTGCCGGCAGTCCGCAGTTCGAAGAGTTCACCGGGGCGGGCGCCGGTGATGAGGGCGGGCACGACCCGGGAGTCCGAGCAGGTGATGAACAGGACCTGCGGGGACTGGCCTTGGGCCAGTTGGGCGAACTCCTCAGGACGCTCCGTGGACCGCTCGCGGAAGGATCGGGCGTGATCGATGAGGGGTTGCATACTTGTTGTTCCTCCTGGCGCGCAGCTGAAGGCGCGTCGGCGTACGTACGAGAACAGTGGTGCGGGCGGGCACGGCGACATGAACGCACGTCGCCGCTCCTGGCGGTGCGGAGCCTGCGGGCGAGGTCTGTAGCGCCGCGGATCAGCTCAGCAGCGGAACACCTGAAGCACGGCAGGAGAGAGAGAGGCCGAGGGTGTGCGGTGCGGGTCGGCCGCCGCGATGAGTGCCGCGGTCGGGGGCCGGACGGAGGTGTCACCTGTAACCAGGCAGCGAGAGAGGGTCTCGGGGACGGACTGGACCACAGCGCGGTGCCGGTCGCGGGTGTGCAGCAGGCCGTTCGGCTCCCGCTCCTGGCTCGGCGGACCGCACGGGGTGTACTCCTGCCAGGCCGGCGTCACATCCTGGCCCGGGAGGCCGACCGAGTGCGTTTCCGGAGAGCCGGCGGGGGACTCCTGGGCGCTGTAGGCGGATGAGGAGGGGGCGGCAGGGACCGGAAATTGCACGGCCAACAGGATGGCGGTCAGGATCGAGATCACGATCCGGGCCGTCGCATCTCGCACTGCGCCTCCTCCCGTACTTCGTCTGCTGTGCCAACGACGTTAACAGGTGGAAATTCCTGTCAGGTTAATCTCGTGTGAAGAATGTGGAAGTAGAGCATTGGAAGGGTGAAATTATCCGTGCCGAAAGCGCATTGAGCAGATAGGTGACCATCAAGTCGCCTTGCATGTCGCGCCTCGGGGCGGACGGTGGGCGGTCCACGCCTTGCGCGTCGCGACTCGGGCCGGACGGTGGGCCGTTCGGAGAGGCGATAGGGGAGTCAGGTCACACCGAGTGCCCACCTGCACCTCGGTCCACTCCTGCTCGTTCGGCCCTCCTGTCCGAATAGGCGTGGCTGAAATGCGTTTGCGCATGCGTACCGATGAGGGCGGAGAACTCCGAGAGGCAGGCGATTCCGGTAATTGGGCGGGTGTCCGGAATGCCGGATGTTCAGGGTGTCGAGACTGCCTGCCGTCGGTGCCGAATAGGCGGAGAGCTATTCCCGGGTGGCGACAGGGCTTCATTCGGACATGGTGAGCGGTTCTCCCTGGTGGCCTTTCCGGCCGGTGGGGCGATCGGGCCGCCGGCCGCCGCGGCCGCGCCCTGGGTCCCGTCGCCCTCGACTCCATGTGTGCACGCCGTCTCCCGGAGTGCCGTGCGGGCGCTCGTGTCACGATCGGGTCTCGGGCAGGGGGAGGGGCTTGTTTTCAGCCGTGGAATCGATTCCAATCACCCATGTAATCGATTCCACGGCCCGTTCCGATGGTCTCGAGGCTCACGGAAACCACAAGGAGGTGGTCCGGAAATGGCGAGCATCAAGGATGTCGCGGCCCAGGCAGGAGTCTCTGTCGCCACGGTCTCCCGTGTCCTCAACAGTCATCCCTCCGTCAGCCCGGACGCACGCGGACGCGTCCTCGCCGCCGTCGACGCCCTCGGCTACCGGCCCAACGCTGTGGCCCGCTCGCTGCGCACCGACCAGACCCGCACGCTCGGCCTCGTCATCAGCGACGTACTCAACCCCTACTTCACCGCGCTGGCCCGCTCCGTGGAGGAGGAGGCCCGCGCGCTCGGCTACAGCGTGATCATCGGCAACGCCGACGAGCGGCCCGAGCAGCAGGACCACCACGTCCGTACGCTCCTGGACCGCAGGATCGACGGGCTCCTGGTCTCACCCGCCGACGGCGAGTCCCCGATGCTGCTGGACGTCGCACGAACCGGTACGCCGATGGTGTTCGTCGACCGCTGGATTCCCGGGGTGGACGTCCCCGTCGTGCGGGCGGACGGCCACGCGGCCATCCAGGAGCTGGTCGCCCATCTGTACGCGCTCGGCCACCGCCGGCTCGCCATCATCGCCGGCCCGGCGGCCACCACCACGGGCAACGAGCGTGTCGAGGCCTTCAGGGAAGCGATGCGCGCCCACGGACTCGCCCTGCCCGACGCATACATCGGGCAGGGCGACTTCCAGGCCGACAGCGGACGGCGCGCCACCGAGCACTTCCTGTCGCTCCCCGACCCGCCCGAGATCGTGTTCGCCGCCGACAACCTCATGGCGCTCGGCGCTCTGGACGCCATCCGCGCCCGTGGCCTGCGCGTCCCCGAGGAGATCGGGATCGCGGCTTTCGACGACATCCCGTGGTTCGTCCACACCGGTCCGCCGATCACCGCGATCGCCCAGCCGACGGGCGAGCTCGGCCGCGCCGCCGTCCGCGCGCTGGTCGACATCGTCGAGGGCCGTCCCCCGCAGTCCGTCACCCTGCCCGCCACCCTCGTCGTACGCGGCTCCTGCGGCGAGCGCACCTCCACCCCCGGGAGCAACCAGTGAGCGAATCAGTGGAGCTGCTGCGCATCGAAGGCGTACGCAAGACCTTCCCCGGTGTCGTCGCCCTGGACAGTGTCGACTTCGACCTGCGCAGCGGTGAAGTGCATGTCCTGCTCGGTGAGAACGGGGCCGGTAAGAGCACCCTCATCAAGATGCTCTCCGGCGCCTATCGCCCGGACAGCGGCCGGATCTTCGCCGGTGGCCAGGAGGTGCGCATCCATGGTGCGCAGGACGCCGAGAAGCTCGGAATCGCCACGATCTACCAGGAGTTCAACCTGGTGCCCGATCTGACGGTCGCCGAGAACATCTTTCTCGGCCGGCAGCCGCGCCGCTTCGGGATGATCGACCGTCGGCGTATGGAGGCCGACGCCGAGGTGCTCCTGCGCCGTGTCGGCCTGCACATCTCACCCAGGGCAAGAGTCCGTGAACTGGGCATCGCCCGCCTGCAGATGGTCGAGATCGCGAAGGCGCTCAGCCTCGACGCGCGCGTCCTGATCATGGACGAACCGACCGCCGTCCTCACTTCCGAGGAGGTCGACAAGCTGTTCGCGATCGTGCGGCAGTTGCGCGCCGACGGCGTCGGCATCGTCTTCATCACCCACCACCTCGACGAGATCGCGGCCCTCGGCGACCGCGTCACCGTCCTGCGCGACGGCCGCAGTATCGACCAGGTGCCCGCCTCGACACCCGAGGCGGAGCTCGTCCAGCTGATGGTGGGACGCAGCATCGACCAGCAGTACCCACGCGAACGCCCGGAAACGGGGCACCCGTTGCTCTCCGTCCGCGGGCTCACCCGCGACGGGGTCTTCCACGACATCAGCTTCGACGTGAAGGCCGGCGAGGTCGTCGGCCTCGCCGGGCTGGTCGGAGCGGGCCGCACCGAGGTCGCCCGTGCCGTCTTCGGCGCCGACCCCTACGACGCCGGCACCGTCGACGTTCAGGGCGAGCGCCTGGGCAAGCACGACGTGACCGCCGCCATGGGCGCCGGCATCGGGCTGGTCCCCGAGGACCGCAAGGGTCAGGGCCTCGTGCTCGACGCCTCGGTGCAGGAGAACCTCGGCCTCGTCACCCTCCGCTCGGCGACCCGCGCCGGACTCGTCGACGTCAAGGGGCAGCGCACCGCTGCCGCCCGCGTCGCCGAGCAGCTCGGCGTACGGATGGCGGGCCTCGGCCAGCACGTCCGCACCCTGTCCGGCGGCAACCAGCAGAAGGTCGTCATCGGCAAGTGGCTCCTGGCCGACACCCGGGTGCTGATCCTCGACGAACCGACGCGCGGCATCGATGTCGGGGCCAAGGTCGAGATCTACCAGCTCATCAACGAGCTGACGGCTTCCGGACACGCCGTCCTGATGATCTCCAGCGACCTGCCCGAGGTCCTCGGCATGAGCGACCGGGTTCTGGTCATGGCCCAGGGCCGCATCGCGGGAGAACTCCCCGCCCACGAAGCCACCCAGGACGCCGTGATGGCACTCGCCGTCAGCGCAGCCCCCGTAACAGAATCCACCGAGCACGCAGAGAACGCAGAGGAGAGCCCCCGTGGCCACTGACACGCATCCGAGCAAGGCGGGCGCGGGCGGCGCCGGACACACCCTCCGCCGTCTCCTGCTCGACAACGGCGCCCTCAGCGCGCTGGTCGTCCTCCTGGTGGCGATGTCGCTGCTCTCCGGCGACTTCCTCACCACTCAGAACCTCCTGAACGTCGGTGTCCAGGCGGCGGTGACCGCGATCCTCGCGTTCGGCGTCACCTTCGTCATCGTCTCGGCGGGCATCGACCTCTCGGTCGGCTCCGTCGCCGCGCTCTCCGCCACCGTCCTGGCCTGGACGGCGACCTCCGAAGGCGTTCCGGTCTGGCTCGCCGTCATTCTCGCCGTCGCCACCGGCATCGCCTGCGGCTTCGTCAGCGGCGCCCTCGTCGCCTACGGCAAGCTGCCCTCGTTCATCGCGACGCTGGCCATGCTTTCGGTGGCCCGCGGTCTCTCCCTGGTCATCTCCCAGGGCCGGCCGATCCCGTTCCCCGGGTCCGTCTCCGTGCTCGGTGACACGCTCGGCGGTTGGCTGCCCGTCCCGGTCCTCGTGATGATCGCGATGGGCCTGATAGCGGCGCTCATCCTGGCCCGCACCTACATCGGCCGCTCGATGTACGCCATCGGCGGCAACGAGGAGGCGGCCCGGCTCTCCGGACTGCGGGTCAAGAAGCAGAAGCTGGCCATTTACGCGCTCTCCGGTCTCTTCGCCGCCGTCGCCGGTATCGTCCTCGCCTCCCGCCTGGTCTCCGCGCAGCCGCAGGCCGCACAGGGGTACGAACTCGACGCCATCGCCGCGGTCGTCATCGGCGGCGCCAGCCTCGCGGGCGGTGTGGGCAAGGCATCCGGCACCCTGATCGGCGCGCTGATACTCGCGGTGCTCCGCAACGGCCTCAACCTCCTGTCCGTGTCCGCTTTCTGGCAGCAGGTCGTCATCGGCGTCGTCATCGCCCTCGCGGTGCTGCTGGATACGCTCCGCCGCAAGGCCGGATCGGGTGCAGCGTCCGCCGGCGGCGCGTCCGCCGCGCCCGGAGGACCCGGGAAGGGCCGCAAGGGAGCGATGCAGGTCGGTATCGCGGTGGTCTGCCTGGCCGCCGTCATCGCCGCCGTGACCTTCTTCAAGTCCGGTTCCTCCGGCACCACCACCAAGGTGGGCATGTCGCTCTCCACCCTGAACAACCCGTTCTTCGTGCAGATGAAGGAAGGCGCGCAGCAGGAGGCCGAGAAGGCCGGGATCGACCTCACCGTCACCGACGCCCAGAACGACGCCTCGCAGCAGGCCAACCAGCTGGAGAACTTCACCAGTTCCGGGGTGGACTCCGTCATCGTCAACCCGGTGGACTCCGACGCGGTCGGCCCCGGTGTCAGGGGTGCCAACAAGGCCGACATCCCGGTCGTCGCCGCCGACCGCGGCGTCAACAAGGCCGAGACCGCGACGCTCGTCGCCTCCGACAACGTCGCCGGCGGCAGGCTCGCCGCGAAGACGCTCGCGGACCGGCTCGGCGGCAAGGGAAGCATCATCGTCCTGCAGGGCACCGCAGGCACCTCCGCCAGCCGCGAGCGCGGTGCGGGCTTCGCCGCAGGCATCAAGGCGTACCCGGACATCAAGATCGTGGCGGCCCAGCCGGCCGACTTCGACCGCACCAAGGGCCTGGACGTCATGACCAACCTGCTCCAGTCCCACCCGGGCATCACCGGTGTCTTCGCCGAGAACGACGAGATGGCTCTCGGTGCCGTCAAGGCGCTGGGCAGCAAGGCCGGGAAGTCCGTCTCGGTCGTCGGCTTCGACGGCACCCCCGACGGCCTGACGGCGGTCGAGGCGGGCACCCTGTACGCGTCCGTCGCCCAGCAGCCCAAGGAGCTGGGGAAGATCGCCGTACAGAACGCGGTCCGGGCAGCCGACGACAAGAAGGTCGACAGCATGGTGAAGGTGCCGGTCAAGGTCGTCACCCGGCAGAACGTCGCCGACTTCTCCTGATCACGGAAGGTACTGCTCAGATGTACGATCACGCGTTGTCCTCGGCCTCCGCGCCTTCCCGGTACGACCTGCTGGTCGTCGGCTCGGCCAACGCCGACCTGGTCGTCGGCGTCGACCGCCGCCCCGGGCCGGGGGAGACGGTGCTCGGCTCCGACCTCGTCGTCCACCCCGGCGGCAAGGGCGCCAACCAGGCGGTGGCCGCTGCCCGCCTCGGTGCCCGTACGGCGCTGCTGGCCCGGGTCGGCGACGACGCCCACGGGCAACTGCTGCGCGCCTCGCAGCAGGCGGCCGGCGTCGACACGGGCGGGGTCCTCGTCGGCGGGGCGCCGACCGGTGTCGCCCTCATCACCGTCGACCCCTCGGGGGACAACAGCATCGTCGTCTCCCCGGGCGCCAACGCCCGGCTCACCCCCGGGGACATCAGGGCCGCGGGACCACTCTTCGCATCGGCCCGCGTCGTCTCCGTACAGTTGGAGATCCCGCCGGCCACCGTCGCGGAGACGGCCCGCGCCCTCGCCCCGGGCGCGCGTCTGGTCCTCAACCCCTCCCCACCCGCGCCGCTCCCCGACGAGGTGCTGGCCGCCTGCGACCCTCTGGTGGTCAACGAGCACGAGGCGCGCTACATCCTCGGGGAGAGCGCGGGCAGCACCCCGGAGTCCTGGGCGCGGGGGCTCACCGCCCTCGGCCCGCGCTCGGTGGTGATCACCCTGGGCGCGGACGGCGCGCTCGTCGCCGACACCCGTGGCGATGGCGCCGTGCGGGTGCCGAGCCCTCAGGTCGACGCCGTGGACACCACGGGCGCGGGCGACGCGTTCACCGCCGCTCTCGCCTGGCGGCTCGGCCTGGGCGAGGGACTCATCGAGGCCGCCGCGTTCGCCGTACGGGTAGGCGCGGCAGCCGTCACCAAGGAAGGCGCGCAGGCGTCCTTCCCGACCGCGGAAGAGGTCTCTGCACTGTGAAGAAGTCCGGCATCCTGAACCGTCACCTCGCGGGAGCCGTGGCCGAGCTCGGCCACGGCGACGGCGTCCTGATCTGCGACGTGGGCATGCCCATCCCACCGGGGCCCCGCGTGGTCGACCTGGCTTTCCGGGCGGGCGTCCCGTCGTTCGCCGACGTCCTGGACGGCCTGCTGGACGAGCTCGTCGTGGAGGGGGCGACGGCGGCCGAGGAGATACGGGAGGGCAACCCGGAAGCCTCCGCCCTCCTGACCGCCCGCCTACCGGACCTGACACACGTGCCGCACGAAGAGCTGAAGGCGCACAGCGCGTCCGCACGTCTGGTGGTGCGGACGGGGGAGGCCCGGCCGTACGCGAACGTACTGCTGAGGTGCGGCGTCTTCTTCTGAGTCGTCGCAGGGCCGCGACCGACGCCGCGTCCGGAGGGGGAACCACCGGGTCGAGGCGTACGGGACGCGCGCACCCCCTTCCTCCGAAAGCCGTCAGCTGTGCGGCTGGGCAGTTTCAGGCGTTGCAGTACCGGGTCGGGCCTTCGGTGAAGACGGTGTGGGGACGCCGGCCCAGGCCAGGACGGCTGTGGGAACGACGCCGTCCTCACCGAGACCGGGCTGCGTGCCATGGGGGCGGAACAGCCCGCCCATCTGGCCGGTGCCCGCCGCCGGGTCCTCGACCGGATCCCGCCGGCACCCTGTCGCCGCGACACCGAGACCTATGATGCGCGCACCCCGGGACAGCACTGCTACGGCCGCAGCACCTCACGGAACGTGTACACACCTGACGGCTCCATCCGCACCAGCGCCATCGGTTTGCCGTCCGGATTTCCGTCCGAGGCGAAGGAGATGGGCCCGCTGAGGCCCGACACGGCCGCCCTGCCGCTGAGCTGGAGCAGCATCTGGAGTGCGGCGCCCGTATTGACCTGTCCCTTGCCGTCGGGTCCCGCCGCGTTACGTACGGCGACTCCGAGCGTCCAGAGCGCGTCGTGGCCCATGATGACCTGGCCGTCCTGGAGGACCTGCATGGTGGCGTCGGCCGCTCCGCCGAACTCCGTCCGGTACAGGGAGAGGAAGTCCGGCAACGGATTGTTCGCCTCGGCATAGAGCTCGCCGGCCAGCGCGGGATGGGCCAGCGAGGCGTACAGGACGGTCACCCTGCTGTCCGTCCACTCGGTACGGAACTTCTCCCGCTGCGGTTCGCTCACCAGCGAGCCGTAGTAGGCGCCGACCGCGTCGTCACCTGTGACCAGGGTGACCGGGCACCGGCGGTCCGGTGCGGACATGGAGTAGATGAAGTTGCGGATGTTGATGCCCCGGCCCGCGAAGAACACCGCGTCGGGACGGAGGTCGCACACCTTGTCGGCGACGGACGAGAAGGCGTTGGACACTCCGTCCACACCGGAGAGGAACTCCAGAGGGGTGCCCTCGAGCTTCAGCCCCCGTTCCTCGGCCGCCTGCGTGAACGCGCTGGACATGGAGGTGTTGTAGATGTCGTCCTCATTGCGGTCGCGGATGACCGCGACCTGGTAACCGGGGTCTTTCTCCTGCTGCTTCTTCAAATAGTTGGCCGCGCCCCTGGCCTGGTCGCGGTTGGGCGCGGACGTACGGAAGAAACCGGGCCGGGCCGCGTCGGAGAGGCTGTCCGCGGTCACCGTCGCGCCCATCATCGGGATACCCGCCTCACGGAGCGCGTCGACCGCGTTCTGTGTTCCCCCGCGGCTCTGTCCGAAGCCGGCGACGGCGACAAGACGGTTCTCGTCCTCGGAGAGGGCGACGAGATCGTCGGTGAGGGTTCGCCACTGCTCCGACCGCAGCCCGAGATTGCCGACGAGCAGGCGTATCTGCGGCAGATCGCCGCGTCCGGCGCCGAGACGGGGGTCGTTGAGCTCGCGCTGCGCCAGATGGGCGCCCATCAGCTCGCCCCGGAGCCCGTACTTGGCCTCCTCCTCGCCCTTGACCGTGGTCAGCGGCTCGACATAGGCGAGGGAGACGTACTTCTTGCCGGACTTCTCGACGCGCTCGTTCTCCGCCTCGATCTTGCCCATGACCTCCTTCAGCGACGGGTCGAAGGTGAACGAACCGTCACTGACGCCGATGCACTCCTCGCGGGCCCCCACCTTGAGGATGCCCGGCGCACATTCCACCTTGTTGTGCTGCCAGGCCTCATACGCCTCCGCACCGCCCCACACCGCGGCGGCCAGCACGATGACACCCGCCGCGATCCACGGTGCCTTGCGCCGGGGCGGGCGCGGGGGGACGAACGTGTCGTCGTCGGGAGCTACCACCACGGCTTCCTTTCGTAGCGCTGAGCCATACGCAGCAGCACATGGCGGTCGTGTTCGTCGCCGATGGGCCGGCGGAGCGTCAGGAACTCCTCGGCGATGTCGGGATACAGCTCCGCGTACGGGTCGCCCAGCGGATCCCCGTACGGCTGGGCGGCCCCGTCGGGCCGCGGGTGCGGGGTGATCCAGCCGGCCGCCAGCAGCCTGGTGATGGCACGGCGGGCGGGATCGCCCCCGGCGACGCCGACGAGGCGTTCGTACCGTTCGCGGGCCGCCTCGGGCAGGGCTGAGTCCCAACGGCACGGGGCACGCTGGAGCCAGGCCAGGTCGGCGCACCACTCGTCCGCGCCCGTCTCGTCGAAACGGTCCCGCAGATAGTCGACGGCGGAGCCGAGATCGTCCAGGGCCAGGTTGTGGTACGCGGCGGCACGCAGATCACCACGGGCCGTGGCCGCCGCACGCAGCGCCCGGTGTGCGCCCTTCCAGGAGCCCGGTCCGACGTCCTCCGGTGCGCCCTCCAGACGGCGCAGCAGCAGGAAGCGGGTGAGCCGGTGCAGGGCGGGCAGACCCTCGTCGGGTTCGGGCACGGTCCGCAGATCGTCCGCGCAGTAGCCGACGAACTCCCGTAGCACGGGCTCCTGCCCCTCCCACAGGGATTCGCAGGTCTCCGCCCGGCCGAGGGTTACCCCGGCGGCGACCCGTGGCATCAGCCGGGCCAGCTGTGCGGAGCAGTCGCGCAGCAGCAGTTCGAGCAGTCCCGGTCCGGCGGACAGCGTGGGCACGGGCTGGACGCTGCCGTCGAGCGGGGCGAGGCACTGGTGGACACGTTCGTCCCACGGCAGGTCCGCGGGCATGCGGCGCAGCGTGTCGAGCACGGCGGCGGTTCCCGCGGGATGGCCCCGGGTGATCTCGTACACGATCCAGCCGAGCCACTGCACCGCGTTGTCGGCGCGCGGCAGCACGGAACCGGTCGGCAGTGTGTCGAGGGTGGCGGCTGCCTGGGCCTCGACCTCACGGCGGCTGAGATCACGCAACTGCCCCGCCGCCACGAGCGGTCCCGCAGACAGCGGCCGGAGGAGGGCGGGCTGCGGCCAGCTCTCACGGTAGTCGGGGCGGTGCCCACTACCCGTCTCCGCGCGGACGAGCGTTTCCGGGCGCTTGCGCGCTGTCGTCACGACGAGCAGCGGATCGGGGCGGCCGGAGCGCTCGCGCGATTCGAGCAGGAGCGTGAGGAAGGCCTCGCCGACGGAGGAGTCCGCGTTGTCCAGGAGAGCGAGGCAGTGCGTGGTCCGCAGCCGGTCGGCGCGGCCGGAGGCATAGGCACCGCGCAGGTCGGCGAGGAAGGAGTCGAGCAACACCCGCTCGGCCTCGGCCCGTTGGGCCGGATAGCCGTGGTACAGCCGATTGACGCCCACCAGGAAGTCGGCCGTCGCACCGCGCCCCGGGCCGGAGGCGGACATCTCGGCCAGGCGACGGCGCAGCCGCAGCCCGAGCCGCATGCGTATCCCGCCCTGGACGAGAGGCACCACGACGGAACTCCAGCCGGGCAGTCCCAGACCGGCGAGCTGGGCGACTCCGTCGACGATTCCCTGCAACTCCTGATACGAATGCTCCCGCGCACGCCCTGCCCGCAGTGCCTCGGCCATGTCACGGACGGCTCGCTCCCGGCTGCGCGCGTCCACGGCGGTGCCGACGGCGGCGAGCAGCGAGCCCAGGGCGGGAAAGCCCAGTCGGGGGATGCCGTCGTGACGGGCGCTGAGTTGGAAGGCCGTCTCGATCAGCACGTCGATGGGCGTTCCGCCCCGCTCGCCGACCGGCTCCAGATCGATGTGCGCCAGCGGCACGCGCTGCGCCCACTGGCGCAGATGCCCCATGAGCGCCGTCTTCCCGCTGCCGCGTGGCCCCAGAAGCATGAGGGCCGGGAGCGGACGCAACGGCCCCGGCTGCCTGCTGAGGGCCTCAGCCACGCGTCTGCGTACGGCCAGGTCCCGCTCCGACCAGTCGGCTCTGTCGTCGACCATCCAGCTCCCCCCGTGGACTGAACGACGCCTCGTGCACCCGCTTGCACTCACGTGCCACACAAGGTTATGCACTCAGGTGACCTGCTGGTGGCATCCCCGCAACAGGCGCTCCTTATGCGCCTCCCGTGCGCCTTCTGCGCCCCTCGTCATGCGTCCAGGAGGGCGTCCACCAGCCCGGCCAGCGCCGAGGCCAGTGCGTCCAGCCCCGGGCCGGCCGGTCCGCCCGGCTCGGTCATGTACAGGTCGCGCCGGATCTCGATCATCAGCGCGCTGACCCGCGGGTCCGTCCCGTAGTGCTTCAACGGCACGTACGTACCAGGGAAGGGGCTGTTCAGCCCTGTGCCGCCGAATCCCGCGAATGCCGCCTCCGCCCGGGCCAGAAGCCCGGGCGGCGTGTGAAAGCCGTCGGTGCCCAGGCAGACCGGAGGGCGCGGACCGGTGCCGTGCAGTTCGTACGGGAGCGCGGTGGCCGGGTAGGAGTGGACGTCGATGACGACGGCCCGTCCCATGGCGGCGAGCCGTTCGTCGACGGCTGCGGTCATCGCCCGCGCGTACGGGTGGAAATACCGGTCGAGCAGCGGCTCCGGGTCCGCACCGGCCGGGCGGAGCGGCTTCCGGTGCGTGGTGCGGGTATAGACCGCGCCCATGCCGACGGCCAGCATCTCCTCCCGGTCGTCGGGAAACCGCTCGGGGTCGACGACCAGCCTGGACAGGCCGTTGACGAAGCGCCAGGGCGCCGCCGCGCAGGCCTCGGAGGCCCTGGCGGCCAGGTCGGCCGTGTGGGAGTCCGTGATGTGGTCGAGTTCGGCTTCAAGCGCCTCGTCACCGAGCACGATGCCGCCGCGTACCTGCTCCGGGATGGCCCGGGAGGAGTGCGGGACGTGCAGCAGCACAGGGGAGCCGGGGGCGCCGGGGACGAGTCGGAAGGGCGAAGGGGCAGGGCTCAACGGTCTTTCCTCGTCCATGTGGAGGGGCGGATGGGGGTGTGAAGCGCTGCCGGCGCCCTGGTGTCCGTCCGTGCCGTGGCCACCAGGCCCCCCGCCCTTCAAGCTTGGGGGTTAATGTGACGTAGCGTATCCATTTCGGAGGTGTCCTCAAGGGCGCCGCGCGGATCGCTGTGCGCTCACGTTCCTACGGTGGCGCCGAGGAGTTCTCGGATGAAGCTCTGCTTCCTCGTCGAAGAGCAGTACCGGCAGGACGGCATGCCGCTCGATGTAGTCGTACGGCTGAAAACCTTGGGGCATCACGTGGATGTGGTCAGGCCAGGCGCCTCGATGATGCGCGTCTCCGAGGAGATCCGGGGCGGGACCCACGATGCCTGGATACTCAAGACCGTCTCCGGGGGCCCGGGGCTCACGCTGCTCGAGGCCGCCGCGGCCGTCGGGCTGACCACGGTGAACGACGCCCGCTCCATCCGCCCGGTGCGCGACAAGGCCCTGACCTCGGTGATCGCGCGACAGCACGGGCTGCCGGTGCCGGTGACGTACACGGCCCCACGGGCCGCGCTGTTCGCCGCCGTCCCGGACGAGCTCTTCCCGCTGGTCGTCAAGCCCGCCGAAGGCAGCTCGGGCCGCGGGGTCCGTCTGGTGCGCGATCCGGCCGGGCTGTCGTCCGGGGAGGGGGAGGAGGCCGGGGGAGGGCGGCTCATCGCACAGCCCTACGTACCCAACTCCGGTGCCGACCTGAAGGTGTACTGCCTCGCGGGAGAACTCCACGCGACCCGGCGGCAGTCGCCGCTCCACCCCGACCGGCCGGTCGAGGCGAGAGGAGTGCCGCTGTCCGCCGAGGTGGCGGCGGTGGCCGAACGGGTCGGAGAAGTCTTCGGACTCGATCTGTACGGCGTCGACATCGTGCTGGGGCCCGACGGCCCTGTCGTCGTCGACATCAACGACTTCCCCAGCTTCCGGCAGGTCCCCGATTCCGTGGCGCGGGTCGCCGACGCCATCCTGGGCCTCGCCAGGCGCGGGAACGGACGCACCGGGCCGGGGCGGCTCATCGGCCCGGAAACGCTCCTGCCCCTGCAGATACCGTCCCCCAAGCCGGCCGCCGCCCTCGTCAACGCGCTCGGGAGCAAAGCCGTATGAGGGTGTGCCTGCTGACCGACAAGCCGGATCATCCGATGCTCGCCGCCACGGCCTCCCTGTTGCTCCAGGCGCGGCACGAGGTGACGTACGCCGACCCGGACTCCGAAGGCGCGGCGGACGGAGCCGGCCTCGCCGATGTCTACCTGCTCAAGGCGCACACCCCCAGAGCTCTGGCGCTGGCCCGCGCCCTCGAGGCGCGAGGCGCCCGGGTGGTGAACTCGGCCGCGGCGACGGAGCTCTGCCAGGACAGGAGCCGGATCGCGGAGGTGGCGGCGGGGGCGGGAATCCCGATGCCGCGCACCCGCACGCTGCCGGCGCTGTGCGCGCTCCTGCCGGACGCGGAGAGATATCCGTTGATGGTCAAGAGCCGCCACAACCGCCGCGGAGACCTCGTCGTCCGCGTGGACGGCCCGGCACGGCTCCGTGAAATCGCCGCCGCGTGGCCCGAGGAGCCCGTGGTGGTCCAGGAGTTCACACCGAACAGCGGCTGGGACCACAAGCTGTGGGTCATCGCCGGCCAGGTGTTCACCGGCCTGCGCCCCGCACCCGGGACGGTGCGGACCACGAGCCCGCTGCCCGGCCCCGTGACCGGCGAACCACCGCCCGCCTGGACGCGGTTGGCCCTGTACGTGGGTGAGGTCTTCGGCCTGGACGTCTACGGGATCGATGTGCTGGACCGCAGGGGCGAGCCTGTCGTGGTCGACGTCAACGCATTCCCCGGCATCCGTGGACCCGAGGGCGCGCCCGGGGCGCTGGCAGCGCTGACCACAGGGCGGCTGACACCGTACGTGCCCGGCGGTGGCCCCCAAGCCGCCGCGTAGTCCGCGAGGGACGGTCCCAGCAGAGCGAAGGCGAGGGCGGCCTCCTGTTCGAGAATCGCGGCGATGTCGCCGGCTGAGGTGCCTGACGCCTCGGCCAGCGCCTCCTCGCGGCCTGTCGTGCAGGCCACGCAGACAGGCCGCGAGCGTGGGACTGTCGGCGATCATCCGGGAGAACTCGGGGCCGGCGAACCCAGCCACCGGGTCCTGAGCCGCGGCGGCGGCCAGGAAGGCGCAGCGAAAGCCGACTTCGGTCCTCCGGTGGGCGAGGGAGGACCGGAGGACCGCCTCACGCGGTGTCCGCGGGTCGGCGGATCAGCCGGCCCACACCTCGGCGTCGTCGGCCGGGACAGTGGTGGCGAGCTTCAACTCTTTCCGGGCGGCGACCGTCTTGTTCGGGTCGATGCCGGCGAAGGCCAGGTCGTAGGCGACGTAGAAATCGTCCGTGTTGCCGGCCGAAGCGGCGTCTTCCCACGCCTCCGCGGTCTCCGTCAGCTGCGAGCGGAGCTTGACGGTCTCCGGCTGCTTCACACCCTTCAGGTTCGTCAGGTGGGTGTTCAGCGCGGTCGAGACGGCCTCGGCCTGCTTCTTGTAGCCGGCGAGGTCCTTCTCGATCTCCTCCGCCTCGGGCTGGTTGCTCCACAGCGCCTCGTAGACGGCGTTCGCGCCCTTCAGGTAAGCGCGTTGGTCGGCGTCCAGGGACTTGTTCTGGAGCGAGCCGGAAAACGTGCCCTTCTCCATGGCGTACGTGCAGCTCACCGCCCGGTCGCCGGTCTTCCAGCTCTCGCTGGTGGGGTAGTAGTAGAAGAGGTCGACGCCCTTGGGTATCGCCCAGGTGTCGGAGACGAACTTCTGCGACTCCGCCGGGCACCGCTCGTCCGCGATCTTCGAGGCCCCCGCGTCACCCGGGTACGCCGACTCCCCGTCGATGGCGAACTCGCCGACGACCTGGCCCTCGTGTGCTTCCTCGCAGGGCACGATCTCGACGCTGAACTCTTCGCTCGCCGTCGCCGCGCTGTTCGGGTTGTAGCAGTCGCCAGGGGTGAGCGAGAAGACAGACCGCTGACGAACTGCTGTCTTGGCGCCGGCCTTGGCGCTGTCGATGGCATCGGCGCAGCCCACCGCGCCTATCGCGAGAAGGGCGACTGCGGCGGACATGCCGCGAGCTGAACGGGACGTGACACCGAAAAACATGACGTGGGCATCCTCAAACGGAAAAGCGGTGAACAGGTGTGCGCATCGTATGGCATAAATGTGACCGCGCTGTGCATGGTCGTCGCCACCCTCCCGCGGTCGGCGTCGACCGCTCAGGACGTCGCCTTGCCTGTCGACGTGAAGGCCATGAGCCCCTTCGGCCCCGTGGCGTACACGAAGCCGTCCCCCGCGAAGAGCGGGAGCTGGCCATAGGTCACGGCGGAGTCCAGCTCGGCCCTCCAACGGGCCCTGCCGTCACCGGCATCGAGAGCCCACAGCCAGGCGCCCGTACACAGGTAGACCGTGTCGTCGGCGCACTGGAGGTGCGGGAGGCCGGATGATCCTCCCTCGAAGAGGGAGCCCGCCCAGCGCACGTCTCCGGTGTGGGCGTCCAGGGCGTAGACGACCATCGCGAGGCCTGTGCCGGCGGCGGCGTAGACCGCCTTCCCGTCCGGGCTCGCCACCACGGCCTTGAAGGCGACCTCAGGTGATTTCCAGGCCACTTGCCCGTTGGCCGGGTCGATGGCGTAGAGGCGGTCGGCCACATGGAGGAAGAAGCCACCGGCCGAGGAGTGCGCGCCGTCCCGCCACGGTCCGTAAACACCTTGGGACAGTACGTCCATGGCGCTCGAGCCCGTGATGGCAGGGGGCGCTCCCGTCGGTGTTGGCGCTCGCCCAGAGCAGCCGCGTCCCGGAGGACGGTACGAACAGATCGCCCTTGCTCGCCTGCGTCTCGGTGCTCGTGAGCACCATCTGTCAGCCGACTTTCCGTTTCGCCGGGTCGATGGAACAGACGAACGTTCCGTTCTTGGAGCCACAGCCACAGCCACAGGGTCAGCGCCGTGCCACCCCCTGTCAGTGCCACGGCTCCAGCTGCGAGCCCCACCAGCAGCGCGCGACGGCTCGGTCCGGCGGCCGGGCCGGGCGGGACGAGCGGCGGAGGGCCGGCGGGCGGGGTAAGGACGAACGGCGGCGTGACGTCCTGCGGGCGCGGGGAGCGGGAAAGCCGCCGTTACGCCTTACGGGCGACGGCGCACCACGTGGGCAGGGTGTCGTCCGGGGCTTCCGACGGTTCGGGACGCCGACGGGTCAGGGTGACGACGCCGGGTTCCAGGGCCTCCAAGCCGTCGCAGACGCGTTGCACTGCGCAGAGGTCCTCTACGACGTTCGGCTGAGATGCGGCTTCTCGGCCGGCCGGTTCTGGCGCGCCCTCGTTCGGCGCCATGCTCGGGGGCACGCCGCCGCCTTGTCTATCTTCCTTCTTCGAGGAAACGGAGGTACCACGATGGCCAAGAAGCGCTGGAACATCAATTCGCTGGGCGCCGTGCAGCTGGACGACTGCATCCACGCTATCGGCATCCGGCGCGCGCCCGCCGGTGATCACGGAGAGCGCGCCCGGCACCGGGGGCGCAGGGGCTGCGAGCCGCGACCGCATCACCGGGTCGCCTGCGCCGTCCGGTTCGACGCGGCGGCGGTGCCGGAGCCGGCGGCCGCGGCCGCCGAGGGCCAGGCGCTGACTCTCCGGTGCACACCGCCACCGAACCTCGTCGGCAGCGCGCAGCAGCCACCGGATCTCAGCACGAAGGCCGTGCTGAGGGACGTACTGATGGAGGTGTGCTGACGTGCGGACGCCTGTCTTCGAGCTCCACATCCGGCCCATGTTCCGCGCCATCGACCGCACCCACATGGCCTTTCTGTGCGACTTGTGGGACTACGACGCTGTCGTCGCCCAGGCAGAGAACATCCTCGCCCGGCTGGAGGACGATATGCCGCCGACCGCCACCGGCGGACTGTGGCCGGCGGAGTGGATCGCCCTCTTCAAGCGCTGGAAGGACGGGGTCCGCAAGCGCTTGGACCTCGGCACGGCGACGTACGCCCTCAGCCGGACGGCCACCTCCGTGACGATCACGGCGACCGGTACCTTCCCCGTTGCCGGGTGCAAGGGCTGGTTGCAGCTGGAGGGAGAGACCGAGGAGGCGAAGACCTACGTCCTCTACGGGGAGCGGCCGGACGAACCCGGGACCGGGATGCCGGAAACGTTGACCATCAGGGAGCGCTACAGTGCCACGGACACCCGCACGGTGTTCGTGCGCGACGCGGCGGGCGTACGGCAGCTGGACTGAGGTGCAGTCGTACTGAGCCGCACGGGCCGTACCTCGGCCACCCGTCGCCGCCCCCCGGAGTGGGTGGTCCCCTGGCGCCGGAGACGAGTGCTGTTCTCCCGGGCTTCCGCATCGCCCATGAGACCTGGGGGCGTCCCCGCGCGGACGCCGTCGGCACGGCCCTCCTCCTGCAGGTGCTCCCGAGGGACTCCCGCGTGTCCGGCCCGGACGAAGTAGCGTGTGATGAGGTTGCGGGCCTTGTGGAGCTCGCGTTCGAAGGCCGGTGGTCCGGCACCGGCACCAGCACCGGCGAGGGCGCGCCGGGGGCGGGGCCGGAGGATCAGCGACAGCCAAGCTGGTCATCATCACCTGCCAACCTGCGACGGACTGGTCGGGCTTTCCGGTCCCGGGCCACCAAGCGGCACGCGATCGGTGGTCCAGGAAGCCGGGCGGCCGAAGGCGGCCTCGGCGGAAGTGCCCGTCCGGACGGAGTGGGATTCGTCGCCGCCGACGAGGCGGGTGCCGTGCCGGCGGTACCGGACGATGGACCTCACTGGTCCGTACCGGCGGCATCGGGGAGTGGCAGGGCGTGTGGCGCCCGCCGGAGCCGGAAGCACTGCCATCCTCGTCGTCCATGGATGTCAGTACTTTCTACGCCCTCTTCTCCACGACCTGCTTCGCCCTGGTCGGCCTGTGGTGGAACGTCGTGCAGAGCCATGCCGACTGGATGCGTGACCCCGCCCTGCGTCGTGTCGTCGGCGGGATCTACCTTTCTTTCCTGCTGCCCGCCCTGATGGGCCTGTTCGCCCAGGTCGGCGGCATCGAACAGCCGAAGATCTGGAGATCGGCCTTCGTCGTCCTCTCCGTGATCGGCTGCGTGTGCACCTTGCGCCTGCTGGCCCGTGTCCGCGGCGACCACTTCATCACCTGGCAGCAGACCGCTGCCGGACTGCTCTATGCCTTGATCGCCGTCGTCGGTGCCTGGCCCGGACTCGCGCGGCACGTCGGACTGCGCCCCATCCAGACCGAGGCTCTCATGCTGATCGTCCTGGTCGTCCTGGCTCACGCCCTGGTCTGGCGGTACATGGCGGGCGAGGGCCGCGCCGACGAGGAGGCCTGATGCAGGTGCGGTCCAGCGATCTGTACGGAAAGCGCGGCGCCGACGAGGGAGCAGGGCTTGGTAGTGCTTCGTCAGCCTCCACGCTCACCCCCAGGGGCGTGTGATCAGACCAGCTGTGTGCCTGATCATTTGTCAGCCGTACGGATGAACTCCGGGAGTACGGCCCCTGCGCACTGATGGTGTCGACACGCCTCGCTTCAAAATGGATCAGAATCCATGACCGAGAGGGAAACCGTGGCCGCAGCCTTCGACTTCGAAAGCAGCATGATCGTCGAGCTCATGGCGATGCCTCCTGAAAAACATGACGAGGTGTGGCTGAAGAATGCGCTGCAACAGGCCATCATGCTGGAACTCGCGACCCTTCCTCCCTATTTGTGCGGGCTCTGGTCGATCGATGATTCAGGTCGTGGCTCCGACGTCTTCACGACGATCGAAGAAATCGTCTTCGACGAGATGTCCCACATGGGATTGGTGTGCAATATGCTCACCACTGTCGGCGGTACTCCGCGGGTCGCCGACGAGAGGCTGGTGCCGAAGTATCCCGGCCCCCTGCCCGGCGGGGTGCGCCCCGAGCTGTCTGTCTCCCTGACCGGGCTGTCCAGGCACTCGCTCGACATGTACTCCCGGATCGAAGCGCCTGACCAGCCAGTCGCCGAGATCAGGGAAAGCCATACGTCCATCGGGGCTTTCTACGCTGCAATCCTGGAATCCTTCCGAAAGCAGCAGGACCTGATCGCGGGCACCCGGCAGGTCACCGCAAGAATGTCGCACCATGGCAGGGGGAATGACGTTGTAGCGCTCAGATCGTTCAGTGACGTCGAGGCCGCAATCAAGATCATCAAGGAACAGGGCGAGGGAACCACGACTTCGCCGGAGAACCCGTTCCCTGGGCAGCCCGGTGAGCTGGCTCACTTCTATTCGTTCCGGGAGATCTATCACGGCCGAAAGCTGATCGTGGTGTCGGAGGATCCGAAGACGTTCGACTTCCAAGGAGCCGAGATTCCCATGCCGGGGACTTTCCCCATGGGAACGGTACCCGGGGGCGGCTGGGAGGCGGGCCTTCCTGCGGTCCCCAGCGAGGTGAGGAGAATTCTCCACACCTTCAACCAGCACTACAGCTCGCTGCTCTATTTCCTCGAACAGGCGTGGCAGACGGAGCAGACCGGTACGGCAACGCAATTGTTGAATCAAGCCATCGGGAAGATGCGCAGACTGCGGGAGCCCGCACAGGATCTGATGCGGATCCCGCTGCCGGACGGCAGCGGCAAGACATACGGTCCGGAATTCCGGTACGTCGCGGACAGAACAGGAAGCGGGGCCGAGAACGCTTGATCTCAGCGGGTGACGCTCCCTCCGGGGCGGCGGAGGAGGGGGATAAGGCTGACAGGCAGGTGGCTTCAGTGTCGGCGGCGCCAGAACGGGGTGTCCCAGCGTTGTTCGCGTCGGTACTGGGCGGCCTGTGCCTGGAGGTACTCGGCGTGTACGACTGCGATGCGCCGAGCGTAGGCATCCAGAGCACCGGTCTCACCGGCTCGGTCGGCCAGAACGGCCCGTGCCGCGGCCAGGCCGGTGGCCAGCGCGGTGACGATCCCCCTGGCGGCCAGAGGGTCGGTCGCGGTGGCGGCGTCGCCGACAGCTGCCCAGCCCGGTCCGGCCGCCGGGTCGGCGCAGGCGGAGCCTGCCGCCAGCACCCGCAGCCGCCGGGGCGGCTCCTCCCAATGGGCGGTGCGGTCCCGGATGTGAGCGGCGAGCTGTACTCGGGCCCACCACACATCCGGATCGAGCAGACGAAGGCCGCGGCTGAGGTCAGCATCGGTCATGGCCATCACAATCCGCCCACCACCGGGCATGGGGGCGGTGTACCACCAGCCCCAGGGAGTGGACTCCACCAGCGAAGTCCGCTCCAGGTCCGCTGCCCCCGTCGTCGGCGGACCCAACAGTCCGGCGACCGCGACCAGGCGGTCGGAGCGGGTCAGTGTCGCTCCGACCCGGCGGCCCAGCCGCGCCGCCCGGCCGGTGGCGTCGACGAGATAGCCGGCGGGCAGAGCACTGCCGTCACCCATGACGACCTGCCAATGACCGTGCTCCCGTCGGACGCCGCGGACGCGCCCGGCGTACAGGCAGGCGCCACCGGCCCGGGCTGCCTGCAGGAGGACGGCATCGAACCGGGCTCGGTCCAGGTGCCAGCCATCGCCGTACGGCCCGAACGAATACTCCGCGGCACTGAGCGCGTTCTCGCCCCAAGCGGCCAGGTTGCCGTGGCAGAGCGCGTGCCCATCGGCGGCGATACGGTCGAGCACTCCCAGTCGTTCCAGCAGCGGGCGGGCCGTAGGAGCAAGGCTCTCCCCGACCCTCGAGCCGGGTGAGGCCACCGGGGCGACGATGACGACTCGCGCCCCGGCCCGGGCGAGGCTCAGCGCGGCCACGCACCCGGCGGGCCCGCCACCGGCTACCAGAACGTCGCAGTGCCGCATCCTCACGCCGCTGTTCGAACCGCTGTCACTCAACCCACTGCTCCAGTCTCTGCCTGGCCTACTCGGGCTCCGTAACCGTCCGCTCTGTCTCGACCAGGATCGTGCGGCCGTCCGGGCCGGTCCGGGCGACGACGAATCCGAGAGTGCTCCACCTCGCGACCATTTCGTCAGCGTCGTCGATGCCACGGTCCCACTCCTTGAACGCCTCGGCCGCGACCTGGATGAGCGCGTCGTGCTCCGGCTCGGGAAGGACTTCGTCGGGACGGGAAGCCGGCCACCAGTGGGTGTGGCACGCGTGGAAATCGGCCTGCCAGGGCAGGGCCATGTACTTGGTGACATCACCGGCGGTCAGGTCTTTGCGGAGCCGGAAGGGCGCGGCCCAGGTGGCCGGATTGTCGGCGATGTACGTCATCTCGATTCCAGGGAAGAATCCCCCGCCGCTGCAGGCCTCCAACGCAGCCCGTACCAGAGCGTGCGGCTGGTCTTCAGGCGCGAAGGCTTCGAGCGGGACTGCAGGGGCGGGCGCGCCCGGCCAGTCGGCCAGGAAGTCGCCGACGGCCCAGCGCCGCATCCGTTCGTACTGGCCTGGCAGAAGTGTCAGCCAGGTGTTCGGCTGCTCGGGGTCTCTGTCTCCTCCGTCGCCGGCAAGGACAGGCATGAATCCATCGTTGGCCTGGCTGAGGTCCAGAAGTCCAGGCTTCGGCGTACGCAAGCGATCGAAGACGGCCTGACGGTGCGCTGCGTTGACGTCGGCGTTCGAGGACAGCTTGGTGAGGCGGTCAGGCGTGAGGAAGTTCCGCCCGGCGCCGTGCTTCAGGCGCGCGACCGCGTTGACCCATGCGTGTTCGACCGGCCGGGCGAGCAACGGGTAGATGTCCCGGGTGAAGGAAACCTCCGGTGGTACAGGCAGCCTGCCCAACGTGCGGGCGGCCTCCAGGGCGACGTCGTACAGAGTGATCAGGCTCGGCGTGTGGGGTGCGTAATCGGGAGGGACCGTCACGACCCAGGCGGGAGTCACCGGTACCAGGCGACCCTGCGGGCCCAGGCGTACGCTCGCGCTGACCGGACCGTCGGAGATGTCGTCGAACCAGAAGTCGTTGTTGGCGAAGTGACTGATCGGGTTGGCGGCCTTGACCGAGGCGGACTTTCCGAAGCCGCCGAGGACGAGCAGTCGGCCGGCCTCGTCGGTGCGCAGTTCCCCCAGCGCTACCGGGGTGCCCAGGAAGGTTCCGGTGTCGAACCGGGCGCCCGTGCCGTCCTGGGACGGACCGGTCACACTGCGGGGGCCGGGCCGGATGACCAGCCGGGCGCGAGCCGAGGGATCACCGGGATCGAGATGCCGGTTACGGCGGTCGGCGTTCGCCCCGGACTGGTGGAAGCGCCCGGCGAACTTGAACCACTCGCCCTTCGAGTTGGCCAGTTCGGCGGTCCAGGACATGTGCGCGTCGGCCGAGGTGAGCTCGCCCAGGACAGCGCCGGCCTGGTCGTAGGCGTACAGGCGGAACCGGGCGGCTTGGCGTTTGATCCGTCCGGCGGTGTCCTTGAAGCCGCCGTCGGGCCGCGGCGGCATGCCGGGGGCCTCCGGACCGATGAAGAAGCCGTCGGGGCTGTCGCCCAGCCTGGCGATGCCGACCGTAGGGTGGATTTCGCAGAAGGAGATGTCATCGAGGTTCATGTCCGCTCCCGGTGAGAGATCCAGGTCAGCAGGTGGTGTGGACTGCCCGGTGAGGACGGTGACCAGCCGTGGGATTCACCGGCGGTACGAGAATCAGTGGGAATGCGTCTCGGTGGTGAGATCCCCTTCCTTCTTCATGGATCTCCCGCCCCATCGCGAGCCGCAGGTCGACGCCGACCGGTCCGCCGTCAAGAAATCGCACTGTCATTTGGTCGTTCTCGTGGGGTCCGTCTTCCGGAAGGCCAGGTAGTCGAGGCTGTGGTCCAGGGGCAGCGATCGAAACGCCGGAAACGGATCACGCGTTGCACCTCGACGGTCACCGGACCGAAATTCTCGGTGTCACCCGCTCGAAATGGCCTCGAAACAGCGTTTCGGAGGATGGGGTGAGTTCGGCCCGTTCTCCTCGGCCTTTCTCAGGCTTGCATGTGGTTTGGCAATTCGCCATTCAGAGTCGGCCACGCGTGTTGACGCGATGTACGCACTGAGGTTCTCTCATCGAGATGATCTCGTGTGGTGACTCGGCCCAGGGGATCCGACGAGCCGCGATGAGTTCTGCGGCGTCCGGCAGTCATACTGTCGAACCCCTTACCGAGGAGGACTTCTGATGCGCAGCGTGACCTATTCGATGGGCGTCTCACTTGACGGTTACATCGTCGGCCCGGACGGCGGCTTCGACTGGACGACGCCCGACGAGGAGGTCTTTCGCTTGGCCACCGACGAGGTGCGAGAGGTCGGCGTCCACTTGTTGGGACGACGGCTTTACGAGACGATGCTGTACTGGGAGAGCGCCGACCAGAATTCCTCGCTCGACTTCTCAACCCTCGAGTTTGCCGCGATCTGGAAGCCGCTCCCCAAGGTGGTGTTCTCCACCACGCTGTCGGAGGTCCAGGGCAATGCCCGCCTGGCCTCTGGCGGCCTGGCGGAGGAGATCGAGCGGTTGCGAGTCGAACCGGGGGACGGCGCCATCGCGATCGGCGGCGCGACCCTCGCTGCCGAGGCGGCCGCGCTGGGTCTGATCGACGAGTACCGGGCCAGGGTCTACCCGGTGCTGGTCGGCGGTGGCATTCCATTCTTTCCCCAGCGCGAGCGCCGTGTGGATCTCGAACTCGTCGAGACCCGTACCTTCAGCTCGAGAGTCGTCTACCTCCGCTACCGCGTGGCGCGTTAGCCGGCTCGTCCGCCGAGCCCTGGGAACCACCTGCCCGACGCGGTGCGAACTACCGCCTGGCCACGACGAGTCGTACGGACCACACTCGGCCGCGGACGCATGTAAGGCTCCTGGTAGGACAGGTCTCGCCACAAGAGCATGTCTGCATTCCCAGAGGCTTCACGTCGGTCACCTATGTTTGCCACGCTCGACGTCCCGCGCCATGTCGTGGACCACCTGTCTCGTCTGCTGTCCCGCCCCCGGCGCCGCATCGGCACCCCGCGCGGCAGCCGCGCGCTCGGGACGTTTCGCCAGGCCGTGCTCGTCCTGCCCTGGTTCCGCGAACACGCTTGCGTGCACTGCCCGGCACGGGACGCCGGCGTTTCCCGGACCACCGGCTACCGCTACCTCCACGAAGGCATCGACGACTGCGGGGTGCTCACCTCGGCCGGTGTGCCTCCGGCAGCCAAGCGGCGCTGAGGGTGTCGCCGCGCGCCTCCCCCTACACGTTCAGGGGTGCGGCGGCCGGCCCGGTGGCCTGACAGGTCTCAGCCGGCGGAGGGGGTACGGATGGCGGCGATGTCGAACTGCAGGCGGAGCCTCTCGCTGACCATGGCGCCGCCCTCGGCCAGCCGGGCGTTGTAGGTCAGGCCCCAGTCGGAACGGTTGATGGTGGTGGTCCCGTCGAACCCGACGCGCTCGTAACCGAACGGGTCGGTGACGTACCCGATGTACGTCAGATCCAGGACCACGGGCCCGGTGATGCCCCGGATGGTGAGGTCACCGGTCATGCGGTAGACGTCCGTGCCGATGAGCTGCACGGCCGTGCTCACGAAGCTGATTCGCGGGTGATTCCTGGCGTCCAGGAAGTCGCGGCCGATCAGGTGCGCGTCGCGCTGCTCCACACCGGTGTCGACACTCGCGGTGGCCAGCGAGATCTCGGCCCGCGAGCGTGCAGGGTTACGCCCGTCGAAGTAGAGGCGGCTCTCGTACTCCAGGAACGCGCCACGCACCGTCGTCACCATGGCGTGCCGCACGGAGAAGCCGATCCTGCTGTGTGCGGGGTCGATCATCCACTCTCCTGTGAGAGCGGCCAGACGGGGATCCGGCAGAACTGCCGCACCGGCGGCCGCAGGGGAGGCAGTTGGCTCCTCCGTACGGGGCTCCGGACGTCGGAGCAAGGAGCTGCGGCTGAAGAGGTTCATGAAACAGTTACTTACGTCGAGGTGAGCGGCGCCCGCAAGGGCTGATCAAGGAACCCGAACATCCGTGGTCAGACCTTCACAAGATGGCGTGTCGGCGAAGCGGTGGCGGTGGTCGAGAGTGGGGACCTCGTGATCGGTCCTGGCTCGGGGGCGGCTCGGCATCCGTTCGTCGCCGTCACACCAGGCGACTTCGATTCGGCTTTTCCGTACCCAGGAGGGGCTCTGAACAGATCATGGTCACTCTCCAGAGCGTTTCGAGCCGGAGGCATACCGGGTTTTGCCTCTACTACTGTGCAAGCCGGGCCACGCCGCTGACCGGATGCCGAGACGGCAGCTGCCGAGCGAATCGTCGCCGCCCACATGGCGTCCTTCCCGTACGAGGACCAGGAAAGTTTGCACCTGTACGACAGTGATGACAGCCGGCCGGACGAGGTCGTTGCCGGGTCCGCCAAGATGCCGTTCGACCGGGGCAAGGCACTGCCGGTACTCGACCATGTGCTGCCCTCGGTCACCCGAGTTGCGCCGCGCGCTGCCAGAAGCGGAGTGGCGCGTGCACATGGACGACCTCGACGTGCCGTGGGACGCGATCGAGGGCTACGCCTTCCCTGGCATGCGCGGTCCGGGCCTCGCGGCCGGCCTGGGCGGCCTCTGAGGTCCCGGTCTGGCATCTGCGGTGAAGGTGTTCGGTGGTCAGGGCAGCCCTCGTCGGGGACGCAGCCGGAGGGTAAGTGGGAGAACGGGGTTGCGGTCACGTTCGGAAAGCAGTTGAAGCTGCCGCGGGTGCGGGCGGGGCTGGACCGGGTGGAGTTCGGCAAGCGGGTGGGGTGTGCGGCGCAGTCGATTTACGTCGTTCGAGCAGGGACGGCGGATTCCGCAGCCGGAGCTCGTCGACAAGGCGGACCGGGTGCTGGATGCCGGTGGGTTGCTGGTGGCGTTGAAGGAGGAGCTGGCGCGTTCGCAGTACCCGCCGTTCTTCCGGGACGCTGCGCGGCTGGAGGCCAAGCGGTTGCCCTCTGTGTGTACGGCCTTTATGCGGTGCCGGGACGGCTCGCTTCGATGAGCGCGAGCGCGCGGACCGCCCTGCACGCGGGGCGGCCGTGATCAAGGCCGTGTGATCGCCCAGTGACTGGCCGGCCAGTACGTCGCCCGGCGTACCACCGCCGGACCCTGATCAGTCGTCACTGGCGGAGGCCATCCACAGCTCCACGTCGGTGCGGATCAGCCGGCCCGGCCGCTGAGTGGCGGTGTCCGGGACCACGGCCCGCACCATAGGCTGCTCGCCCTTCTCGACGGTCACCTTCGTGCCGTCGAAAGCCGGTGACTCGTCGCGGACAACTGACTGCAGCTTGGCTTCCAGGTCCTGCGCCGCAGCGTCGTCCTCGACCACGAAGCACAGCACTTCCGTGTTCTTGGCGGCGGTGGACGCCCGCTGGCCCAGTGCGGCGAGGCGCACCGGATTGGGGGAGCTCAACGGGTTGAAGTCCGCGCGATAGACGTCTCCCAGGCACTCGGCCGCGCGCCGGAACTCCTTGTCGTCGGCCAGGGATGCACCGTCCTTCGGGTCGACGGCCGACATGGGGTCCGAGTTCCTGGTGGAATAGGAAATCTCGTCCCCCGAGATCTGGAGCGTGGCTCCCGCGTCCCCAGGATGCGTCCAGACCTCCTGGCCATCCCTGTCGTCCCGTGTGTAGCCGTTGGACTTCAGCGACTTGGTGATCGCCGACGCGTCGAACGAACCCTCCCAGTGCCCGGCCTCGCTGGTGTCGACCGCGGTGTTTATCTGGGCCACCCTGAACTGTTGCCCCAGCAGACTGGGCTGATGCGTACCCAGCAGGGGGCTGCTCGGCTCCGAGATGGAGGTGAACCGCTTCGGGTCGCCCTTGCTCAGCTTCCGTACGTGCGCCACGTCGAGGTAGGACACCTGCTTCGTGCTGGTGTCACCTGCGAGGGTTCCGAGCCCCGTGAGCAGCTCGGAACCGCCGTCGCCGCCGTCGGAGCCGGACGAACAACCGGTGACCGCCGCCAGAAGGACTGTGGCGATTGCGGTGGCGCCGACGGCCGATCCGCGTGCTGGTATGCGCATGGTCAAGCAGCGTATACCGCTGCCCGACGGAGGACGCTGCTGTGAGGGAGGCCGTTCAGCCACCGGTGGTTCGGCGGGAGCCCCAGGAACGGCCGGTGCCTGCACTTGGGCGTGTCCGTGCCTGCATCATCGCGACCTGCCTCGGCGGGGTCGGTGTTCCGTACGGCGGGGTGCCCGCGGCCATGTCGGCAGCCATGTATCCGACGTGCAGCGCCGATACGGCGATGCGGCGCGGCGCCACAGAGCAGCCAGCCAGCCGTACCGACGGACGTCAGAGGAGCGGGGTGAGCTTCTTCGCCGTACTGCAGTGCTCGGTGCGCCCGTGCCGCCACAGCTGCACCGCGGTCAGAGTGAGGAGCGCGGCGAACACCACGAGGAAGACGCCGGCCATCGCCGTCTGGCGGCCGTTTCCCGCCGGGTCATCGAGGGAGAGCAGGCCGAGGGCGGACAGCAGCGTTCCCGCGATGTACACCGAGCGGACGCGCCGCAGCTGCAGTACCGCACGAGGAGCAAGAGCAACACGCTTCACGAGAGCCATGCTCACCTCCGTACCCCCTACGGGGGCGATGAGACACCGATTCATGGAATCGCCTCCATACGAGGTCTGCGATGCAGGGACGGCCGGCGCGACCTGCGTCCCAAGGAGTTCACCGATCGAGCCGGCCGGCTTTTCGACTGACTCGGCTCGCCGCCCGATCTTGTCGAAGGCGGAGAACCGTGACAGCTCCAGCACCTCCTCCAGCGCGATGTCGACCAGATCCGCAGGGCGGTTCATCGCCGCGAACAGAGGTATCTCGGCCACGCCGCCGTCGGCCAACTTCCGAGGTTCGCAGACCACCAAGTATCTTGATCATTGAAATACATTGGGTGGTGCGAAAGGAGTCCTGAGTGATCTCGTTGGTGTTCGCCGTGTTCGCGGCCGCGCAGTTGTACTTGGCGGTGTCCGCGGGGCGTCACTGGTGTGTGGCACCAGGTCTGTTGGCCGCTGTGCCGACCTTGGTGTGCTCGGCGCTGGTCTGGGACAACGGCGTGATCGCCGTGGGGACCCTGACGGGAGCCGGGTCCCTGCTGCAGACGATCAGCGTCCCCCGCTTCGCTCTGCACGCGCTGCTGACGCCCTTCCTGGTGCTCTGGTCGTTGTCGGCGGCGAACCACGCGGGGCTGCGTTGGGCGCGGCGGAGGCGAGTGCGAGGCACCGCCGTCGGTCTCACGGTCCTCCTGGTAGCAGCAGGCGTGCTCCACGACATCATCGGCCTGTCGCTGCGTACGGAGCGCTGGGCGGGCACCCTGCGATATGTGAACGACGCCGCGTCACCGACGGGCCCCCTGCCGGCCATCATCACCGGGCTGGTGGTTCTCTCCGCCGGGATCGTGCTGTGGCGGTGCACCGGGTTCGCCTGGCTGGCGATCACCGCCGCCGTGATGGTGGCGGTCTCGGGAGCGGCCGCACAGATACCCGCGCTCGGCAACGCCGGGGAAGTCGTCCTCGACGTCGGGCTGCTGCTGACCGTTCGCCAGTTGTCGCCCCGAGGGGTTCGGCCGGCTCGATCAGTGCCGACGAGGCGTCGCCCACGATCCACGGTCGAGTCGTGTGACGAGCTCATGGAGGCACCTTGTTCAGCAGGCGCGCCAAACTGTCGTCCGGAATGACGATCTCTTCACACGAGTCGATAAGTGCCGATCAGGTGCCGGAGGCGCGCGACCTGTAGCGGAAACGTTCCTCGCTGGAGATCCGGTCCGGAAAAAAACCGCAAAGAGGCCGAACGCGTGATGTTTCAGCAACTCATCCGAAGAGGGGACGCGCCGGGCATCGTCCTCCTCTTAACTGTGATCGCGTTTCGACACAGGCGGTCGCGCGGACGGTCCACGTCGCGGGCCGGTCGGGCGCCCTCCCCGCCACGAAAGGACAGACGGACATGTCCGAGCCGATTCCACCAGCGAATTGGGGTTCGAGCATCGAGCCCACGGCGTCCGCGCAGAGCGCGACCGAGCACACTTTCCCGCCACGTCCCGAGATCTTCCAGGTCTCCGAGGCCGGCCTCACCCGCCAGGCCGACGGCCAGAGCGGACACGAGCCCTATCGTCCCGAGGGCGCGCCCCTGCGGGCGCTTCCGCAACTGCTGCGCCCGGAGGGCGGCAGGGCGCCGATGTGGCGCCGCACCGAGGGAGCCCAGGACGACAAGGGCGAGCCGACCACGGTCTTCCCCCCGGACACCCGCACCACCATCTACGACACGTCCTACCCTTGGCGGACCTGTGGCCGGGTCGCGGTGCCGGGCGGCTGGGGCTCGGGCTTCATGGTGGGGCGCCGTCATATGGTGACCGCCAGCCACGTCGTGCCCTGGCTGGCGGGAGGTGGGGCGGACTGGATGACCTTCACGCCCATGCAGTACGACACCAGCGCTCCGTTCGGGTCCGCCCATGTCACGCGCATCTACTTCTGGCAGCAGGTCAACGGCGCGGACGGGATCTCGTCCAACGAGGCCGCCTTCGACTACGTGGTCTGCGTGCTGAGCGGCAACCTGGGCGACAGCACGGGATGGATGGGCTCACGTGAGTACGTTTCCAGCTGGAACGGGCAGGCTTTCTGGTCGCACATCGGCTACCCGTCCGACATCGGCTCGGGCACCCGGCCGGTCTACACGTCCAACGGCGTCATGGACAGCACGGTGAACGAGACCTCGGGAGGGCGCAACGGGCTGCGGATCATGCACCGCAACGATGTCGCCACCGGCCAGTCGGGCGGCCCGTACTTCGGCTGGTGGTCGGGTGACAGCGGCCCGCGCGCGATCGCGGATCAGAGCGCCGAGAACTGGGGCATGGCAGGCGGCCCGAACGCCGCGGGTGGTGGGCGTTCGCTGCCGGATCTGATCGCCCACGCGCTCGCGGTCGAACCCTGACCGGGGCGGGCACGCTCCACCTCGACGGTTGTCCCCGCTGTGTGGGGGGAGCCGTCAGCCTTGCGTGGGCTCACCCTTGTCGTCCTGCTGCCCGGGAGGACGCCGCCACAGGGGGCGCCGCGGCTCTGCCGGCGGGAGGTGCGGCGGGGGCGGGGGACCTTCGGCCGGCCCGCTGCCCCGGTGCCCGGCCGTACCGTGCTCCTCCGTCTCGGGGACGTCGTCCGGCGTGACCTCGACGACCTCCGGCCGGGAAGGCACCGTGTCCTCGGGCGCATGCCGGGGACCAGGGCCGAAGTGTTCCTCCCACTCGGCGGGAGGGATGGGATCGGACATGGTCGTCGCCTCCTGACCGCATCGCATAGCGCGTACCCGACGCTACAACTTGCGGGACACGGAGAAAACCACGACCCGCTCGTCGGCGGCGGTGGAACCGCCTTCCTTCGGCCGCACGCCCGGACCCGCAGGTCGTGTCATCGCCACGAGCTTCGAGGCTCTGACTGCCTCCTGGCTGTTGACCGATGTCGCGTTCTGTTCGCGGAGTCACCCGCGGGTGCCGGCCCCGGGGGAGTGCGGGCCGCGAGTGCCGGCAGCGCTGCCGAGACCTCCCGGTTGACCTGATCGGCCCCGGCGACCGCCGGCCGGAAGGTATCCCGCACTCGATCGTGAGCAGAACACCTGGGCAGCGGCCGGGGTGGTGAGATGGCGGCTGTCGAGTCCTCTACCCCGCAATGCACCAACAATTCCGAGGCGGATCCCCCTGACGCTTCTTCGCTGTGTGAGAACGGCGACGGAGGTGCGTGGTCCCGTACAACCTCCAGCCGACGAGCCGGCAGTGAAGCTCAGGAACCTTCGCGCACGCCGAGACGAACTCCGGGGCAGGCGGATCACAGACAAGCATGCGGTTTATCCTTCACAATTTGCCTGGCCAACGACTCTCCGGCTCAATCCGGCGAGATTTTGCACGACCACCGGGACGGGAGGACGCTTGTAATCGTGGTGAGACCACGTCGCCCGTGCACACCCGTGAGAGGCCGATCGCCGACGCGTACCGAACGGAGCGACACGATGCCCACAGTGCAGAAGCTGCCGATCGTGTACGTCCGGGGATTCGCCGGGGACACCGAAGGCATCGACGAGGCGGTGGCCGACCCCTTCTACGGATTCAACGAGGGATCCACCCACGTCCGGGTCGGGCCCGGCGGCGAACCGTACTTCCACCAGTTCGAAAGCCCCCTGCTGCGCCTCCACCTGGACCACGGCTACCAGATTCTCGTGGGTGGCGGACAGGACCTCTACCTGGAATCCCAGGGCACGGTTCCGCAGGACGCCATCTGGATTCATCGCTTCTACGATGTCTCCTCCGGTACCTGGGGCCGCAGGCCCACGACGTTCCGCATGGAGACGGCGGCGGAGGGTCTGTTGGAGATGATCGAAAGGATCAGGCGGAAGTCGGGTGCTCCCCGCGTGCATCTGATCGCGCACTCCATGGGCGGGCTGGTGTGCCGCTGCCTGATCCAGAAGATCCTTCCGGACCTCGGCCGCGATCCGGCCGAGTGCATCGGCAAGCTCTTCACCTACGGCACCCCGCACGGCGGCATCGCCTTCGACCGAGGCCTCGGCCTGCTCGAGGCGTTGCGCGACGCCACCAACATCAGCGGCGCGGACATCTTCGGCCGTGAGCGGATGTACGAGTACCTGACACCCGAGTCCCTCGCCGACCCGGACGGCCCGCCGGAGGACTGGGACCCCCGTCAGATGCCGGCCGACCGGCCCCTGGCGTTCCCGCTCAACCGCGTCTTCTGCCTGGTCGGCACCGATCCGGCCGACTACGCCGTGGCCCGTGGCCTGTCGGCCGCCGTGGTCGGGCCCCGCAGTGACGGCCTGGTCCAGATGGACAACGCGTACGTGCCCGGCGCCCACCGGGCGTACGTGCACCGCAGCCACAGCGGGTCCTACGGGCTCGTCAACTCCGAGGAGGGCTACCAGAACCTGCGGCGCTTTCTGTTCGGGGACCGGAGGGTCGAGGCCGCGCTCGTCGGCCACCGGCTGCCTCGGCGGACCGACACGGCCTGGCAGGCCGAGGTCGCCCTGTCGGTACGCGGCCTCCAGGTGGTGATGTACGAACGCAGCGGCGACCACTGGTGCCCGATCCAGTTGCACGATGCCACGAAGGACGGCGGCGCGGGGGACGGCTCCGGTGCCGTCCCGCTCGCCGACACGTTCCTCTGCACGGGCCTGCCGCGTCCCGGCGACGTCACCAGTATGCGGTTCACGCTCCACCTGCGGATCCTGTCGCTCCGGGAGCGCGAGGGCTTCCTCGCCTTCGGGGACCACCTTGAGCAGACGGCCGACTTCGACGACGTCCTCGTCGTCGACCTGGGCAGCGACCCGGAGGCCACAGCGCCGCCCCTCACCGCGGCCTGGAATTCGGCCATCTCCGGCGCAATCAGGGAATACCGCCCTGAACCCTCCATCACTGGCCTGCGCGAGCACCACATCGAACTGCCGAAAACGGCCACCCCGCTCCTGGGAGAGAACGCCCGGCTCCGGCTCACCGTGACGCCGTGGGAATGAACGGGAGCAGAGTCGACGCGCTCGCGTGATCGCGGCAGCCTGCCTGGACCATGAGGCCTTCACCCTCGTCCTCCTACTCAGGGTGTGCCAGGGGGAGCGGGGGTGCGGCAAGTTGCGCCTCAGGCGGCGTCCGGCGAGGTGGCCAGGCTCTGCTTGACGTACCGGGTGGTCTCGTCGGCGAGGATCTCGGTAAGGCCGGCCTCCACGCCGTCCAGGGCCTGGGTGGCGACGTCGGCGGGGTCGGCCTTCTGATCGGCGGGGACGTCTGCGGCCATGTCGGTGGCCATGTATCCGACGTGCAGCGCCGAGACGGTGATGCCGCGAGGCGCCAGTTCCTCCCGGGACGCGCCGGTCAGTGCCCACGCGGCGGCTTTAGCCGCGGCATAGGACCCGAGTTCGGCCGGGTGCAGCCAGGACAGGACCGACAGGACGTTGAGCACGGCGCCGCCGCCGTTGCCCTCGATGACCGGGGTGAAGGCACGCGTAACGGCGAGCGGACCGAAGAAGTTCGTCTCCAACTCCAGGCGCACCGAGCCGAGGTCGCCCGCGATCAGCGGCGTGGCGGTGGAGATGCCCGCGTTGTTGATCAGCAGCGTCGCGTCGGAGGCAGTGTGGGCCGCCTCCCGTATCGACTCCTCGTCCGTCACGTCCAACCGCAGCGGGACGGCGCCCGGCAGGTTTACCGCTTCAGGGTGGCGGGCCGCCGCGTACACCTTCGCTCCGCGCTGCAGAAGCTGCGTGGCCAGGTGGCGGCCCAGCCCTCGATTGGCGCCGGTGACCACGGCGACGGCGTTCTTCAGGTCCATGCGCGCTCCCAGATTCTGTGGGCCGGAGGGGCCCCAATTTTTAGATTATGACAGCAATCTATACATTGGTCTACGATAGATGCCAATCGACATCCAGGGAGGCGGCAGATGGGGCGCGTATCGCGGGCGCAAGCCGAGGAGAACCGCAGGCGTGTCGTGGAGACCGCTTCCCAGCTGTTCAGGGAGCAGGGAACGCAGGTCAGCGTCGCCGACCTCATGAAGGCGTCCGGTCTGACCCACGGCGGCTTCTACAAGCAGTTCGAGTCCAAGGAAGCGCTCATCGACGAAGCCACCGCCCACGCGTTCGCGGGACTCACCCGGCTCCGCGATGCCGGACTCGAACAACATGGCGGACAGCTCGATGTCGCCCAGCAGGCACTGATCGACACCTACCTCTCCTCGGAGCACCGCGACAACGCGGCGGAGGGCTGCCCCACCGCGGCGCTCGCCGCCGACATGGCGCGAGGACCGGGCCGCCGCGATGCCCACCGCGTGTACAGCGAGGGGGTGAGCGACTTCGCCGGATGGCTCGCCACCGAGGATCAGGACGGCATCGCCCGGCTGTGCACCATGGTCGGCGCGCTCGTCCTGGCCCGAGCCACCAAGGGTGCCCCGCTCTCCGAGGAGATCCTCACCGCGGCGCGCGCCGCGGTGTCGGAAACCGGCTGATCAGAGGCGAGGCGCCGGGCAACGGGCAATGGGGCCGTGTACGTGCTGCGGGGACCGGCCAAGGGTACGCGGCTCAGCTGCTTCGCACTGAAGGGACGTGCCGTGGCTGCACCCAGTGCGCAGGCCCCTTCTGGTCGCGACCTTGTCAGTTGTGGCTGGTGGAAGCCGTGGCCGCTCCGCGTGATCCATCGCAACGAATGCCGAGACGGAGCAGGGCCGCTACGTGCACCGCCTCGGCCTGAGTCAGGGGAGTTCCGCCTTGAGCGGGCGGTGACCGAAGGCTTGACCGCGTCATGAACCATGATCAGGCCGGCGGGCGGGAGGCGGTCGTCGATCAGCTGGTGCCGGTATGGGACCTTGGTCGGCTTCGGTCGACCATGCGGCTGAGGTGGGCGAGGTCAACTGTCACGAGGTCGGCCAGGTGCCGTTCGAGCAGCGACCAGAAATCTCCGCCGTGTGCAACTGCGGCGCATGCGAAAGCGTTCGGAAGGGAAAGGCGGAGGGCGGAGGACGTATGGAAGCGATTGCGGCCGATCTTCTGATGTTACGGTGCGGCGCCGAACGATGTCACGCAGTGACATCCAGACCTGCTGTCCCGCTGCGCCCGCCGTGCTGCCGGCCAGGGAGTGCGGAGCGTGCGCGTGCGCTCGCTCGGGTGCTCCTGCTGCGGGCCACGTACGACGACGCCTTCCACGAGGATCTCGCGACCTGGCGCGGAGGACGCTGCGGTGCGAACCGGTGTCGGAGACGTCCGCAGCCGGATCACGGGTGGCGACCAGGCGGCCGTCATCATGGGGCGGGACTTCCGCGGCCCTATTACTTTCAACCAGCCATGATACAGAGAGCCGCCAGCCTGGCCAGGCTGCGTCAGCCTGGGGCGAACGGCAACGGCCCACCTGCCTGTGCCGGCGTGCCCGGTTGGACAGCCCGGTTTCAGGGCAGGGAAATGAGCACAACGCGGACATGACGGGGGTGTGCCGGGTGGAGCTTTCCTGCCAGCCACAGAGAAGAACCGGCTGAGCGGCCATGTCGGAGCATGTACGGGGCGACGTGCACAACGTGTTCTCCGGCGGCAGCGCGACGTATGTGATCCAGGGCCGAGACTTCGGTGCCCTCCACCTGCATCTGCCGCCGCCGCAGACGTCGCAGGACCGCGCCGCCGCCGAGCTGGCGCGCGTGGTACTCGCCCAGTGGCGGGACGAGGCGGGGGCCCGGGGCCTGACCGGAAGCGCCAGGCTCGCGGTGGGCTGGCAGGCCGACTGGACGGTCGCCGACCACCGCCAGCACGTCGGCGCCGACCTCACCGGCAGCACTGCGGGCCTCGCTGAACTCGCCGCCGCCTTCTGGGCTCTGCCCGCCCAGCGCCTGGTGATCATCGGCGCTCCCGGCGCGGGCAAGACATCCCTGGCGATCTTGCTCACGCTGCAGTTGCTGAGCCTGCAGGACGCGGCGCGGCCTGTCCCCGTACCGCTGCTGATGTCGTCCTGGGACGCGGGCAAAGAGCACTTTGATGTCTGGCTCGCACGCCGCATCCACGAGGAGTATGCGGGCCTGACCAGGGACCTCGACCGGACCCGGATCCGCGAGCTGGTCCGCGACCGGCGGGTGCTGCCGGTCCTCGACGGCTTGGACGAACTGTCACGCCCACTCCGGTCCGCTGCGCTGGCCGGGCTCAACAAGGCAGGCGCGGATGGCGCTCCGCTGATCCTCACCTCCCGCACGGCGGAGTACAGCGAACTGGTTGAAGAAGAGGCTGTGTTACAGGCGGCGGCGGTGATCAGGGCGCAGCCAGTGGGGGCCGGCGCAGCGGCGGAGTACCTGCGCGGCTCCTCGCATCCGCAGCGCACCCAGCAGTGGCAGATGCTCCTGGACCACCTCACGCACCACCCCGAAGCCACAGTGGCCAGAGCACTCTCGTCCCCGCTCATGTTGTGGCTGGCCCGCACGGTGTACGCCCGCCCGGACGCCGAACCTCGCGAACTCGCCGACGAGTCCCGTTTCCCTGACCTGGCTGCCGTCGAGCGCCACCTGCTCGACTCCATTGTTCTCGCGGCGTTCCCCTCCGGGCCGGCCTCGCCCCATCAGCCTCACCCGATACGCGAGTGGGGACACTCGCAGGCGCAGCGTGCACTCGGTTTCCTCGCAGGCCATCTCACTGCTACCGGGACAAGGGAGCTCGCCTGGTGGGAGCTTCACCGTTCGAAGCCACCGACGGTCCTCAAGGCGCCGGCACTGGTGGCGGGCTACGTCCTGCTGATGGCAGGTTCCACGCGGTTCCACGGTTGGGTTACCGGAGGCGATCCGTTTTTGGCCTTCCAGGCGGCGGCGGGAGCCTTCGCCGCCATGATGTTCGGGACAGTGGGCAGCATGCTCCTCCTGCTCTCTCAGCTGTGGAAGGGGCCGCTACCCCGTCGGCTTGCCGCGTTCGGCAGGCACCGCTCCCGCATTTCGGGCCTGTTCTGGTTCCTTGTAGTGCTGACGCCCATCGCCCTCCTCCTGACCCGGGACGAACCGTTTCTGGCGCTGGGTTTCATCGTTCCGGCGCTGCTCATGATGGTCGTCGGCGCACCGGCCGACACCGCTCAGGCCGTGGGACCACGGGCATTGCTGAGCGGCGAGCGGGCCAGCACGGCGTTGATGCTGCTGGGTGTCGCGCCCGTGATCGGGGCCATTGGCACCCTGTTCATCGTCCAGGGCCCGGACCACAGAGTGCTGCTCGGCAGTTGGCTCTCTGGAACCGCGGGTGTGGCTGCGGTGATTGTGGCATTCAGCCCTTGGACGCAGTGGCTGCTCGCGAAGGTGACGCTCGCGGGCCTGGGGAGGCTACCGTGGTCGACCATGGCGTTCCTCGAGGACGCGCGCCGGGTGGGCCTGCTACGGCAGGTCGGCGGTGTCTACCAGTTCCGCCACGCCCAACTCCAGGCACGCCTCGCAGCTAATCAGCGCGGCGGTGGCGCCCCGGCGTCCCGTCGGCGGCGCCCCGCCACCCGCGCGCCCTGGCCGCTGCGCCCGCTTCCCGCGGCGAGCATTACCCCGCAGTCCGTACGCATGCCCGGCTACGTCGGGGTCAGGCGCTCCAGGGGGGAGCCGTTCCAGTACGTGGCGATGTGGACGTTTGCGCTGGTGTGGATCGGCATCATCACCGTCGAGGACGGCTGGCACGATCCCGGCGCTTGGTCGACCGTGGGTTTCTTCGTGGCGCTTCCGCTCGCCATCGACCTGCTGATCCCGCCACTCACCTGGCGCAAGGCCGAGTTGTGTCTCGACGATGGCGGCATCGAGTTCGCAGCGGGCAAGCGAACGATACGCTTCGAGTGGCGGGATGTCGCGGAGGTCGCGGCTCGGCCGTACGAACCGCCGCTCGGCGAAAGTGACGGCACCGTCATGCTCCACCTGCGGCTGAGGCCTGAGGCCATCCCGGGGCCGCGGATCCGTGTGAACGGAGCCGGCTGGATCGCCCTGTGGCCGCTTGACTGCCCCACCGAAGACCCTGACGACGCGATGACCCCGCCCGAACTGCACGACGCGCTCGTACGCTTCGCAGACGAACGATGGCGGCCCCCCGCGGGGAGGTGATGGACCTCTTACCGAGGCGCGGGGCGGGGCGGGTCGCCGACATTCTGTTCAGGTCACTGATCCGTCGGCGAGGCGCGCTTCGAGGTCGGAGATGCGCTGGTCTCGGAAACGGAGGTTAAAACGGGAGGCCTTCAGCTGCTCGTCGAGGGTGCGGCTGTCGGCGGTGAGCCGGCGGATCCGCTGTGCGAGAGAGGAGTTCTCGGTGGTGATCCGCGGGTGGCCTTTTCGGTCCATCGGCCTGCAAGTCTCGTCTATGTCCGAGGAGTTCGCCGTTGCGGGTGCGCTGGGCGAGGATCTCCGCGTGAGCCGCCCTGAGCCCAGGGTTCAGAGGTAGGCGCACCCATCGATGACACGCCGAAAGGCGCAGAAGCCGCCTTCGGTGGGGGTGCTGCGGCGGAACAGGTCCGGCCTCGGGACTGGTGTGAGCCGTTGATCGAGTAGTCGGTATTCCAGGACCTGACGACCTCGACTCCCGGGTCCGTTACTGCTCGTGATCAACGGCGGTGTGCGTCGGCTCACGGGCAGCCAGGGGAGAATGGGCGGCATGACGTCTCAGGGCTCCGTTCGGCAGGTGGGCCCCGCCTCTCCGAGCGAGGTTGTCGCGAGGTTTTCCGGCTTGGAGCCCTGCTGGTGAGTGGCTGGAGGTTTCGCGATCGAGCTCGCGGTGGGCGGGGCCGGATCCGGAGCCATGGGGACATCGATGTCCTGCCGCTGGTGGAAGGGGCGGGCTGAGCGTGTCCGCTGTGGCAGGGTCGGGGGATGCCTTTTGATCACAACGACCACTATCACCGTCTGCTCTTACGCGAGGTGCCGCGCAACTGCGGTGCGGCACTGGATGTCGGCTGTGGGACCGGTCGGTTCGCGCGTCGACTCGCTCACCTGGGCCTGGAGGTTGATGCGGTCGATCCTTCGGAGGAGGCCATCGCGGAGGCACGCGCACTGTCCGCGCGGGTAGCCGGTGACCGGGGCCTGCGCTTCCAGCACGCGGACGTCACCGAAGTCGAACTACCCATGGAGCACTACGACTTCATCTCATGCCTCGCCAGCATCCATCACATGCCGTTCGACACGGTCGCCGCATTGCGTGAAGCGCTTGCGCCCGGTGGCGTCCTCGTGATCTTGGGCTGTTATCCGGAGAAGACCTGGCTCGACTGGGCTTGGAGCCTGGCAGCCTCGCCCGTCAACGCCGTCGCCAGGCTGGCCGTCGCGGTGAAGAACAAGATTCGCCCTGTCTCTGCCGCGACTGGTCGAGAACGGGTGAAGGCGCCGGTGAGACAGCCAGCCGTGTCCTTGCCGCAGATTCGCCGGGAGGCCGCGGTGCTGCTGCCGGGATGCAGTATCCGCAGGCTTCTCTTCTGGCGCTATCTACTCGTCTTCCGTAGCAACGGCTGACAGGACCACGTGGATCAGAGGGTGGGAGAGCGACGGCGCAGTGTGACGGGCCATGCTCCGGAGTAAGCGCCGGCGCTGCCCGTGATCTCCGCCAACAGGCGGCAGTACCCGCAGAGCGGGTCTCGAAGTCCACCCAGGCATCCAGGCCGGCCGGTTCGCTGTCCGCCCCGCGCAGCAGATCCACCGACGCCTGGCCGAAGCGCTGTTCCAGGCCGCCGCGGTCGGCCGGCCCGGCCCGGCATCACCCGGCCGGGCCGCCTCATCAAGTCACCAAGCCCTGAAGGTGGCGTCGGGCCGATGCGTGGCGGTGACGTCCTCGGCGTACAACAGCGCGTCGCGGTGCCGCAGGAAGCGGCCGGGCTCGCTGTAGGACTCGAAGGATGTCAGGGACCGGTCGGAGAGTCCGGGTACGCGTCGCCATGTCGCGTCCGCGCGGAAACCCGCGTCGTCCGTGCGCGCGTCGATCCACACCTCTCCGTCCCGCTGCCGCAGGAAGGTGCCGGGGAAGTTGACCGACTCCAGTGACACGGCCGACGGATCCGCCAGGCCGGGAACCACCTTCCACTGCATGTCGGCGTACGGCGTCACGTCGGCGTCGACCCGGCCGCGGCTCCACGCGTGCCGGACGAACTGGTTCGGGGCGTCGGCAGCCTCGAAGCTGAACACGTTCGATCGGATCGCGACGTTGTCGAAGCGTGCGAGGGGCCTGCTCGGTGCCGCCGCACCGGCCTTCGACGACAGCCGGGCGGCATGTACGCCGTTGGCGCCGGAGGTGAAGCCGGCGTCCGTCGTGCTGATCTTCGGCTCGGCCATGTCGTCGACGTAGACCTTGAGGGACGAGCCGATCGCCTCGATCTTCACCCGGTGGGTCTTGCCGACCGCTCCCGTCAGCCGCGCTGTTGCCAGCGGCGTCCGCTTGTCGCCGGTCGCCTTGCCGAGGACCAGGCCGTTCGGAGTGAGATCGGCGTAGTAGCCGTGGAAGCCCTCGGTGCCGGTGCCCGGCTGCGTGACACGGAAGGCGAGGCCCGCTTCGCTGCGGCCGTGCCGCAGGGTCACGTCGGCCTCGTAGATCAGGTCCGAGAAGTTGGTGTCCTGGAGCGACAAGCCGCCGGCGGCCGAGGCGGCGGAGTAGGCATCGCGCTCAGGGGTCCAGTCGGCATCACCGTACGTGCGCCATCCGACCGCGTTGCCGTCGTCGAAGTTGTCCTTGACCTTCATGGTGACCGGACGGATCGTGCCGTCCTTGTTGAAGTGGATCCGGTCGTAGGCCAGGGCCCGGTGGTTGCCGTCGGTCTCGCTCAGCGGGCGGCGGTGGTAGACGATGTACCAGATGTCGGTGCCGGGCACGTTGAGTACCGAGTTGTGCCCGGAGCCACGGGCGACGGCCGGGTCCTGGGCCAGCACCTTGTCGATCTTCTGGAACGGGCCGGTCGGGGAGTTCGACATGGCGTACGACACCGAGTAGTTCGGGCCGGTCCAGCCGCCCTCGGACCACATCATGTAGTACATGCCGTCGCGCTTGAACATGAAGGAGCCCTCGGTGTAGTTCTCCGGAGTGATCTCCTTGTAGGTCGATCCGTCGGAGAAGGTGCCGAGGCTGGTCATGTCAGGGTTCAGCTTGACGACGTTCGCGTGGCCCCATCCGCCGTAGTACATGTACGCCTGGCCGTCGTCGTCGATGAAGACGTCCTGGTCGATCGGCTGGGCGCCGTTGTGGAACTGGGAGATGAGCGGACCGCCGATGGCGTCCTTGTACGGGCCCTCGGGGCGGTCGGCGACGGCGACGCCGATCCCGCCGTGCTCGGAGTTGGTCTGGATGTCGTTGGCGGCGAAGTAGAGGTAGTACTTGCCGTCACGGAAGACCGGTGCGGGCGCCCAGAGCGCGTACTTGGCCCAGGAGACGTCGGCGATGTCCAGCACCTTGGAGTGCTTGGTCCAGTTCACCATGTCCGTCGAGGAGAACGCGTCCATGAAGGTCTGTTCGCTGTAACTGCGTGATGTGGTCGGGTAGATCCAGAAGCGGTCGCCGTAGACCGCGACATCCGGATCGGCATACCACCCTTCGACGAGCGGGTTCCCGGCCTCGGCCGTGCTGGGCGCCGGTGCGGCGGCCGGCCGGGCGGCGGCTGGTTGCTCGGCTCCTGCGAGGGAGGGCGCGAAGCCGGCCAGCAGGGCGGCGGCGGTCAGGGCGACGGAGAGCTTGCGGATGGTGCGCACCATGAGGGCGAAGGCCTTTCTCGTGAGCGACAACGTTGTCGGGCGAGGTGCGTGGAAAGACGTCAGGGCTATCTCAAGGGTGGTGCGGGCCGTACGGTGAGGATGCGTCACTTCGGGGTGGAGCGCTTGTACTACGTTGGAAACGCAGGCGACGTGCAGCATAAGAACATGGGCGCGGGGCACTGTCCACCCCGCTCGTGCCGGAACCTCGGGACCTCGGACCTCACGAGAAATCAGGAGTGACCATGCCGTCGCCGGATTCCGAACGTCCGTCGGCTGCCGCTGGAGATGGTTCGCGTGGGGCGCGGTCGGCGGGGAGGGCTTCCGGGCCGGACGCACACACGTCGGGCAGGGCAACTCCCCCTCGCCGCAGCGCCGTTCAGGATTTCGGACGACGTCCGGCTTGTCGGAGAAAGTGAGTGGCGCGCGGCAACCCATGCGGTACCGGCGGCGACTGCGGGATGCACCCCATCCCCGACTGACAAGGAGCTTCCTCGTGAGCCGCACTCTGAGGAGAAGCCTCGCCGTACTCCCTGCCGCGTTCCTGCTGGCCCTCCTGCCCGGCAGCGCGTCCGCCTACCCCAACCCGGGCGTCGTCAACGGCGACATCGTCGTCCACGACCCCAGCATGATCCGCAGCTCCTCCGGCCAGTACCTGCTCTACTCGACCGGTGAAGGCCTCCAGCTCCGCACCTCCACCGACCGCACCGCCTTCGGCCGGTCCGGTAACGCCTTCACCACCAAGCCGAGCTGGTGGAAGAACTACTCATCTGCCTCCGACCCCTGGGCCCCGGACATCTCGTACCAGGGCGGCAAGTACCTGATGTACTACGCCGTCTCGTCCTTCGGCTCCAACACGTCGGCTATCGGCCTCGCGGCCTCCACGACCGGGCAGGCCGGCAGCTGGTCCGACTACGGGATCGTGTACACGTCGAGCTCCTCGAGCGACTACAACGCCATCGACCCCAACCTGTTCGTGGACGGCGACGGGAAGTGGTGGCTGTCGTTCGGCTCCTGGTGGACCGGGATCAAGATGATCCGGATCGATCCGTCGACGGGCAAGCAGTACGCCGGGGACACCGCCCGCCGCTCGCTCGCCTCCCGGCCCACCGGGACCAAAGCCGTCGAGGCACCCTCCATCATCAAGCGCAACGGCTACTACTACCTCTTCGCGTCGTACGACACGTGCTGCGCCGGCACCAGCTCGACGTACAAGATCAAGGTGGGCAGGGCGACCAGCGTCACCGGGCCCTACAAGGACCGCAACGGCGTCAGCATGCTCAGCAACGGCGGTACGCCCGTCATGGAGTCGCACGGCCGCTACGTCGGCCCCGGTGGCCAGTCGATCCTGGCGGACTCCGACGGGGACCTGCTCGTCTACCACTACTACGACGGCCAGGACAACGGCACCCCGAAGCTCGGAGTCAACCTCCTGAACTGGGGCAGCGGATGGCCCGTCGCCTACTGACCCTGCCGAGCGTTCTCCCGCTGGCGCTCGCCCAGGGGCAGCCGACGTCAACCCGGTCAAGACGCAGAAGGGGCCGACCCCTGGATCTCTCACCATGACGGCACCTGTGCGAGCGCTCGACAACACCTGCCAGCACTTCCGGTTCGTCACCACCGGTCCGGGGGCTGGGTGCGCATCGTCAACCAGGCCACCGGGAAGGTCTCCGGCGTGGCGGCCCGCTCGACGTCGGACGGCGCCGACGTACGGCAGTGGACCTGGCTGAGCAACACCTGCCCGCAGTGGAAGCTCGCCCCGGTCCGACCCAGGCCGGCCGCAGCCCATGGGCCGGTGCCCGTAAGCTGCGGCGGCATGGCTGCTCTCCTCGCCCTTGCCCCGCACCGCTCCGTCACAGCCGCCCTGCTGGCCGGTGCGGCGCGTGCGCGCGGCATGGACGTGACCGTCCTGCCGCAGGACGGCCACCCTGCCCGCCCGCCGGCAGACACCCGGACGCACTACTACGGCGGTCCGCACTTCGCAGCCTCTGCCGTCGGCCGCCTCGGGGCCGCCCTCCTGGAGCCGGCCGACGACTGGCTCGACGCGCTGCCGTACGCGTTCACCGGCCGCCACGTCCGGTGCCTACCGCTCGGCGAGGCCCGCCGCACACCAGGTCCGCTCTTCATGAAGCCGCCCACCGACAAAAGCTTCCCGGCCGCCGTGTACGCGGACGGCAGCGCCCTGCCCGTCCCCGCGGGCTCCCAGGACGACCCGTTCGTCCAGGTCAGTGAAGTGGTCACCTGGGTCAAGGAGTTCCGGCTCCATCTGCTGGACGGGGAGATACGGACCGGTTCGCAGTACGCCACCTTCGGCCGGCTCGACGTGGCACCGCTGACGGGCCACGCGGACGAGCCCGCGGTGCGCGCATTCGCCGGGGCGCTGGCCGAGGCGTACGCGGACACCTTGCCGAGCGGGGTGGTGCTCGACGTGGGGCTCATGCGCAGAGACGGCGCCGCGGGGGAGGGGCGGTGGGCGGTGGTCGAGGCCAACATGGCCTGGTTCAGCAACGTGTACGCCGCCGACCCCGCCCGCGCCCTCGACGTGGTGCTCCGCTCGGCGGGCCCCGCGACCGCTGTCCGGGCGCGGGACACCAGGTTCCGGCGGATGTGACGCCGCCACCCCGGCAACCTTCGGGGTGGCGGCGGCGACTACTCCGCGGAGCCCCACTTCTCTCTCCCCGAGCGAACGGATCACGCCATGGAAGCGAACAGACGACGTACCGCCTTCCGGCCCGGACCGCGCAGGGCACTGACGGCAGCGACGACCGCGGTCCTGGCCGTCACCGGCCTCCAGACGTTCGGGTCGGCATCCGGCGCGGCGGCGGCGACCACCGTCACCGTCGCCAAGGACGGCAGCGGGCAATACACCACGGTGCAGGGCGCGGTGAACGCCATCCCCGCGGGCAACACCGCGCGGGTGATCGTCTCCATCAAGCCGGGGACCTACCGCGAACTGGTGAAGATCCCCTCCACCAAGCAGAACGTCACCCTCCAGGGCAGCGGTTCCAGCCGCAACGACACCGTCATCGTCTACAACAACGCCTCCGGTACCCGGAAGCCCGACGGCTCCGGTACTTACGGGACCAGCGGCAGCGCCACCGTCGCGGCCGAGGCCAACGGCTTCCAGGCCCGCAACCTCACGATCTCCAACGACTTCGACGAGGCCGCCAACCAGAACATGAGCGGGCTCCAGGCCGTCGCCCTGCGCACCGCCGCGGACAAGGTCTTCCTCGACTCCGTGATCGTCACCGGCGACCAGGACACCCTGCTGCTCGATACCGCCTCCAAGACGACACTCGGCCGCGTGTACATGTCCAACTCCTACGTCATCGGCAACGTCGACTTCATCTTCGGACGCGCCACCGCAGTCATCGACAGGTCGGTCATCACACTGAAGAAGCGGTGGGACGGCAGCTCCGCCGGCTACATCGCCGCGCCCAGCACGGCCGCCGACCGCAAGGGCTTCCTGATCACCGGCTCGACCGTCAACGGCGATGTCTCGGCGTCGTCCTTCCACCTCGGCCGGCCGTGGCACGCGGGCGGCGACGCCTCGCTCGACCCGATGGCCACCTTCCGTGGTACGACCCTGAGCTCAGCGGTCAAGTCCGCTCCATGGACGGACATGAGCGGCTTCTCCTGGAAGGACGACCGCTTCGCGGAGTACAAGAACACCGGGCCCGGATCCGGCTCGGCGAGCACTAACCGGCCGCAGCTCAGCGACTCCCAGGCCGCGCAGCAGGAGACCGCCGACTGGCTGGCAGGCTGGACACCCTCGGCATCCTGAGTCACGGTAGGCAGGATCGGTACCGGGAGTCGAAGCGCTTCGACTCCCACTCTGGACAGTGTCTGTGTCCGAGTCTAGGCTCCAGTGTCTGTGCATGTCAGAGTGCGAAGGGGAGCACAGCAAGGCGCTGTTGAAGCGCTTCACCCGCTCTCCCTTGCGGTCACCATCTGTAGGGGAGAAGCCGAATGGTCACGCTTGCCGAGGTCGCCCAGCACGCCGGAGTTTCCGCGAGCACGGTGAGCTACGTCCTCAGCGGTAAGCGGTCGATCTCGGCCTCCACCCGGGAACGGGTGGAGCACAGTATCCAGCAGCTGGGCTACCACCCCAATGCCGGTGCGCGTGCCCTCGCCAGCAGCAGGTCCAACATCATCGCGCTGATGGTGCCGCTGCGCACGGACATGTATGTACCGGTGATGATGGAGATCGCCATCGCCGTCGCCACGAGCGCCCGGATCCACGGATACGACGTGCTGCTGCTCACCGGTGAGGAGGGCCCGGCCGCCGTCCGCCGGATCGCGGGTAGCTCGCTGGCGGACGCCATGATCCTGATGGATGTCGAACTGCATGACGAGCGGCTGCCGTTGCTCCGCGACTCCGGGCGGACCGCCGTCCTCATCGGCCTGCCCGCCGATACCTCGGGGCTCACCTGCGTGGATCTCGACTTCGAGGCCACGGGGGCGTTGTGCGTGGACCACCTCGCCGGCCTCGGCCATCGCGAGGTGGCGGTGATAGGCGAGGCGGCCGCAGTCTACGAACGGCACACGGGCTTCGCCGAACGGACCGTGGACGGCATACGGGCCAGGGCGCGGGAGACCGGGGTACGGATTTTGCACCGCCCCTGCGAGGGCGGGTACGCCGCGATGGCCGGCACCCTGGGCCGTGTCTTCGACGAGCGGCCGGGAACGACCGGGTTCATCGTCCAGAACGAGGCCGCCGTCGAGCCGCTGCTCAACCTGCTCCAACAGCAGGGGCGCGCCGTGCCTGAGGACGTGTCCGTCGTGGCCGTCTGCCCCGAACAGGTGGCCACACAGGCCTCGGTGCGACTCACCTCCGTCGCCATTCCGGCACAGGAGATGGGGCGCCGCGCGGTGGAACAGGTGGTTGCGAAACTCGTCGGCCGGGGCACGGACGAAGTGGAACTGATCAAGCCCGTCCTGACGGAACGTGCGAGCACGGGCCCGGCTCCGGCCTGACAGGCGAAGGGCGTGCCTACTCGTTCGGGTGGAGTGTGTCGCGGCGCACTGCCGCGGGTTCGGCGGGGCGCCCCGGTTGCTCGGGAGTCGGCCCGGATGGTCTGGGTGCCCGCTCGTGCAGTTGTCCCACTGCTCGGACGAGGTCCAGATCGTTGCGTGGGCCGGTGCCGCCGCGAAGCCACGGTGCGGCCACGGTTGGCCGTTGGGGACGGAGGAGTGTTACCGCGGCCCCAGGGTGAGGACGCGGTCCACGCCGGCCGTCAGCTCCAGCGGACCCGGGGGGTGCCCGGCGGAGGTCTCGGTGAGGGCGAGCCCGTCACCCGTACGCAGATCGACGCGGGCGTCGCGCGTGGGACGCAGCACGGCTGTGGCGCCGTCCTCCGACCACCGCAGGTCCAGGTGTGCGCCGAACCGGGTCCTTACGCCACGGAGTTCACCCGCCGGACAGGCCGCAGGGACGGCCGGCAGCAGCACCAGGCGGCCGGGTGCCGACTGGACGAGCGACTCGATCACGGCGGCAGGCAAGGTGTGGGCGGCGTCCGCGTTGTAGACGTTCCGGGACGGGTAGTGCGCGCTCATCAGCGAATCGTGGAAGAAGTCGCCGCCCAGCACCGCGTCCAGCGCCGCAGCCACCCGGGACGGGTCCCGCAGCCGGGCGGCGATCAGGGCGTGGTGCAGATGCCCGTGGGCGGAGTCGTTCTCCGAGCCGCGCAGTTCCAGCGCGCGGTGCGCGGCCGTGGCCAGCCCCGGGGTGTCGTACGGATTGATCTCGTCCAGGGGCCATACCGGGTAGAGGTGGCTCAGATGACGGTGGTCGTAGGTCTCCCGCAGGCCGGGCCACGCCCACTCGGCGAGCGCCCCGTCCTCGTTCACCAGATACGCCGGGAGCCGGGCGGCGCGTGTCCGCCAGAGGCCGGCCGACGGGTGCCCGGGGGCGTGCTCGGCGGCCGTCGTCAGGGCGTGGTGGGCCGCGGCGACGTCCATCGTGGCGTTCACCGTGCCCCAGCTCGCATTGGCCGGCCGGTTCTCCGGGGAGTAGGAGGGGACGACCGCCAGGTTTCCGTCCGGGTCCTCGCGGCTGAGGAAGTCCTCGTAGAAGAGCGCCACTTCGACAAGAGCACTGGTCAGGGCGGTGTCCGGGGACCCCGTCGTGACCTCGGCGTGCTCCAGCAGCGGCTGCAGCAGCCAGTCCGCCCCGGCGGTCCACAGATGCAGCGGATAGGCGCGCTGGAAATGGCGGGTGTGGCCGGACTCGCCGTCGGTGTGGGACGGTGCGACGACGCCCCGGGTCCCGAAGAGCGCCCTTGCGTTGTCCCGCCAGTCGGTCAACTGGCCCTGCACCAGCGCGGCATGGGCATGGGTGACCTCCGGGAGGGCGGCCGCCGCGGCGGAGGCGATCTGCAGGTTGAGATTGGCGTTCGTGGTGAAGGCCCCCGACCAGGCGGTGTCCCAGTCGCCGGTCCACAGACCGGTCAGCCGGGGCGGCAGCAGCCCCGACGAGGAGAGCAGGTGGTAGCGGCCGGCCGCGAAGAGCCGCTCCAGCAGCGCGGGAGACTTCGGGGCACGGAGCAGCTCGCTCCCGGACAGCTCCCGCTCGGGCGCAGCGTCCCGCAGCTCGAACGAGGCGCGCCCGTACGCGGTCCGGTGCAGCGGCAGGTGGCGGGCCAGCATCGTGGTGTAGCCCTCGCACGGCAGAGCGGCCCACAGCTCTCCGAGGTCCGGGCGGCCCGCCCCGCGGACGACCCGGGTCGTGAGAGTGAGGCTCCGGGCCCCCTCGATCCGGATGCCCTCGCCGGCCACGGACACCGTGCCGCCGTCCACCCGCGCCACGGTGACACCGGTGTAGCCGAGTCCGCTGCCCGGGTAGCCCACCCGTAGGGCCAGGTGCGCGCCCTCCGGGGTCAGCACCGTCGAGCGGCCGATCGCCAGCTGCGCGGGGGCTCCGGGCAGGCAGGGATCCAGCACCACGTCGGCGGTCAGCCCGAGATCGGTGACCTGCTGCACGATCACGTCGTCGGCCCGCGACACGAAGACGCTGCTGCGCCACGCCTCGTACGACGCGGTCACCTCGCCCGTCGTGAAGTCGACCTCGCGCCTGTACCCGGCGACGGCCTCGTGCGGCCCACGGTCGCGGTGCACACGGGACCGGAACGCCGGGTGGAACGGCTGTACCCAGACCAGCGGACGCCCGGCGCCGAAGTCCTCGGCCGCCGTCGTGTCGCCTGACAGGAGCGCGTCCTGGAGCCGGCCGAGCCGGTCGGCGAGCTCCGGTGGCCGGAGGCCCTCGCTGCCGTTGGGCCGAACCAGGGTGTGGTGGTTGACGATCACCCGGTCGTCCGCCGGATCGCCGTACACCATCGCCCCGTGGCGGCCGTTGCCGCTGAGGAACGCGTCCTCCCAGCGGGTGGCGGGGCAGGGCTCCCACGTGCCGTCGATCATGCGGAGGCGTCTCCGCGTGAGGCGTCTGTGAGCACGGCCACGCCGTAGCGTTCCAGCTCCACGCCGCCGTCGGACTCGGCGCCCGTGAGCAGGTCGAGGTGCGGGCCCGGCAGTTCCACCCGGGCCGGGGAACGGCCGTGGTTCAGCAGGAAGAGCAGTTCGCCGCGCCGCACCGCCTCGACCTCGGCGGGCAGCCGCTCCAGCACGGGGTGCACGCCGGCTCCGGCGGCCACCCGGCCGAGCAGACCGCGCAGCGCCTCGGGCTCGGGCAGCGTCGAGACGTACCAAGCGGTGCCCTTGCGGAGCACCGCCGGAAGGCCGTCCAGCTCCCCGTCGCGGTAGGCGGCCACCGTCTCCGCGCTGCCGTCGGGTTCCAGCTCCTCCGACCACAGGGTGCCGCGGAAACCGTCGCACTCCACCGTCGCGTCCGCGTCCAGGGGCCACCACTCGTGCACCGTACGGATTCCGAACAGCTCACGCAGCCGACTGTCCATGCCACCCGGCCTGATCCGGTCGTCCACGTCCGCGATGCCGGTGAAGAACCCGCACACGAGGGTGCCCCCGCTCCGCACGTACGCGAGGAGGTTGTCGGTCGCCGCGTCGCCGAGGAGCTGGAGCTGGGGCACGAGCACCATGCGGTAGTCGCTCAAGTCGGCGTCGGGGCGGGCGAAGTCGGTGGCGATCCCGCTCTCCCACAGCCCTCGGTGCCACGCCTGGACGAGTTCCGTGTACGAGACGAGGGAGGAGGGCCGGCCCTCCTGGGCGCTCGACCACCAGGCGTCCCAGTCGTGCAGCACGGCGACCTCGGCGGACACCCCGGTGCCGCTCACCGCGGCCCCGATCGACGCGAGTTCGGCGCCGATGCGCTTGACCTCCTGGAACGTTCGGCCGTGCTCACCGGCGTGGCTCAGCATCCCGGAGTGGAACTTCTCCGCCCCCTGCCGGGACTGCCGCCACTGGAAGTAGCAGAGGGCGTCCGCGCCCCTGGCGACCGACTGCAGCGACCAGAGCCGGTTGAGGCCGGCGGGCCTGGGGTGGTTGACGCCGCGCCAGTTGACCGCCCCGGCCGCCTGTTCCATCACCATCCACGGGCCACGGGCCTGCGAGCGGGTCATGTCGGCGAGCATCGCGTTGTACTGGCCGCCCCGCGGATCCTTCGGGTCCGGGTAGACGTCGACGGAGACGATGTCCTCCTGCTCCGCCCACGCCCAGGCGTCCTGGCCCGACCACAGCGGCATGAAGTTGGTCGTCACCGGGATGTGCGGGGTGTGCCGGGCGACGATGTCCCGCTCGGCCGCATAACACTCCATCAGGGCGTCGGAGGTGAAGCGTTTGAAGTCCAGCTCCTGCGCCGGATTCCGCATGTACTGCGCCCGGCGCGGCGGCAGGATCTCCGCCCAGGTGTCGTAGCGCTGGCTCCAGAACGCCGTACCCCAGGCCTCGTTCAGCGCGCCCAGGGTGGTGTAGCGGGTGGCCAGCCAGCGGCGGAAGTGGGCGCCGGTCTCGTCGCAGAAGCAGTGCGTGCAGTACTCGTTGTTGATGTGCCACACCGTGAGCGCCGGATGGTCGGCGTATCGCGCCGCGAGGTCCTCGGTGAGGGCCGCGGCGTAGCGTCGGTACACCGGTGAACTCGGGCAGAAGTGCTGCCGGGAACCGTAGTTGACGAGTGCGCCGTCCTCGGTGCGTGGCAGGGTCTCCGGGTGGAGGGCGCCCATCCACGGCGGCGGTGAGGAGGTCGGGGTGGCGAGGACGACACCGATGCCGTGGGCGTGCACGAGGTCCAGCAGCCGGTCCAGCCAGCCGAACTCCCGTGCACCCGGACGTGGTTCGATCATCGCCCAGGAGAAGACGCCGACGGTGACGGTGTTGACCCCGGCCTCCTTCATCAGCCGGACGTCATCGGCCCACACATCCTCGGGCCACTGCTCGGGGTTGTAGTCGCCTCCGAAAAGGACGCGGCCACGGGTGGCGTCGTGCAGGGACGGCATGGAGGTCTCGTTCCTCTACTGGGGTTCTGCGTACTGGATGCCGCGGCCGTTGGTGCCCAGATAGACACGGCCGTGCACGCGGGGGTCGCCGGTGATGACCTCGCCGGTCCACCCCCACCGGTGGGAGTCGTCGTTGATACGGACCCAGCTCGCGCCCGCGTCGTCCGAGCGCAGCACGGCCACGCCGTCGTACGCCGCGGAGACCCGACCGGTCTGGAAGACCGCGGGGTATCCGGCCCGGCCCTTCGCCGGTGCCGCCCTGCCGAAGCCGAGGGCGTGTGAGGCCTGGCAGCCGGCCACCGGCGTGAACGTGCGACCGCCGTCCGTCGATCGCAGCAGTCCGTTGTCCTTGGCGGACAGCCACAGGTCGCCGGTGCGCCCGGGAGCCGCCGCGATACGGAACTGCACATCACCCGAAGGGAGCCCCTTCGCGCCTTCGGTGAAGGTCGCCCCCTTGTCCGTGGAGACGAAGACCGCGCCCGTGTCCGTGTCGTACCCGTAGAAGCGCGCCGGATCGAGCGGGTCGGCCACAGGCGTGCCGCCCTTGGGGAACGTGGCCACCTCGGCCCACGTCGCCCCGCCGTCCGTGGAGCGGTGCGCGGCGTACTTGGTGCCGTCCCAGTGGATGAACGACCACAGGAGCGTCGCCCCGTCGGCGGATACCGCCACCGGGCCGGGGGCCGAGGGAGCGACAGCCGGCTGGGAGGCGAAGGGCTGCCAGCTCGCCCCGCCGTCGTGGGAGTACGCGCCGGCCGAGTCGGAGCCCGACGGCCAGCCGGTCCGTACGACGTACGACGGCTTCCGGGCGGCCAGCGCGAGCCCGGTCGCCGTGCCGAACACCGGGTTCGACGCCATGCCACGCGACGGGGACGAGGTCAGGGAGTCGTGGCGCATGACCCCGATGTCCCCCAGGCCGCTGAGCAGCAGGGCCCCCGAGGGCGGTGCGATCAGCTGGCGTACCGAAGACTCCTCCAGGCCTCGGATCTCCGGCGCCCAGTGCACCAGGTCGCGCGTCCCGAAGATCGTGGCGCCGGTGCCGTAGACGATGTGCCGTGAGTCGTACGGGTCGACGGCCAGTGCCTGGATCCACCAGCCGAACTTGGGCTCCCCGCCCCACTTCAGATACGGGGTCTCCGAGACGTCCAGCACCGCCGTGTCCTTGAGCGAGGCCCAGCTCGCTCCGCCGTCCGTGGAGCGGAACAGGGTGTCGACCAGGCCCCAGCGGTTGTTCGTGGAGACGACGACCGTGCCCGGGCGGGTCGCGTCCACGGCCACCCCGCCGTAGCCGAACGCGTCGCCGTCGCCCGGGACGGCCGGGGTCACGTCGGCCCAGGTCCCCGTCACCGTGTCGAGACGGTGCACCGAGCCGTCGGCCTGGTTGTTCGGGCCCGGCCCGTCCGCGTAACTCACGTACAGCGCACCGCTGCCCGCGTCGTACGCCGCACGGACCGGCACCTTCGTCGACGCTCCGGCGGACGGCTGTCCGGGGACGGCCTCCCAGGCGCCGGAGGCGTTCGTACGGTAGAGCGCCGTGCCGCCGTCGCCCCAGCCCGCGTACACCGTCCGGCCGGCCGCCACCAGCAGGGTGACGCCCTGCCCGCTTGCCGACGCCGTGGCAGGGAAGGACGTGTCGGCGGCCCAGGTGGCGCCCCGGTCCCTGGAGCGCAGCAGCCCGTCGTGGCGCGTCCCGAGCCAGAGCGCCCCGCTGTCACGCGGATCGACCAGAAGCCGCTCACCGCAGCCCCGGCCGTCCTCGTTGGCCCCGAGACGCACCGTGAGATCCGTACGCGCCCAGGTCGCGCCCCGGTCCTCGGATCTGAGCACCGCACCCGGGGACGCCGACGCCTGTGTGTACGTCCCGAGGGCCAGATACAGCCGGTCCGGATGCGCCGGGTCGACGGCCATCGCCTCGACGCCCAGAAGGTTCCAGTCGTCCCAGCCGATGTGGTCGATGAGCGCCGTCCACCGGGACCTGCGGTCGTCCCACCGGTAGGCGCCGCCGATGTCCGTGCGGGCGTACGCAAGACCGCGTACGGAGGGGTGGAACAGGACTCCCGTCACGAAGCCCGTCCCTCCGATCGCGGCGGTGCGCCAGCGGTGCGGCTGGACCTTCGCGGGCCGCCGGGAGGCGACGGCCGCCCCCGCCGCCGGAAGCACGGAGGCCGAGGCCGCGATCACCGCCGCACCGGCCAGGACAGTGCGGCGCCGGGGATGCGGGGCAGGTTCTGGCTGCGGGACGGACGAAGCGCGCATGACGAGGACCCTCCGGTGGCGGAGTGACGGGTGGATGCGTGGCAGTGGCAGGGCTCAGCCCTTGACGGCGCCGGTGAGCATGCCTTCCTTGAAGTGCTTCTGGACGAACGGCGACAGGAACGCGACCGGGATCAGCGCCAGCACCATGACCGCCATCTGAATGGCGAGTGGTGACAGATGCCCCGTGTTGATGACCTGGGTCAGGCCTGTGGGCCGCTCCTGCTTCAGGACGAGCTGGTTCATCACGTTCTGCAGCGGCAGCATCTCCGGGTCGCTGATGTAGATGGAGGCGTTGAACCAGGCGCTCCAGTAACCGACCGCGTAGAACAGCGTGATCACGGCGATGACCGCACGGGACAGCGGCATGACGATCTGCCACAGGATGCGGAAGTCACCGGCCCCGTCGATCCGGGCGCTTTCGATGAGCTCCTGCGCCGTACTCATGAAGAAGGCACGCAGGACCAGGATGTTGAAGACGTTCAGCGCGCTCGGCAGGATCAGCGCCAGATAGGAGTCGGTGAGACCGAGTCCCTGGACCACCAGGTAGGTGGGGATGAGGCCCGCGCCGAAGAACATCGTGGCGAGCATGAACACCAGCAGCGGCCGGTGCAGCACGGACCCGGTACGCGAGAGCCCGTAGGCGCACATGACGGACACGGCCATGCTGAAGACCGTTCCGACGAGGGTCACACAGATACTGATCACGGTGGCCCGGGTGACCTGGCCGCCGCCGAGAAGTTCCTGGTAGGCGACGAACGTGATGCCGCGCGGGATCACCACCAGCCCGCCGGCCTCCGTGATGGTCTTCACCGAGGACAGGCTGGTGACGATCACGACCCAGAGCGGGAAGAGAACGGCCAGGCAGATCAGGACCAGGACCACGCCCTTGGAGGCGAGGCCCGTCCTCGACGGCTCCTCCTCCCACACCGGACGAAGGCGGCCACGGGTTCCCGGCTTCACACCGGCCAAGCCGGTCAGGCCGGAGAGCAGGCTGCTCACTTCTTGTACACCCCCTGCTCACCCATGAGATGGGCGACCTTGTTGGCCCCGAGGACCAGCAGCAGACCGAAGATTCCCTTGACGATGCCGACGGCCGCCGCGTAGCTGAATCCGCCGTTGGTGATGCCGACGTTCCAGACGTACGTGTCGAGCACCTCGGAGGCGCCCGGTCCGACCGCCGTGCGCTGGAGCAGGATCTGCTCGAAGCCGACGGTCAGCGCGTTGCCCACCTGGAGCACCAGCAGCAGCGCCACGACGGGGCGCAGGGCGGGCAAGGTGATGTGCCACATCCGGCGCCAGCGGTTCGCGCCGTCCATGGCGCTCGCCTCGTAGAGATCCGGGCTGACCGCCGCCAGGGCGGCGAGGAAGACGATGACGCCCCAGCCGGCGTCCTTCCAGATCATCTCGAAGGTGATCAAAAACTTGAACAGACCGGGGTCGGTCATCAGGTCGAAACCCTCGTGACCGTTCTCCCGCAGCGTCTGCGCGATGAGCCCGGCGCCGCCGAACATCTGCTGGAACACGGTGACGACCAGGACCCAGGAGAAGAAGTGCGGCAGATAGAGGATCGCCTGCGCCACCGCCCGGACCCTGGGCCGCACGAAGCTGTTGATGAACAGCGCGAGCAGGATCGGCACCGGGAAGAACAGGGTCAGCTGCAGAAGGAAGATCGCCAGCGTGTTCCGCAGCGCCGACCAGAACAGCCGGTCGTTCACCATCTGCTGGAACCACTCGAAGCCGACCCAGGGGCTCTGCGCGATCGCCTGGAAGGCGTTGTCCGCGATGTACGGGTCGTAGTCCTGGAAGGCGACGACGTTGCCCGCCAGCGGGATGTACGCGAAGACCAGCAACAGCAGCATCGCCGGCAGGGTCATCAATATCAGCGTGCGATCCCGGCGCAGCCGGTGCCGCAGGGGCATGGCCGTGGTGACCGGCCGGTCGCCGGCCCCCTCCGTCTTGACCGGCGGCGTCCGTGACGCCTGCGCGCGCCGGTCGTCTGTGCTCAGTGACATGTCAGGAAGCCGACTCACCGGTCTCGTCGAGCAGCTTCTTGTACCAGTCGCGAAGCCTGTCGCCGCCCTTGGTCTTCCAGTCGGAGACCTGCTGCTGCATGTCGCTGACCTTCTTGCGCCCGCGCACGATGTCCTTCTCCACGTCCTCGAACTGCGCGTTGAGCTCGGTGAAGCGCGTCGGCTCCTGGATCTGCATACCGTGGAAGAGGGGCTTCTTGAGGTGCGCGCCCTGACGCTGCTGCCACTCGATGACCCCCTTGGCGACGTCCGGGAAGTCGGGGTAGGCGCGGAAGGGGGCCGGGGACGCCACGTACTCGTACGTGGCGAACACCTGGTTGTTGCCCTGCCCGGTCTTGGTGAGGACGCCGTCCTCGAGGGTGTGGTGGGTGCCCTCCGTGCCGTACGCCCTCAGACGCTGCTCCTTCGTGCCGTACGGAGCCGCGGTGTAGTTGGCGAGGGCGAGGATGTCCTCGATCGTCTTCTTGTCCGCGTCCTTGTTGACGAAGCACCAGATGTTGGAGGGCGCCGCCTCGTAGATGACCGGGGCGCCGCCGTCATGGGCGAAGAAGTCCATCGCCCCCATCCGGAAGCCGGGCTTGTCCAGCCGCTGGACCGCGGTCGCGGCGTACCAGTCCGAGATGTCCGCGTTGTACATGAGGGCGTTGCCGGACGAGAAGGTGGTCCGCATGTCACCCGTCTCGGCCTTGGCGTCCGGGTGCACGAAGCCTGCCGAGTACAGCGAGCGCGACCACTCCAGCGCCTCGAGGTACTCGTCGGTCTCGTAGCGGTTGACCAGCTTGCCGTCGACGAGCTTCCAGTAGTACGGCTTCTCCGGCAGCACCCCGAAGAAGACGAACGCCGACCACGTCATGTCGCTGCACGCCCACACCTTGCTCCTGGGGGCGTTGATCTCCTTGCAGAGGTCGTAGAACTCCTGCGTGGTGGTCGGAACCTCCCACCCCTTCTCCTCGAAGATGTCCGCGCGGTAGAAGGGGGTGATGTTCGGGGTCGCCTCCGCGGGCATGGGCAGGCCGCGGAGCTTGCCGGCGAAGATCGAACGCTGCCAGGCGCCGGTGGGGATGGCAGCGAGGTTCGGGTAGGCCTTGACCTTGTCTCCGGAGAGGTAGGGGCCCAGGTCGGCGAACTTGTTGGCGATGGCGCTCGGTATCTTGCCGCTCAGCTCCCAGCCGGGTACGACGACCGCGTCGGGGATGTTGCTGGAGGCGAGCACCGCGCCGAGCTTCTGGCCGTAGACGTTGCCGTCCTGGTTCTGCCACTTGACCTTGACGCCGACGGCCTCGTCCATGGCCGTCCAGTAAGGGTTGCCCTCACCCGGCGAGGTGCCCCACAGCGGTGCCATGATGCTCAGCTCGCTGCCCTTGCCCAGCTTCTTCGGCACCGAGACGGCCAGCTGGTCGGCCGGGAGCGCGGTGGTGAAACCGACCGCGGAGCCGTTCTTGCTGGGGATGTCCGGAGTGACCGCCTTCGACGGCACGTAGGCGGGAAGGAGGCCCTTCAGCTTCTTGCCCGTGGTCGTGCCCTCGTTCTTCGAGCCGCCGGCACCGCCGCCGCAGGCGGCGAGGAGCGGCATCCCGCCGCCCACGGCTGCCGCGACAACCACGGAGGAGGCGAGGAATCGTCTCCGGCTGGGAGCGGAGGGGGAGTTCGGCGTCATTGCGTCAACCCTTCGTGGTGCAACAGGACGGCCCGCGGCGGCGACTGCCGCTCGGCCCTGTGTCTGAGGTAGGGGCGTTACCGGCCGAGCCGGTCGGCACAGCACCGGCTGAGCTGAAGCGGTCAACGGGCTGCCTCGTCGAAGCGCTTCGATGTTGCAGCGAGATTAAGTGAAGGGTTCCGGCCGCACAAGAGTTCGTTTCGATATTCCTCCGACGTGTACCCGAACCGTTTCCTGGTGTGGCGCGGCTTCGATGTGTCCGGAAGAGTCTTTTTGGGCCCGTCGCACCCTTGACACCTGCGGGGTCGGCCGCAGAGCATCGAAGCGCTTCGAAAGAAGTTCTCCTCGCGTCGATGGGCCTTTCGCTGCCCGACGCCCTGAAAACCTCCCACCTCTCCAAGGGGACCCGCACGTGACGGACCATCCGCTTCCCTTCCGCGACCCGCAGCTGTCCTTCTCCCGGCGCACCGACGATCTGCTCGGACGGCTCACGCTCGACGAGCGGATCGCGATGCTGCATCAGTTCGCCCCGGCGGTGGAGCGGCTGGGCCTCGGCCCGTTCCGGACCGGACAGGAGGCCCTGCACGGGGTCGCCTGGATGGGGCCGGCCACCGTCTTCCCGCAGGCCGTAGGTCTCGGCGCCACCTGGAACGACGACCTGGTCCGCCGGATCGGCGAGGCCGTCGGCGACGAGGTGCGGGCCAAGCGCGCCCAGGACGACCGCGTCGGGCTCAACGTCTGGGCGCCGACGGTGAATCTTCTGCGCCACCCGCTGTGGGGACGCGGCGAGGAGGGGTACTCCGAGGACCCGGCCCTGACCTCCGCCATCGCGGTCGCCTACACCCGTGGACTGCGCGGCGACGACCCCCACTACTGGCGCACCGCCCCCGTGCTCAAGCACTGGCTCGCACACAACAACGAGACCGACCGCGACACCGTCTCCTCCTCGGTCCGCCCGCGTGTCCTGCACGAGTACGACCTGAGGGCCTTCCGCGACGCCGTACAGGCCGGGGCGGTGGCCGGGGTCATGCCGGCCTACAACCTGGTCAACGGACGCCCGAACCACGTGTCCCCGCTCCTGGGGCAGCAGCTGAGGCGCTGGACGGACCAGCCGCTCGTCGTCTGCTCGGACGCGGGCGCGCCCTCCAATCTGGTCGATTCGGAGCACTACTTCGATACCCACGAGGAGGCCACCGCCGCCGCCCTGAAGGCCGGCGTCGACAGCTTCACCGACCACGGCACGGACTCCACGGTCATGACCGGCCGCATCCGCGACGCACTCGCCAAGGGGCTCATCGACGAGAGCGACATCGATACGGCGGTCCGCAGGCTGCTCGCGATGCGCTTCGCACTCGGCGAGTTCGACCCGGAGCTCGATCCGTACGCGCGGGTGGACGACCTCGACACCGAGGAGCACCGGGCGCTTGCCCTGGAGGCCGCGGAACAGGCCGTCGTCCTGCTGAAGAACGACGGCCTGCTGCCGCTGGAGCCGAAGCGCGGCCGGACCGTCGCAGTGGTCGGGCTGCTCGCGGACGCCTGCAAGCTGGACTGGTACAGCGGCACGCTCATGCACCGCTCCACGCCGCTCGACGGAATCCGCGAGCGGTACGGCGCCGAGAACGTCATCTTCGCGGAAGGCGCTGACCGGATCCGGCTGAAGTGCTCCGACGGCTGGCTCCGGGTGCCTGTCGCCGATGGGGCGACGGACGGAGAGGCGCGGGGCGCGGAAGGCGCCCTCGACCCGGCCCTCCTCGCCGGCCGCACGGATCTGCCCGCGCTGACCTGCGGCGAGGACGGTACCGAACTGTCGCTCGTCGACTGGGGCGACGGCGTCCTCACCCTGCGCACGGATGCGGGGCTGTATCTGTCCGTCGCCGACGACGGATACGTCAGGGCGTCCGCGGACGAGCCGGGCGGCTGGGTCGTCCAGGAGACGTTCCGCCTGGAAGCGGTGGAGGGGCACGACGGCGGGCACCGCCTTCTGCACATCGGGACCGGTGGGTACGTGTCGGTCGCCGCCGACGGCGCCAAGGTTGCCGAGTCCGGCGAGAGGATCTCCCGGGACGCTGCCACGGTCTTCGAGCAGGAGACCGTCGAGCACGGCGCCGACGCCGTGGCCCGGGCCGCCGCGGCGGCCGACACCGTGATCGTCGTCGTGGGCAACGACCCCCACATCAACGGCCGCGAGACCGAGGACCGTACGACCCTCGCCCTCCCGGCCCAGCAGGACCGCCTGTGGCGCGCAGCGCACGCCGCCAACCCGCGTACGGCCCTCGTCCTGACCTCCGCCTACCCGTACGCGGTCAACGACGCGGCGGACGGGCTGCCGGCCCTGCTCTGGACGGCGCACGGCGGCCAGGCCGCGGGCACCGCGCTCGCCCGGGTCCTCGCGGGAGACGTGTCCCCGGCCGGCCGGCTTCCGCAGACCTGGTACGCGAGCGACGACGACCTGCCGGGCCTGTTCGACTACGACATCATCGGCTCCCGGCAGACGTACCTCTACTTCAGGGGCGCCCCGCTCTTTCCGTTCGGCCACGGCCTCGGCTACGCCGACTTCACCTATTCCGGACTGCGGGCGGAACTGGACGGCGAGCGGATCCGCGTGTCACTGACCGTCACCAACGACGCCGGGTCCGCCGCCGACGAGGTGGCCCAGCTCTACGTGCGGGTGGCGGAGCCCCTCACAGAGGATTCGCCCGCCCACAAGACACTGGGACGCAGACTGGGGCGCGCCATGGGCCGGGGCGGGCCCGCAGACCTGCCGCTGCGCAAGCTGGCCGGCCACCGGCGGGTGCACGTGGCGTCCGGCGCGGCGGAGCACATCGAATTCGACCTACCTGTCCAGGAACTGGGCCACTGGAGCGTGGCACACGGCCGGTGGACCGTCGAGCCCGGCACGTACGAGATCCTCGCGGGCGCGTCGAGTGCCGACATCCGGCTCACCGCCACGGTGATCGTCGACGGCGAAGCCGAAGGCCCCCGCCCGGTTGCTGCGTTCGGTCTCGAGGCCGCCGACTACGACTGGCAGCAGGGCACGGAGATCGTCGACCGCGCGAAGACGGAGGGTGACGCCGTCGCGCCCGCCTCCGCCGACGAGGAGGGGCGTCTCATCTACCGGGCGTGCGACTTCGGCGAGGGTGTGGACGGACTGACGTTCCTGGTCTCGGGGGAGGGGCGCATCTCCGTGAGCGGCGGCGGGCACAGCCTGCTGACCCAGTTCCCGGCCACCGGCGGCCCGTACGACTACCGGGCCATCGAGACCGCGCTCGACCTCCGTGGGGTGCACGAGCTGTGCATCGGCCTCACGGGAACCGTGCGTCTCGCTCGCATCGACGTCGTTTCCGGCAAGGAGTCCGCATGAGGTTCACCGACGGCTTCTGGCTGATGCGTGAGGGCGTCCGCGCCTCGTACGCGACCGAGATCCGTGATCTGCGGGTCGACGCCGACCGGTTCACCGCGTACGCCGCGGTCAAGCGGGTCGCGGCACGTGGCGACACACTCAACACCCCGTTGATCACGGTCGAATGCTTCTCCCCGGCCGAGGGTGTCATAGGTGTGCGCGCCACCCATCACGCGGGCAAGGCCCGGCGAGGGCCTGACTTCACGCTCCTGGCGGACGACACCACGGCGGCCGTGGCCCGCACCCGCCGGGACGGCGCGGTCACCGAACTCACGAGCGGACCACTGACGTTGCGCATGGACGGTGACGGGCCCTGGGGCATCACCTTCCTCGACGGCGACGGCCGGCGCCTCACCGGGGTGGACCCGAAGGGCACGGCGTTCGCGACCACACCCGACGGCGTCCACCACATGATCGCCCAACTCGCTCTGGATGTGGGCGAGAACGTCTACGGGCTCGGTGAACGCTTCACGCCGTACGTCAAGAACGGCCAGAGCGTGGACATCTGGCAGGCCGACGGCGGCACCAGCAGTGAACTGGCGTACAAGAACATCCCGTTCTATCTGTCCTCACGCGGTTACGGCGTCTTCGTCAACCACCCCGGGAAGGTGTCCTTCGAGGTCGGATCGGAGTCCGTCGGGCAGGTGCAGTTCAGCGTCGAGGACCAGTCGCTGGAGTACTACGTCGTCGCCGGCCCGACCCCGAAGGACGTCCTGTCCCGCTACACCGCCCTGACCGGCCGGCCCGCGCTGCCGCCGGCCTGGTCGTTCGGCCTCTGGCTGACCACCTCCTTCTGTACGTCCTACGACGAGGAGACCGTCACCTCCTTCGTCGACGGGATGGCCGAGCGCGGTATCCCGCTGAGCGTCTTCCACTTCGACTGCTTCTGGATGCGCGAGTACCAGTGGTCGGACTTCCTCTGGGATCCCGAGGTCTTCCCCGACCCGGAGGGGATGCTGGCCCGCCTCAAGGAGCGCGGACTGCGCATCAGCATGTGGATCAATCCGTACATCGCCCAGAAGTCGGCCCTGTTCGCGGAGGGCGCCGAACACGGCTACCTGGTGCGGCGGCCCAACGGTGACATCTGGCAGTGGGACCTGTGGCAGCCGGGCATGGCGCTGGTCGACTTCACCAACCCGGCCGCCCGTGCCTGGTACGACGACAAGCTGCGTGCCCTGCTCGACCAGGGCGTCGACTGCTTCAAGACGGACTTCGGCGAGCGCATCCCCACGGACGTCGTCTGGCACGACGGCTCCGACCCGGAGCGGATGCACAACTACTACGCGCAGATCTACAACCGCACCGTCTTCGAACTCCTGGAGAGGGAGCGCGGTGCCGGGGAGGCGGTGCTCTTCGCCCGTTCCGCCACGGCGGGCGGCCAGCAGTTCCCGGTGCACTGGGGCGGAGACTGCTTCGCCTCCTTCACCGCCATGGCCGAGTCCCTGCGCGGCGGGCTGTCGCTGAGCCTGTCCGGCTTCGGCTTCTGGAGCCACGACATCGGCGGCTTCGAGGGCACGCCCGACCCGGCGGTCTTCAAGCGCTGGCTCGCCTTCGGCCTGCTCTCCTCGCACAGCCGGCTCCACGGCAACGTCTCCTACCGGGTGCCGTGGGAGTTCGGCGAGGAAGCCGTCGACGTGGCACGGAAGTTCACCCTCCTCAAGCACCGGCTCATGCCCTACCTCTACGGGGTGGCCGCCGAGGCGCACCGGACGGGCGTCCCGATGATGCGGCCGATGCTGGCGGAGTTCCCCGGCGACCCGGCCTCCCGCACCTTGGACCGGCAGTACATGCTCGGGCCGGACCTGCTGGTCGCCCCGGTCTTCACGGAGGACGGCGAGGTCGAGTACTACGTTCCCGAGGGCACCTGGACCTCGCTGCTCACCGGCGAGCGCGTCACCGGCCCTGCCTGGCGGCACGAGACGCACGGCTTCGACAGCCTGCCCCTGCTGGTCAGGGACGGTGCCGTACTGCCGTGGGGCGCCGACGACCAGCGCCCGGACGGCGACTGGCTGGACGGCCTCACCCTGCGGGTCTTCGGCTCCGGCCCCAACGAGCGCACGGTCACGGTGCCGGACCTGACCGGCAGCCCGTCGGCGTCCTTCCACGTCGTTCGGGACGACGCGGGCACACGGGTCACGGCGCAGGGCGCGGAGCGCCCCTACCGGGTGACCGCCGAGGAATCCGGGGCCTCGGGGGAGGGGACGGGAACGGTCTTCGTCGCCTGACCGTCCGACCGCGACGAGGAGGCGCCACAGGGGCCCGGTGCACGCACCGGGCCCTCTGCGGTCTCGGGCACTGCATCAGGCCTGATCGTCGACGCCGCCGCCCGGGGCATCGCGAAGGCCGTGACGACCCGCGGACCGCGCCCCCGCTACACCGGGGGCCGCGATGCCGCCCTGGCATGCGCCTGGGCCGCCGCAGCCGGCCCGCACGCTCGACCGTGGTCCGTATCGAGGCTCACCCCCGCGTTCGGGTGGACGTCGGACCTGACAGCCGGGCCGGGCCGGGCCTTCAGCGGGAAGACCAGGTGGGGCACGTCGCATCCCCGGCGTGCGCCACGATCAGCATGTCCGGGTCGCCGTCCTTGCGCCGGCGGACCTGTGCCGCCGCGCGACCACATACGGACCTCGTCCGGGCGCGTACCGGTGGGCGCCTGACGCGTTCCTGTGTCCGTGGTTCCCGGGCGTCACGGAACCCGGCAGGCGACATCCGGCGCATCCGATGGCAAGATCACTCCAACTCATCGACGAAGTGAAGCCGTTGACCGGCCGAATCCTGGAGACGTAGTGTCCGCTCGTTCCGTGCTGCCTGTTGTAGCCACCGCCACCGCCACCCTCACCGCCGTCGCCGTGCTCACGGGCTGCACCAGCACCAAGCCCTCCGCGTCCGGCGGAACCGAACTGGAGTTGGTGAAGTCCGGCAAGCTCACCACCTGCACCCACCTGCCGTATGAACCCTTCCAGGTCCGCAAGGACGACGCCGTCGTCGGCTTCGACGTGGACCTCGTGGATCTGGTCGCCAAGAAACTCAAGGTCACCCAGGAGATCGTGGACACACCCTTCGAAGGCATTCAGAGCGGCGAGGACCTCAATACCCGCAAGTGCGATCTGGCCGCGGCGGGCATGACCATCACGCCGGTGCGCGCGAAGAACCTGGACTTCTCCGTCGGCTACTTCGACGCCACCCAGGCCCTGATCGCCAAGAAGGGGGTCTCCTTCACCTCGCTGGCCGGCCTCAAGGGAAAGAAGCTCGGGGTCCAGCAGGGCACCACGGGAGAGACGTACGCGCAGAAGAATGCCCCGGGCGTGACGACCGTGCAGTTCGAGGACTTGGCTCTGCTGCTCACAGCCGTGAAGACCGGACAGGTCGATGCCGCGGTGAACGACAACGGCGTGCTCTTCGAATACGTGCGGAAGAATCCGGACACCCAGGTCACCGCCGAGTTCGACACGGGGGAGGAGTACGGCATCGGGGTGCGCACCGGGAACGACGCCCTGCGCAAGGAGATCGACACGGTGATCACCAGCGCCAAATCCGATGGCAGTTATGACCGGATCTACAAGAAGTGGTTCCCCGCCGCTCCCAAGAAGTGAGGAAACCGCTACCGATGTCCATATCCCGCAGACAGCGGACCCGCGCCATCCGGGGCGTTCAGTACGCTGTCCTCGCCACCGTACTGCTCGTAGTCGCCCTGGCTGCCGACTGGGGTGAGATCCGACGGGCGTTCTTCGATGTCGAAGTCGCCAAGGCGCAGTTCCCCGACATCATCACCACCGCCCTGCTCAACACCGTGGTCTACACACTGCTCGGCTTCGGGTTCGGGCTGGTCGCGGGGCTTCTGCTCGCACTGATGAGACTGTCGCGCGTCCCGCCGTACCGCTGGCTGGCCGTTGCGTACATCGAATTCTTCCGCGGCGTTCCCGCACTGCTGGTCTTCATCGCCCTCGGGTTCGGCGTACCGCTCGCCTTCCAGGTGGCGCTCAACCAGTATGTGACCGTGATGCTGGCGCTCGGCCTGGTCGGCGCAGCTTATATGGCGGAGACGATACGGGCGGGAATTCAGGCGGTCCCGAAGGGGCAGATGGAGGCGGCGCGTTCGCTGGGAATGTCGCAGACCCGGGCCATGGTGTCCATCATCATCCCGCAGGCCCTGCGCATCGTTCTCCCGCCGCTCACCAACGAACTGATCCTGCTGACCAAGGACTCATCCCTGGTGTACTTGCTGGGGCTGTCGCTCAGCCAGTACGAACTGGCCAAGTTCGGCCGGGACGCCCTGAACCAGAATCGCAGCCTGACTCCGATCCTCATCGCCGGCCTGTGCTATCTGATCATCACTCTGCCGCTCGGCCACCTGGTCCGGCGGCTCGAAGCGCGTACCGCGAAGGCGAGGTGACCGCGGTGAAGGCGGTTTCGACGGCAGACGGCGCAGCGGCGGTGAGCGGGCCGGCGATCGACGTGCGGGGCCTGCGCAAGTCGTTCGGCACGCTGGAGGTGCTCGCGGGCATCGACTTCTCGGTCGCCCGGGGCGAGGTGGTGTGTGTCATCGGCCCGTCCGGTTCGGGCAAGTCCACACTGCTGCGTTGCGTGAACCTGTTGGAGGAGCCCACCTCCGGGACGGTCACGGTGGCCGGCGCCGAAGTCACCGACCCGGATGTGGACATTGACAAGGTGCGCCGGCGGATCGGCATGGTCTTCCAGTCGTTCAACCTTTTCCCGCACCTCACGGCCTTGGAAAACCTGACGCTCCCCCAGCGTCGAGTGCTCGGGCGCGACAAGGCGGAGGCGGCGCGGATCGCTCGCGAACGTCTCGCCCGGGTGGGCCTTACCGGCAAGGAATCCGCCTACCCTGCACAGTTGTCCGGCGGCCAGCAGCAGCGGGTGGCCATCGCGCGGGCTCTTGCCATGGATCCGGAACTGATGCTCTTCGACGAGCCCACCTCCGCGCTCGACCCGGAATTGGTGGGGGACGTCCTGGCCGTGATGCGCTCACTGGCCGACGACGGGATGACGATGCTCGTCGTCACCCATGAGATGAGTTTCGCCAAGGAGGTCGCGGACCGCGTCGTCTTCATGGACGGCGGGGTCATCGTGGAGGAGGGGACCCCGGAGCGGGTGATCGGCGCGCCCGGTCACGCCCGGACCCGGTCCTTCCTCGCACGCCTGTTGACCCCGGCCACCGCGGACCTGACGGAGGCGGCCGCCGACGGGGCGGGGGAGCGGTCGGACCCGGTGTAGCCGTGCTGCCGGGGTGACCGGTGACGCGTACCTGGGGCTGGGTGGGTCGTGGCGGGACGTCCGTCGTTCGTGCGTGGTCAGCACTGTGCGGCGGACTCCACGAAAGCCGCCCGGCCACCAGCGGCCACAGCCCGTCGTGCTCCGGCTGCTGTCGCTGATCGTCCAGGCCCCGCGCCTCCCGTGCCGCTAGCTCCGTCTGCCCCGAAGCCGAACCGTCCCCGCCCGTGAATCGCCGACGCCGCCCACCGGGTCCGGTCACGCCGTTGCCGCGTGCAGCGCGCGTGCCGACATGCGCGACGCGAAGCCCTCGGGGTATCCCTTCCGGGCACGAACCGGCCGGCACGGACACCCCCGTGGCTTCGTCATCGGCAGCCTCCGGGTCGCCGGACGCCGTAAGTGAGTCACATCACCCAGAGTGAATATCTCGGAATACATCTCGCCGAATCGGGGAGGGGCCCAGACCGCTGGTGCCGGACCCGGACCACCGGCGCGCAGATGCTCGGCCGGACCGGTGCGGGGCAATCAGGCACGGAAGGCAGATCACTCATGTCGGCTCCCCACTCGTCGGCTCATCCCCCCGCAGCCCTGGACACCCTCCACATCGACGGCGCCTGGTGCGCGGCCACGTCAGGCGCGACGCGCGAGGTCCTCGACCCCGCCGACGCCACCGTGCTCGCCCTCGTCTCCGAGGCCGGCACCGATGACACGGACGCGGCCGTGGCCGCCGCACGCCGTGCCTTCGATGACGGCCCCTGGCCCCACCGGCCCGTCGCCGAGCGTGCCGAGCTGTTGCGCAGGGTGGCCGGACTCCTCCAGCGGGACCGCGAGGAGATCGCGATCACCGAGAGCCGCGACACCGGCAAGACCCTGGAGGAGGGCCGCGTCGATGTCGACGACGTCACCAACGCCTTCCGCTACTTCGCCGACCTCGTCATGAACGAGAGCGGCGGCCGCGTCGTCGACGCGGGCGACCCCGAGGTGCACAGCGTCGTGGTGCACGAGCCGGTCGGCGTCTGCGCGCTGATCGCGCCTTGGAACTACCCGCTGCTCCAAGCCAGTTGGAAGATCGCCCCGGCCCTCGCCGCCGGCAACACCTTCGTGCTCAAGCCCAGCGAGGTCACCCCGCTCTCCACCGTCCACCTGATGCGGCTGCTCGCCGAGGCCGGACTGCCCGACGGCGCCGCCAACCTCGTCACCGGCGCCGGTGACCCCGTCGGCGCCCGGCTCTCAGAACACCCGGACGTCGACCTGGTCTCCTTCACCGGCGGGCTCGCCAGTGGCACGAAGGTCGCCCAGGCCGCCGCGCCCACCGTCAAGAAGGTAGCCCTGGAGCTGGGCGGCAAGAACCCCAACGTCGTGTTCGCCGACGCGTGCGCCACCGACGAAGGTTTCGACACGGCCGTCGACCAGGCGCTGAACGCCGCGTTCTTCCACAGCGGCCAGGTCTGCTCGGCCGGAGCCCGCCTCATCATCGAGGAGTCCGTCCGCGACCGCTTCGTCACCGAACTCGCCCGCCGCGCCGACGCGATCCGGCTCGGCCGGGGCACCGTGGACGGAGTCGAGTGCGGTCCGCTCGTCTCCGCGCAGCAGCTCGCCAAGGTCGAGGCGTACGTCGCGTCGGCCCGCGAGGAGGGGGCGGTCGTCCGCTCCGGCGGCGCCCGTCCCGGGCCCTCGGACATCCGGCCCGCGAGCGGCTACTTCTACCGGCCGACCGTCCTGGACGGCTGCCACCGGGAGATGAAGGTGGTCCGCGAGGAGACCTTCGGCCCGATCCTCACCGTCGAGACCTTCCGCACCGAGGAAGAAGCCGTCACCCTGGCCAACGACACGGACTACGGCCTCGCGGGCGCCGTGTGGACCACCGACGCGGGCCGCGCCCGGCGCGTCGCGGGACGGCTGCGGCACGGCACCGTCTGGATCAACGACTACCACCCCTACCTCCCGCAGGCCGAGTGGGGCGGCTTCGGGAAGTCCGGCACGGGCCGGGAGCTCGGCCCCACCGGCCTCGCCGAGTACCGCGAGTCCAAGCACATCTATCAGAACCTGAACCCGCGCCCCCAGCGCTGGTTCGCGGGCTGACCGGAAACGGCCCTCCCCCACCTGTTCGCCGCACCACGCACACGCAAGCACCTTGCAGAAGGAGCAGTGACCGATGCCCCCGTCCCCCAGCACCGCACGCCCTGAGCCCGTGGACTACGTGATCGTCGGAGGCGGTACCGCCGGCTCGGTCATCGCCTCCCGGCTGACCGAGGACCCCGATGTCACCGTGACCGTCATCGAGGGCGGCCCGACCGACATCGACCGTGAGGACGTCCTCACCCTCCGACGCTGGCTCGGCCTCCTCGGCGGCGACCTCGACTACGACTACCCCACCACCGAACAGCCCCGCGGCAACTCCCACATCCGGCACAGCCGCGCCCGCGTCCTCGGCGGATGCTCCTCGCACAACACACTGATCAGCTTCAAGCCGCTGCCCGGCGACTGGGACGAGTGGGCCGAGGCCGGAGCCGACGGCTGGGACGCCGCCGCGATGGACCCCTACTTCGGACGGCTGCGCAACAACATCGTGCCCGTCGACGAGAAGGACCGGAACGCCATCGCCCGCGACTTCGTCGACGCCGCTCAGGCGGCGGCCGGAGTCCCGCGCGTGGACAGCTTCAACAGGAAGCCCTTCCACGAGGGCGCCGGCTTCTTCGACCTGGCCTACCACCCGGAGAACAACAAGCGCTCCTCCGCGTCCGTCGCCTACCTCCACCCGCACATCGAGGCCGGTGACCGCCCCAACCTCTCGATCCTGCTGGAGACGTGGGCGTACCGCCTGGAGTTCGACGGCAACCGGGCCACCGGGGTACACGTACGCACCAAGGACGGCGAGCAGGTGCTGCTGCGCGCCGCCCGAGAAGTCATTGTCTGCGCGGGCGCGGTCGACACCCCGCGGCTGCTGATGCACTCCGGTGTCGGACCGGCGAAGGATCTCACCGCGCTCGGCATCCCTGTGATCCATGACGCCCCGGGCGTCGGCGAGAACCTGCTCGACCACCCCGAGTCGGTCATCGTCTGGGAGACCGACGGGCCGATCCCGGAGAACTCAGCGATGGATTCCGACGCGGGCCTCTTCGTACGCCGGGACCCCGATTCCCGGGGTCCGGACCTGATGTTCCACTTCTACCAGATCCCCTTCACCGACAACCCGGAGCGCCTCGGCTACGAGAAGCCCGAACACGGTGTGTCGATGACCCCGAACATCCCCAAGCCGCGCAGCCGCGGCCGCCTCTACCTCACCAGCGCCGACCCCGAGGTCAAGCCCGCCCTGGACTTCCGCTACTTCACCGACGAGGACGACTACGACGGCCGCACCCTGGTCGACGGCATCAAGCTCGCCCGCGAGATAGCGAAGAGCGAACCGCTGGCCCACTGGCTCAAGCGCGAGGTCTGCCCCGGTCCCGAGGTCACGTCCGACGAGGACATCAGCGAGTACGCCCGCAAGGTCGCGCACACCGTCTACCACCCGGCCGGGACCTGCCGCATCGGGTCCGTGGGCGACCCGGCGGCCGTCGTCGACCCGCAGCTGCGCATCCAGGGCCTGGAGGGCATCCGGATCGCCGACGCGTCCGTCTTCCCGACCATGCCCGCCGTGAACCCCATGATCGGCGTGCTGATGGTGGGCGAGAAGTGCGCCGAGCTGCTCCGAGCGACCCCGACCACCGGAGGCGATGTCCGATGAGCGAAGCCAGTACCCCTGTGTTCAGCGTCCGGAACCTCTGGAAGGTGTTCGGGCCCAAGGCCGACCGCATCCCCGGCAGCGAACACGCCGCCCTGAGCCCCACCGCGCTGCGCGAGCGCACCGGCTGCACCGCCGCCGTGCGCGACGTCTCCTTCGACGTCGAAAAGGGCGAAGTCTTCGTCGTCATGGGTCTGTCGGGCTCCGGCAAGTCCACCCTCGTACGCTGTCTGACCCGGCTCATCGAGCCCACGAGCGGCACCCTCGCCATCGACGGCGAGGACGTCCTGGGCATGGACGCCACCCGGCTGCGTGAACTGCGCCGCCACCGCGCCGCGATGGTCTTCCAGCACTTCGGCCTGCTGCCGCACCGCACGGTCCTCGACAACGTCGCCTACGGTCTGGAGATCCAGGGCCTCGGCAGGACCGAACGGCGCGCCAAGGCCGCCGAACTGGTCGAGAAGGTCGGCCTCGCGGGCCTCGAGGACCGTCGACCCGCCCAGCTCTCCGGTGGCCAGCAGCAGCGCGTGGGGCTGGCCCGCGCACTCGCCGTCGACCCGTCCGTCCTCCTCTTCGACGAACCGTTCAGCGCGCTCGACCCGCTGATCCGGCGTGAGATGCAGGACGAGGTCGTCCGGCTGCACCGCGAGGAGGGCCGCACCATGGTCTTCATCACCCACGACCTCAGCGAGGCGCTCCGCCTGGGCACCCGCATCGCGCTGATGCGCGACGGCGGGATCGTCCAGCTCGGTACCCCCGAGGAGATCGTCGGCTCACCCGCCGACGACTACGTACGCGAATTCGTCCGGGACGTCCCGCGCGAACAGGTCCTCACCGTCGCCACCGCCATGCGTCCGCCGACCGCCGGCGAGAGCGAGCACGGCCCGGCCGTCCGCCCCGGGGCCACCGTCTCCGAGGCCATCGAGGCCGTCTCCCGCTCCGGTGACCCCGTCGCACGGGTGATGGAGGGCGGCAGGCTGCTCGGAGTCGTCGACCACGCATGTCTGCTCGACGTCGTCGCGGGCTCGGGAGCCCGTGAGGTGACCGTCTGATGGCCACCGCCCAAGCCGCCACCCGTACCGCCGCCGGACCCCCGGGGAGCGGCCCGCTGGCCGTCCTGCGAAAACGTCCCGTACTCGGCAAAACCGTGGCGCTGCTGATCATCGCCGCCGTCGCCGTGCCCTTCGCACATGCCCGCTGGGGCGGCGGAGTCTGGCCCGGCGCCCTGACGGTCGACCTGGGCGGACCGCTCGGTGAGGTCAACGACTGGATCATCAACAACCGCGACAGCCACCCGCTGTTCCTCTACTTCTTCGGCCACATCAGCAACGCCGTAGTCCTGTCGGTGCGTGGCGTCTACCTCGCGCTCCTCGCCCTCGGCTGGGCCGGTGTCACCGCCGTCGCCGCGCTCGTCGCCTGGCGCACGGCCGGATGGCGCCTCGCGCTGACCACCGGAGTGTCCTTCCTCGTCTGCGGTCTGCTCGGCATGTGGGTGCCGACCATGCAGACCCTCGCCCTGATGACCGTCGCGGTCCTCGCCTCCGTGGCGCTGGGCCTGCTCCTCGGGCTCGCCGCCGGCCTCTCGGACCGTACGTTCCGTGTCCTGCGCCCCGTCCTGGACACCATGCAGGTGCTGCCTGCCTTCGCCTATCTGCTGCCCGTCGTCCTGGTCTTCGGCATCGGCGTGCCCGGCGCGGTCCTCGCGACGGTCGTCTACGCGGCTCCGCCGATGGCCCGGCTCACCGCACTCGGACTGCGCGGCGCCGACGCGGGCGTCATGGAAGCCGTCGCCTCGCTCGGCGCGACCGGCCGCCAGCGCCTCCTGAGCGCCCGGCTGCCACTGGCCCGCAAGGAGCTGCTCCTCGGCCTCAACCAGACCATCATGATGGCCCTGTCCATGGCCGTCATCGCGTCCGTCATCGGCGCCGGCGGCCTAGGCGACCGCGTCTATCAGGCGCTCTCCTCCGTCGACGTCGGCGCCGCACTCGCCGCGGGCATCCCCATCGTGCTGCTGGCCGTCGTCCTGGACCGTACGACCGAGGCGGCCGGCCGGAGGATCGGCACGGAGCCCACCGGGCCCGCTGCCCTGCGCGGGCTGCGCGGCTGGGGACTCGCCGCCCTGATCGCCGCGGCCGTCGCCGCGGTGGGCCGCTTCACGGGTGGCCGAATCTGGCCCGAGGGCAACGTCGTCGCCATCGCGGGGCCGGTCAACACGGCCAAGGACTGGATGGTCGACCACCTCTACACCGGCATCCCCGTCCTCGGCGGAACCGCCGACTGGGCCGCCCACTTCACCAACTGGATCCTCAACCCGCTCCGCAGCGGACTGCAGGGCCTGCCCTGGTGGTCCGTCCTGCTGATCGTCGCCGCCCTCGCCTGGACGATCGGCACCTGGCGCACCGCGCTCACCGCCGTGCTGGCCATGGCCGCCATCGGGGTCCTCGGCGTCTGGGACCTGTCGATGGACACCCTCAGCCAGGTCATCGCCGCTGTCGCGGTCACCCTGGTCCTGGGCTTCGCCGTCGCCATCGGCGCCGCGCGCAGCCGACGCCTCGAACGGCTCCTGCGCCCCGTCCTGGACGTTTTCCAGACCATGCCGCAGTTCGTCTACCTCATCCCGGTCGTCGCCCTCTTCGGCGTAGGCCGCGCCCCGGCCGCCGCGGCAGCGGTCGTCTACGCGCTTCCCGCCGTCGTCCGCATCACGACCCAGGGCCTGCGGGGCGTCGACCCGGCCGCGATGGAGTGCGCCCGCTCACTCGGTGCCACCAGCGGCCAGCAGTTGCGGCAGGTCCAGATCCCGTTGGCGAGGCCCGCGCTGCTGCTGGCCGTCAACCAGGGTGTCGTCCTGGTCCTCGCGGTCGTCATCATCGGCGGCCTCGTCGGCTCCGGCGCACTCGGCTACGAGGTCGTGTTCGGCCTCGCCCAGGGCGACCTGGCCACCGGCCTCGTCGCGGGTGCCGCCATCGTCTGCCTGGGGCTGATGCTGGACCGGGTCACCCAGCCCACCGCCCGCCGCCAGCGGAAGGAGAGCTGACATGGCTCGCACCCGTACCCGTACCCGTACCCGTACCCGCGCCCGTCTCCGTACGTCCGCGATCGTCGCCTCTTCAGCGGCCCTGCTGGCTGCCACAGGCTGCGGCGCGGCGGACATGACCAAGCAGGCCTCCCCGTTCGCCGCTCCCGCCGACATCAAGACCGTCACGCTCTCCGTCCAGTCCTGGGTCGGCGCGCAGGCGAACGTGGCCGTCGCGCAGAAGATCCTGCAGGACGAGCTGGGCTACCGCGTCGACCTCGTCCAGACGGACGAGGTGCCCGCCTGGGACGCCCTCAGCCAGGGCCGGGTGGACGCCATCCTGGAGGACTGGGGCCACCCCGACCAGGAGCAGCTGTACGTCGAGGACAAGAAGACCATCGTCCCAGGCGGCGACCTCGGAGTCACGGGCCACATCGGCTGGTACGTACCGAAGTACTGGGCGGACGAGCACCCCGACGTCACCGACTGGAAGAACCTCGACAAGTACGCCGACGAACTGCGCACCGCGGAGAGCGGTGACAAGGGCCAGCTGATGGACGGTTCGCCGTCCTACGTCACCAACGACAAGGCGCTGGTGAAGAATCTGGGCCTGGACTACAAGGTCGTCTTCGCCGGATCCGAGGCCGCGCAGATCACCCAGATGCAGCAGTTCGCCAAGGAGAAGAAGCCCTTCCTCAGCTACTGGTACCAGCCGCAGTGGCTGTTCAACGAGGTGCCGATGGTCGAGGTGAAGCTCCCGGAGTATTCCGACGCCTGCGCGGCCAAGGACCCGGCGGACATCGACTGCGCGTACCCGACGACCCCGCTCCAGAAGTACCTCAACGCGGACTTCTCGAAGCGTGGCGGGGACGCGGCGGCCTTCCTGAAGAAGTTCACCTGGTCGGAGAAGGACCAGAACGAGGTGTCCAAGATGATCGCGTCCGATCGGCTGTCGCCCGACGAGGCGGCAGAACGCTGGATCGAGAAGCACCCGGACACCTGGAAGAAGTGGCTGGACCGGTGACCTGAGCCGGGGGCTCCCTCCGCCTCGCCTCAGCCGCCGCGGCGGAGCTGCGTTTCACCTGGACGAGTCATTCCGATGTGATCAGTGGTCATAAGCGATCAAGGATCGTATGACGGGCTGGCCGGTCTTGTGGTTGTGCGAGATCGCGGCAGCCATCGCGAGGATGCGCTGGGCGACGCGGACGGCGACGCCTTCGATGGCCCGGCGCACGAATTCTCGACTTTTCGGCTGGCCGGTACCGGTTGGGTAACACAATTGCGGGGCCCCGATGTAATCCCGCTTTTCTTCCTCTCGCGCTTAACAGTTTGCCCGTCTCGCGGCCGTTGATCGTATGAATGAGCCGAATCAATTCAGTGCGCTGATGGACCTATACAACGCTTACGGCCGGAGGTGACGTCATTGGAGCCGACCCGCGTAGTCCTCGGCCCGAACGGCTGGCAACCCTCGAATGATCCAGCACCGCCCAGCAAGGTGGCATCGCGCTTTCCCCGCTCGCTGCTAACCGTCCAGCCCGCCCCGGACGCAGCCCCTCGGTTGCCTGGCCGCGTACGTGTCGGTGGCCACCCGAGGAACTGCGGCATGAGGTGACCACACCTGAACGTTCAGGTGTGGTCATGACCCCCGATGACCGGCCCCACTGTGGGTTCGGACGTCGGGGGTTTCTTGCGCTTCTAGGGCACCTTCGAAAGAAAGGCGGGGTATCCAGCCGTTGTGGGGGTCTTGGGTAGGGGCAGTCCAGCAATACCAGGGGATTTTCGCCCCTAAGATTCTTAGGCCACAGAGTTCAGAACGGCCCTCACCTCGGGTACGTCGGCATACTCAGCGAGGCGGGCCAGGACCACCCGCACCCGTTCCGCTGTCCGCTCGCTGGCCACATCTGCTGACAGCGTGAGCACCCGTTCCGCAGTCGCGGCCGCTTCCTCGGGTTCGTTGGCATCGGCGTAGGCAACGGCCAGCCATGACAGATAGAGCGCGAGTTCCCGCGTGTGCGTCGCGTCGTATCGGTCGAGCACATCCCGCAGCAATGGAACAGCGCGGAGCGGTCGGCGCAGTTCTGTGTAGACGCGGGATTCCATGACTTGCAGTTCTCCGGCGTCCACCCAATACAGGTACGCCGGTGATTCGGTTCCCTCGCTGTCTGTACTCAGCGCCTCGCTCGCTTCGCCGAGGGTCCGCATTGCGTGCTGCGCGTTCTCGGTTCCTCCTGCTTTTGTGGCCGCCCATGCCACCCGGTCGAGGTACAGCGCGCGGGCTTTCGGGGGAGCGTCCGACCCGGCCCCGTCCAGAGCGGCGCGGGAAAGCTCTAGTCCTTCAACTGTCCGACCTCTGTTGCTGAATTGGTAGGCCAGTGATCCGGCGAGATTCCCGGCTAGCGTCCGGTCCTCGGCCTGTGTCGCCGCGCTGAGCCCTAGCCGGTAGATGCGCTCGGCTTCCTCATGCTGACCGGCGTCGCTGGCAATCCATCCCGCGATCTGTGCCAACTCTCCGATTTGAACAAAAAGCTGACGGGCCGTCAGTTCCGAATAGCTGTGTTCTCGATACATTCGAACGGCCGTTCGGAGTTCTCTTAATGCGGGCCGCATGAGATCCCCACCGGCCAGGAAGTCATCAGCGAGCCGTAGGCCGTGCACCCGCTGTTGCAAGTCGTCCACCTGACCCATTCCGAGTCGGCCCCCTGTGCGGGCGCTCAGCGGCTCTAGTGGGTCCTCGGTGGGGAGGAAGTCGGCCAGCGTCGGCAAAGGCGGTTGAGCGGGCGCCTGTGGCTCTCTGAGTGCATTGACGGGAACGGCCAGCGCCGCAGTGAGGAAGGGTAGCCATTCGCGCGGGGTGCGTTTCCCTGTCTCCCATCGGCTGACCTCTTGACGGCCCACCGGCTCACCGGCAATGCCAGCGGCTCGGCAGACTTCCCGTGCTAGTCGCGCTTGGCTCCATCCGAGCCGTTCGCGCTGCTGCTTGATGTTGGCCCCGACGCTGTTCCCCATGCCCCCATTCTGGCCGACAGTTGGCCTACAGGGGGCCGCTAGTCGGAGATCCATTCCGGTCCGACGCTGTTCCGCATGACCGAGCCGACGAGGTACAGCACAGGGACCGTTGAACTCCCGATGCGCTTAGGCGAACTGGAGCCGACCCCGGTAGAGGGATGCGCGGGATGCGCAGAGCTGGCGAACGTTCGCGACCGTGCCCGGACGGGCGGGGACGTGATGACCGTGACCGACTGCAACGTCTACTTGCGACGGCATCCCGAGGGGCACTGATGATCACGGCGGAAGAACCGGCCGACCCTTTCGCGGGTACTCCGTACGCGGGGAGTCCCGAGGGTTGGTGGACGGAATACGGCGGCGCGGTCGATGTCGTGTCCGGCGTTGTCTACCTACCGGGCCCGAAATATCCGCCGTGCCCGTTCCCGGAATGCAAGCGATGCAAGCGCCGAGCCGCCGAATGAAGCTAGTTCGCCGTTTTGGTTGGTCGGTGTTCGTGTTCGTTGTCGCGGCGCTCTGTACTGCGCTGCCTGTGCTGGCCGCAACCGGCCGGTTATGAACTCCCGCCCCTGCCTGATGCATTCGGCCGGGGAATCAAACATCAACGGTTGCAAGGAGATTGGCTATGAGCGCTGCGGCAAACCGACTCCTATTCGCGTGGCTGGAGTTGACGGGACTCTGCAATGAGTTCTGTGATCACTGCTACGCGGACAGCGGGCCCAAGGGAACGCACGGAACCATGACCATGCGGGACTGGATGAACGTGATTGATCAACTGGCGGACATGGGAACGCTGGACGTTCAGTTCATCGGGGGAGAGCCGACGCTTTACCCGGACCTGCCCGCGCTGATCAGGCACGCGCACGGCCGTGGGCTCGGCGTCGAGGTGTTCTCGAACATGACCCACATCCGCCCGGAACTCTGGGACGTGTTCACCGGCTATGGCGTCAAGCTCGCCACGTCGTACTACTCGGACAGCGCCGAGGAGCACGACCAAGTGACGCAACTCCGGGGCTCCCACAGGAAGACTCGCGCCAATGTGCAAAGGGCGCTCTGGCTCGGTATCCCACTGCGGGGTGGAGTCGTCGCCGTGAGGAACGGGCAGCGCGTGCAGGAAGCGGCGCAGGATCTCGCGACGCTCGGCGTAGGGACAGTCGGCGGAGACCGAACACGCGCATTCGGTCGAGCAAGTCAGGGTTCCACGCCGACCATCGCTGATCTGTGCGGGCACTGCGCTCACGAGAAATGTGCCATCGGTCCGACCGGCGATGTGTGGCCGTGCGTTCTCGGCCGGTTCCTGACCCTCGGCAATGTGCTGGACAAGCCGATCTCTGATATCTGGGGCGGCACTCAGATGGCCGACGTTGCGGCCGATATCGCAGCTGTGCACGGCGATGGTGTTCAGTCGTGCACGCCTCCGCAATTCCTCCCTATGTGCGGCCCCTGTGGTCCGTGCGTTCCCTCGGTCGGCCACTGTGACCCCAAGGAAGCAGACAGCGGCGCTACCATCGCTGCACCGGCCTAGCCCACTGAATACCAGGGAGCGTACGTATGGACGATCACGGGGACGACTTTGGCCCGTGGGGGTGGGAGGACCAAGGGAATGCCATTCGGCGGTCCGAGGACGAGTGGCTCTCCATCGCCCGGTACGTTCGGCACGCAGCCAACAAGCTTGGGCCCGAACTCCCGCTGTGCCTTCCTGGTGAACCGCAGCAATGTGGGCGGTCAGCGCAACAGCACGTGATTGCTTGGGCCGCTCATCTCAAGGCTGTGTCCCATCACCTCATCGAGCAGGCCACCCCGAGTGAGGCCAGGGGCGCGCACGCAATCGGCCCGATGTATCAGCGCCGTCTCTCTGATCTGCGAGCGTCTACCTCCGCGCCGCACTGACCGGCCACTACAGCCGACCGACCCCGTTCGTGTGCTGCCCCCGTGGCACATGGGCGGGGTCTCTTGCGCTGTTCATCACTCCCCGAGCTCGTGCTCGAAGGCGACCGACGCCTGGGCGACGGTGGTGACGAAGCACAGGTCGAAGAACAGCTCGAGCGCGGTCGCCGGCATGGCGGGCGGCTATCGGCCGGATCCATGCGCCGAAGGCGGAGTGTGACTGACTCATTCGTACCCGGTTTCAGCGGCGGGAGGGGCTGTTGCGGCCCGGGCGGTCCCGAGGGCGGCCGGGCCTGCCGAGGCCGACTGTGCAGGCCTCGGCCGGGTCGGTCGGCTCGACGGACACGTGTCACGTTACGAGCGGGCCCCGAAAACACGCAACGCGGACCGGCCGCCTCGCCCGGTTCGGTGCGGCACCGCCGCCGCGCCTGTGGGTAACCGGCTCACGCCCAAACGCCGTTGCCGCGACGGGAGACGCCGGTGCGGCTAACGTCCGGCAGTACGTGTGGCGAGGTCTCGTCCGTGATGGGGCGGACCACCCAGGTTCACGTTCCCGAAGAAGTCGTCGCCGATGTGCCACCCCCTCGGGCACAGGCCCGACGCGCCCCGGTCGACGGCGCGCACGCAGAGCCTCTGTGCACCGCGCAGACACCGTGCTTCATTTCTCGGCGGGGTGGGGGCGGAGGACTTACACGCGGTGATGTACGACCGCGGGCCCGTCCGTGCCCACCGGTGGGCACGGACGGGCCCGCGCGTCCGCCGGTCAGCGGACGGGCCGGGCCGCGCCCTCGGTTCCCGGGCGCTCGAACTGGATGCGGTGCAGTTCCTCGTACCTTCCTCCTGCGGCCAGCAGCTCGTCGTGGGTGCCCCGTTCGACGACCCTGCCGTCCTCGACCACCAGGATCAGGTCCGCCGCCCGCACCGTCGACAGCCGGTGGGCGATCACGACTGCCGTACGGCCCGCCAGAGCCTCGGTCAAGGCCTCCTGGACGGCCGCCTCCGAGGTGGAGTCCAGGTGGGCGGTCGCCTCGTCCAGGATCACCACCCGCTGACGGGCCAGCAGCAGCCGTGCGATGGTGAGACGCTGGCGTTCGCCGCCGGAGAGCCGGTAACCGCGCTCGCCCACCACCGTGTCCAGTCCCTCGGGCAGCGACGCCACCAGACCGTCCAGGCGGGAGCGGCGCAGCGCGTCCCAGATCTCCTCCTCGGTGGACTCCGGCCGGGCGAGCAGCAGATTGGCGCGTACCGACTCGTGGAAGAGGTGCCCGTCCTGGGTGACCATGCCGAGCGTCTCCCGGATCGACTCTGCCGTCAGGTCGCGTACGTCGACGCCGTTCAGCCGCACGGCGCCGGTGTCGGTGTCGTACAGCCGGGGGAGGAGTTGCGCGATCGTCGACTTTCCGGCTCCGGACGATCCCACGAGCGCGACCATCCGGCCGGGCTCCGCCGTGAAGGACACGTCGTGCAGCACCTGTGTGCCGCCTCCCGAGTCGAGTGTGGCGACCTCTTCGAGTGAGGCGAGGGAGACCTTGTCGGCGGAGGGGTAGCCGAAGGAGACCCCGTCGAACTCCACGGACACCGGTCCGTCCGGCACCCGGCGGGCGTCGGGCTTCTCGGCGATCAGGGGCTGGAGGTCGAGGATTTCGAAGACCCGCTCGAAGCTGACCAGGGCGCTCATCACCTCGACCCGGGCGCCGGCCAGTGCCGTCAGCGGGGCGTAGAGCCGGGTGAGGAGCAGGGCCAGGGCGACGACGGCCCCGGGCTCCAGGCTGCCGCGCAGGGCGTAGTAGCCGCCGAGCCCGTAGACGAGGGCGAGAGCCAGCGCCGAAACAAGGGTGAGCGCCGTGATGAAGGTGGACTGGAGCATCGCCGTGCGGACGCCGATATCACGCACCCGGCCCGCGCGGGCGGCGAAGGCGGCGGACTCGTCGGCGGGGCGCCCGAAGAGCTTGATGAGTGTCGCGCCGGGCGCCGAGAAGCGTTCGGTCATCTGGGTGCCCATGGTGGCGTTGTGAGCGGCGGCCTCCCGCTGGAGCCCTGCCATCCGGGAGCCCATCCGGCGGGCGGGGACGACGAACACCGGCAGCAGCACCAGGGCCGACAACGTGATCTGCCAGGAGATGGTGAGCATCACGGCCAGGGTCAGCAGCAGGGTGACGAGATTGGAGACGACGCCCGACAGGGTGTTGCTGAATGCCCGCTGGGCTCCGATCACATCGTTGTTGAGACGGCTGACCAGAGCGCCGGTCCTGGTACGGGTGAAGAAGGCGACGGGCATCCGTTGGACGTGGTCGAACACGGCGGTACGCAGATCCAGGATCAGCCCTTCGCCGAGGGTGGCGGAGAGCCACCGGGTGAGGAGCCCGAGCCCCGCCTCGGCCACGGCGATCAGGGCGATGAGCAGGGCGATCCTGGTGATCGTGCCGGCATCCCGGCCCTGCACGATCGCGTCGACGACCCGCCCCGCCAGCATCGGGGTGGCCACCGCCAGCAGGGCGGTGACCACGCTGAGGAGCAGGAAGCGGAGGATCCTGCCCCGGTGCGGCCGGGCGAACGCCGCGATGCGGTGCAGCGTGGCCCGGGAGAAGGGCCTGCGGTCCTTCTCCGCGTTCATCGTGCTGTGCAGCGAATGCCACGCGGTGACTTCCATGTCCATGCTCGTGCCTCCGGAGTCGGTCGGTATGCACAGCACGCTAGGACCTCAAGTAACCTTGAGGTCAACTGTTCCGGGGCCGCTCCACCCGTCGGCGCGTTCAGCGCGCCCGTACGGTAGCCGTGATCTCCCGGTCCGGCTGCGGGGTCAGTGTCGGCACGGGGCTGAAACCCTGCCCGGGTCCACCTCCAGATGGAACCGGCGCGCCAGGACGGCGAGGATCAGCACCGCCTCGACCATCGCGAAGCGCGTACCGAGGCAGACCCGGGGGCCGCCGCCGGATCTCCTTGTCGGAGAGGTGCGCCCCGGTCTCGTCCACCGCGGTGAGCAGTCGGCTCAGCAGGTCGGGGCGCTCTCCGTCCCCGTCGTGGTGGCGGGCCACCACACGCCCCATCTCCGCGTCGATCACCGCGTCGGAAGGCGATGCCCGACAGCGGCTGCGACACAGGGAACTCCCGTCATCTGCCGTGCGCAGTACGTGAGTTGCAGAGCCTGACGCCGGCCGGCCAGCCGTACGCTCGAGGCGGGTTCGCGGTGCCGGGTCCCGGCATGCCTGAGGGCCGCCGGCGGTGGCCTGCGGCCCTCAGGCGGTGTGTTTCGCGGTCAGGCCCCCGGCGGCACCCGTGACGGGCGGCCGCCGCCGCGGGTGAGGCCGTAGCCGAACATCCCAGCCAGCGCGGCGAGCACGCCACCGCCGGCGGTCCACAGCCAGCGGTCGGTCCACCAGCCGGAGGACCAGCCGTCCTCGGGCTCGCTGCCGACCGAGGTACCGCTCGGTGCCGAGGCGGCGGCCACGCCCGGCACCAGGGGCTCGGCGAGAGCGCCGTCCACGTCGTGGGCACCGCCCTGGCCGGCCGCGGTGACCTCGGTCTCGACGTGGACCGGCAGGCCCAGGTCCTCCTCGGCCAGGCCGACCACCGTCAGGCGTACGTAGTAGCTGCCGGGCAGCGGGTCGGACGCCCACGGCTCGGACCAGGCGCGCACCGTACGCAGCACACAGGACAGCTCGACGGTGCCCGCGTCCGGATCCGCCTTCCTGGTCTGGTGGCCGTACACGCAGGCCTGCCGACGGCGGAGCCCGTCGTACACGTCGACCTGCCAGGTCGACGCACCGTGCCAGGTGGCGTCCTCCGGCAGACTCACCTTCGCGCGGACGGTGGGCCGTTGTCCGGCGTCGGCGGGGAAGGTCCAGTACAGATAGTCGCCTGAGGACGCGTCCGCGGTCGCCGTCTGTTCCTGCTGAATCGCCGTGGCGGTGCGGAACGTGGTGCCGGCCTCCGTCGGTCCCGCAGTCTCGCCCTCCGCCGGGCTCGCGCTCGCGGACGGGGAGTCGGCGACGGCGGAGCCCCCCGAGGTGAGCAGGGTGACGGCGGCCAGCGATGCGCCCACGCATCCGCGCCTCAGGCTGTTCCTGCGGGTGGTACGCATCAGTTGGTCCTCCATACGGCGACGCGCCAGCGCGAGATCCAGCCGAACAGCAGCCCCGCGATCAGTCCGGTCAGCGCCATGACGCCGAGCAGCCACCAGCCGCGGCCCAGGCCGAACGCGGCGGCGTCGGCGGCCTCGTCGGGAGCGTCCACCAGGTCGATGGTCAGCTCGACGGGCATGCCGGGAGTGGTCTTCACGGACGCAGGTGCGGAGAAGGAGTTGCTGAGCTGGAGGCACACGGTCTCGGCGGCGGGCTTCACATCGCCGTCGGTGTCGTCCCGTGCGGGCTTCGGGTAGCGCAGCCCGGCGGAGATGGCGTCCGTACGCCCCGTGCCGGACTCCGCCCCACGGACGATCTCACGGCCGTGCGCGGTCACGGCGCGCAGCAGGACCCCGTAGTCGTTGTGCACGGCGCGGTCGGCCGCCACACTCGCCGAGGCGCGCAGTTCCTCGCCGGGCAGGACGTCCACCCGGTACCAGCGGTGCTTGCCGATCTCCTGGCGGTCCGTGTAGAGCCCGGCCTTCAGTTCGGGGGCCGCAGAGCAGTCGCCCGCACCCTCGGTCGCCACGGGGGTGATGACGGGCTCGGCGGCCCGGTCCACCAGCTGCTTGACCCGGCCGGAGAGTTCATCGGTGTGCTGGACCGCCGTGTAGGTGCCGCCGGTGGCCTCGGCGATACAGGTCAGCTGCTGCCGGATCTTGGCGTTCGGCACCAGGCCCAGCGTGTCGATGACCAGGTGGATGCCCCGGGCGGCGATGTCGCGCGCGACCTCGCACGGGTCGAGCGGGCCGCAGGTGTCCTCGCCGTCGGTGATCAGGACGATCCGCCGGGTGGCGTCCCCGCCCTCGAGGTCGTCGGCAGCGCCGAGCAGGGCGGGTCCGATCGGTGTCCAGCCGGTCGGCGCCAGGGTGGCGACGGCGGTCTTGGCCTCGGTGCGGTCGAGCGGGCCGACCGGGTAGAGCTGTCTGGTGTCCTTGCAGCCGACCTTCCGGTCGTCGCCCGGGTAGTCGGCACCGAGCGTACGGATGCCGAGCTCCACCTCCTCGGGCACCGAGTCCAGGACGTCGTTGAACGCCTGCTTGGCGGCGGATATACGGGACTCCCCGTCGATGTCGCGGGTGCGCATGGAGCCGCTGACGTCAAGGACCAGTTCGACCTTGGGCGATGCGGCGGTGGGGGGTTCCTCGGCGGCGGCCGGAAGGGCGGTGCCCAGCCCGGCGGCCAGGGTGGCGAGCAGGACGCCCACCCCGGCCGTCAGCCGTTCTCTTATGATCATCGCCGGATCTTATGGAAGATCCACTGTCATTCCCAACACGTGCGCCGGACACGGTTCCTGAGCCCTGCCTCATCCGCCGAGCAATGGCTCCGCCGCCCGGTCCAGCACCGAACCGACGCGCTCCCAGGTCTCGGTGTCCCGTTTCGCCGGCGGGAGTTCGGCGTCGGCTTCCTGCGCCTTCGCGTTCCAGCGGGTCGCGATGGCGACCGGGTCGCCGCCGCCCGCTGCGGAAGCGGCCAGCGCGGCCGCGCCGAGCGCGACCAGTTCCCCGCTGCCCGGCACGATCAGGGGCCGGCCGGAGAGCCGGCGCACGGTCTCCACCCAGGTGCGGCCCTGGGCGCCGCCGCCGATCAGCCGCAGCGGCCGGCCGGCGACCTCGGGGTCGGCCGGGTCGAGGCCGCACGCCCGCAGCAGCTCGTCGAGCGCCCGCAGCACGGTGAAGGCCGCGCCCTCGTACGCCGCGCCCAGCAGCTGCTGCGGTGTGGTGTCGTGCCGCAGGCCGGTGAGAAGGCCGGACGAGGTGGGCAGGTCCGGGGTGCGTTCGCCGTCCAGGTACGGAAGGAGGACGGCCTCGCCGCCGGGTGTCGCGTCGTCGCGGTGCAGGCCCAGTAGGGTGGCCACCTTGTCGACGGCCAGCGTGCAGTTGAGGGTGCAGGCCAGCGGGAGGTACGTACCGTCGGCGGCGGCGAACCCCGAGAGGGCCGTGGAGGCGGGCCGGGCCCGGGAGGCGGCGAAGACGGTGCCCGACGTGCCCAGGCTCAGCACGGGATGGTCCAGCAGTCCCGCGCCGCCCAGGCCGAGGCCCACCGCGGCGCTCATGTTGTCCCCGGTGCCGGCCGCGACGGCGATCCCGGCCGGCAGGCCGAGCGCCTCGGCTGCGGCCTCGGTCAGGGAGCCGATCCGGGTCCCGCCCGTGGCGGCGACCTCCGGCAGCATGGAGAGGTCCAGGCCGAGGCGGTCCAGGAGCTCCACGTCGTACGCGCCCGTCGCGGTGGAGTACCAGCAGGTGCCCGACGCGTCGCCCGGGTCCGTCGCCGCGACGCCCGCGAGCCGCTCCGTCAGGAAGTCGTGGGGCAGCCGCACGGCGGCCGTCGCCTCGGCGTTCACCGGGTCGTTCTCGCGCAGCCACCGCCACTTCGTCGCGGTCATGGAAGCGACGGGCACCGTGCCGGTACGCGCGGTCCAGGCCTCCGGTCCGCCCAGCTCGGCGACGAGCGCCGCGGCCTGTGGCGCGGAGCGCGTGTCGTTCCACAGGAGTGCGGGGCGCAGCGGACGGCCGGACCGGTCGAGGGTCACGAGACCGTGCTGCTGTCCCGCGACGGCGATGCCCGTGACGGAGGACGCGGAGAGTCCGGACTCCTTGAGTCCGGCCGCGACGGCGTCGCGCAGCGCCCGCCACCAGATCTCGGGGTCGGTCTCGCGCGCCCCGCCCTCACCCGTGACGACATGGGGGGCGCGGCCGACGGCGAGCAGCTCACCGGTCTCGGTGTCGGTGATCGCAGCCTTGGTGGACTGGGTGGAGCTGTCCACGCCGATGACGACGGTACGCGGCGGCATGGGCTACCTCTTCTCGTGCGGTTTCCGGTGATGCGGTTTTGGGAGTGCGACAAACAAATTACGTGATCCACGGCGTCCGGAACAGAGGCGGCCCTCGTTTCCTCCTCTGGGGGTTTACGTCCGCACGGTGCTGCGTGCATAATTAATCATGTCAGTGAACAAATAGGTCCGGGGTACTGACGACGGCTCCGGACCCGAGGCAGGCGAAGGCGGACACATCATGACGGAACGCTTCACTCCCACCCCCGCGGACAGGTTCACCTTCGGTCTCTGGACCGTGGGCTGGCGTGGCAACGACCCGTTCGGTGACGCGACGCGTCCCGC